>CAZKCR010000066.1:0-10199 GCA_964551055.1 uncultured Anaeromusa sp. | reverse complement strand
AGCGGCGCTCTTTCAAGGTTGCCCTGACGCAGTCAGACGGAAAAAGAACCGTCCTAGCGTATGACAGGAATCAAGTAGTGGCTCTGTAAAAAACAAGAGCTCGCTCAGCTTCTGCGCAGCCAGCTGCAAGGGAAATACGGGAACTCGCTGTGCTCAGACAAACGTATTTCTAGTCCTTCCATCTGCCTTTGCAGGCCCTGCAGGCCGTTTCGCTCGCAAAAGTTTTGCCACAGGCGCCGGGCGCGGACGATGGACTGCAGCTTGCAAGAAAAGTTGCCTCCCTTGTTAAAGGGAGGTGGCGCGAAGCGCCAGTGGGATTGGCGTTTTATTTTACCCGGCATCCCGTAAGAGCCGCTGATTGCATGAGTGCATCGCCAGGGCGAAGAGTTTTTAAGGAGGGCTGCAGAAATAGCGGCGCTCTTTCAAGGGTGCCCTGACGTAGGCAGACGGAAAAAGAATCGTCCTGGCGTATGATAGGAATCAATTAGTGGTTCTATATTTTGTGACGTTTTTGTTACAGACAATGGATTATGCAGGTGTTTATCAAGCGACCCCGAATTATTTATAAGTCATAGTTTTTGCGTTTAGCAGACGGAGTGGTGCTGTGAATCAGTTAAAAGATATTCGTAGGCAGTTGCAGGCAGAATTGGGGCAGCGAGAAGTAAACTTGTTGCAAAAAGGCTATTTTAGGGCGGCGGTGGTAGTGCCGCTGCTCGAAATACACGGAGAACCGGCGGTTCTTTTTCAGGTGCGTTCTAATCAGCATACGTGGCAACCGGGAGATATCTGTTTTCCGGGAGGACGCGTGCAGATGGGGGAAACGCCTTCTCAGGCAGCGCGAAGGGAAATGGCGGAAGAGTTGGGCGTAGATGAGGATTGCCTAGACTTGTTAGGGGAGCTGCCGGAAGTAGCGAGTCCTATCGGCGTGTGGCTGCACCCGTATGCAGGGGTGCTTCAAAATTGTAAAGATTTAGAGCTGCAAGAGAAAGAAGTAGCGGAAATTTTCTGTGTGCCTCTCGCGGAACTGCTGGCGATGAAGCCGGAAGTGGGACATATGGAAATGGCGACAAAACCTATGTCTGGATTCCCACATCATTTGCTGCCTGCGTATTCCAAAGAATGGCGGCGGCGCGGTGAATATGATGTTTATTTTTATGTTTGGAAAGAACGGGTCATATGGGGCTTGACGGCGCAGGTGCTGAAAAATTTCTTGGATGTGTGCCGCAAAGCGCTGGTATAAAAATAAAACCGCCGCAAAAGCGGCGGTAAGTTTCTTAGGTATGCGATGGTAGGGTTGCAATTTGCCAGTCTTGTCCGTGAATGAAATCGTTGTAGATTTCCGTGAGACTTTCAAAAACAGAGGCTCGTTTGATGGTTCGTTTTCTTGTTAGGACAGCGAATTTGAACCAATTTCCCTCGCGGGATAGCTGTACCAAGGTTTGGTTGATACGCAATAAAATGCTTTTGCTGGGAGACTGCAAGAGGGCGTCTTCCAACTTACGGACGGCAGGTCCGTCGAGAGGCGGGAGCACGCGGGCTGTAGTTTCTTTCATGACGCATGCACTTCCTTATTTCATATTGGGAACCGTATGTCGGTTCCTTAAGGCTTGGCAGTATTATACCATAGCAGCGCATTTCTTTCATTTGAGAAAAACGTCGCGAAACGAAAAAGAAAGGATGTTGATTGAGAATGAAACAGCTAGAGAGACGCTGTGTAATTTTCAGATAAAATAGATTTTGGGAGTATAATTCATGATAAGTGTAAAAATAATGCAGAGCCTGAGGAGGTAATCAAATGCAAACAAAGGTGATTGTAGTAGAAGGTATGAGCTGTGGTCATTGCCAGCAGGCAGTGGAAACAGCAGCTTTAGCTGTTGCTGGCGTTCAGAAGGCGGCAGTGAATCTAGGAGATAAAACGTTGACTGTGACCTATGCGGAGGGGCAATTTCAGCTGGCCGAACTTATTTCGGCAATTGAAGACACTGGGTTTGAAGTGGGACAATCTTGACTATGACGAGGCTTTTTTGATATAGTAAGGAGAGCCCCCGGATGCGGGGGCTTCTTTTGTAATGGAATTTACAGACAGCGCCGAAAGGAGGATTTGCTTCGTGCCTAATCTGGAGCAACGGTTGGAGCAGCGGCGTGTATCGAAAAATAGAGAGCAGAAAAAGAGTTTGATAAAATGGGTAGCGCTTTTTTTAGCGGTCTTTTTTCTTACGTTGGGAGTTGCCTTTCTTTGGTTTTCTTCAGGAACGTTAACCGGAAGCAAACAGAAAAAAGCGGATGACAAGTTCCTGGCTTTTCAGGATAAAATTAATATCATGGTTATGGGGGTCGATGAGCGAGCTGATGATGTGGGGCGCTCCGATACCTTAATGGTTTTGACGATTGATACGAAAACCAAGGGCGTTTCTATTATCTCTATTCCTCGTGATTCACGTGTGAAAATACCAGGACATGGCTATGATAAGATTAATCATGCTTATGCTTTGGGTGGCCATACTTTGTCAAAACAGGCGGTAGAACTGCTGTTGGGTGTACCTATCGATCATTATGTCATTGTTAATATAGCCGGTTTTAAGCGAATTGTGGATGCCGTGGGCGGCTTGGATATTGATGTAGAAAAACGTATGTATTACAGCGATCCCTGGGATGATGACGGCGGCTTGGTTATTGATTTGCAGCCGGGCATGCAGCACCTGGATGGCAAAACAGCCATCCAGTATGTGCGATATCGTGACGAAGAGGGTGATATTGGCCGAGTGGAGCGGCAGCAGCATTTTCTTCGGGCGTTGTTGGATCAGTTGGCAAGTCCCGGGGTGATTCCTCGTATTCCCGGAATTATTCAAAGTGTCAGCAATGCGGTGAAAAGCGATTTATCGACAGCGGAGATGCTGAATCTGGCTAAAATTATTAAGGATGCTAAAGCGCAAGGGCTGCAATCATATATGGTTCCCGGCAAGCCAGCATATATTGAAGATATCAGCTATTGGCTGCCTGATATTGTTGCTTTGCGGCAGCATATGGCACAGGTGTTGGGTGCTTCAGCCAGCGAACGTTATCAAGCAAGCACGCGCCAGGAGGCCGATGAATACGCGGGTACCTTGCCGAAAAATGTAAAAGTGGTGGATACTCCTAAAGGTCCGACGAAGCCTAATGACACAACCCGGGCGACAGAGCCTGCAAGTCCGAAAACACCGACGGCGCCTGGCAGGCTTCGCGTCAGTGTTGTCAATGGAAGCGGTAGCGCGGCTGCAGGAGATAAAATGGCGGCTACCTTGCGTCGCCAGGGCTTTGACGTAGTTGGCGTTTCCAATGGTTCGCCGCGCAGCAATACAGTTGTCATTAGTAATTCCAATGACAGCAGCGTTATAAATCGCTTAAATAGCTTGCCTTTTGATTATGCTTTGCAAATCAGCCGCAATGATGGCGGCAGCACCCAAGCGACAGTGATTGTCGGCAAGGATTTTGCCGAACGCTGATGGCTTCGGGGAGGTGTAGGACCATGGTTTTATACCCGATTAATCTGCATTTGACTGGCTGCCCGGTTTTGGTGGTAGGCGGAGGTCAGGTTGCGGAACGAAAAATAAATACATTGGTGGCTGCTCAAGCTGCCGTTACCATTATCAGCCCGGAGCTCACGCCCGGGCTGCAGGTGTTGGCGAAAAACGGAGCCCTCCGATGGCGGCAGCGTATCTATGAGTCTGGGGATATAGAGACTTTTTCGCTTGTGTTTTGCGCGACCAATCGGCGTGAGGTAAATCAAACCGTGGCCAGAGAAGCTCGAGAACGAGGGAAGCTGGTCAATGTAGCGGATGGACCGGAAGAAGGGAATTTCAGTCTTCCTGCGCTGGTGCGCCGAGGAGATTTGCTGCTGACTGTTTCAACAGGCGGGCAAAGCCCTGCGTTAGTGCGCAAGCTGCGGCGAGAGCTGGAAGCACTCTATGGGCCGGAATATGAGGAACTGCTTTTGTTGTTAGGACGCATTAGAGAGGAAATGAAAGAGTATTTTGCCACGTCCAGTGAGCGAGAGCTTTTTTGGCGGTTGGCTTTGACTGACGAAGTGCTGGACGAGTTAAGGTCTGGAAATTTGAAAGAGGCGGAGGAACGGATTCGACATGCAGCTAGTGGTATTGGGACTCAATCATAAAACCGCGCCAGTTGAGGTGCGGGAATGCTTTTCCTTTTCCGAGGAGCAGTTGCGCCTGGCATTACGGCGCCTTAGAGATCAGGAGATTGTCGAAGAATGTGTGTGGCTTTCTACTTGTAACCGGACGGAGTTATATGCCGTCGTCGAGGATGCGGAAGAAGCCTATGAACCTCTAAAAGAGGTGATGACGCGCATGGCCACAGGGCAGCAGCGCCCGGATGATTATGTCTTTTATCATTGTGATCAAGACTGCATTAATCATCTGTTCCGAGTGTCATCCAGCTTGGATTCGCTGGTAATCGGCGAAGGACAAATTTTGAGCCAAGTTAAAAAAGCGTACTCTATGGCGAGAGATGCAGGTACTACCAGTACTGTGTTGAATACGCTCTTTCACCGAGCGATTACGGTAGGTAAAAAAGTGCGGACCGTGACTCGCATTGCCTATAATGCCGTATCAGTGAGTTATGCTGCCGTTGAAATGGCTAAAAGCGTTTGTGGCGAGATGGAGAAAGTGAAAGTCTTGCTGTTGGGCGCTGGGGAAATGGGGGAATTGACCGCCAAGCATTTGGTGGCTAGCGGCGTGCAGACTGTGTTTGTGTCCAATCGGCGCTATGAGCGGGCGGTAGATTTGGCTAAACGTTTTCATGGCGAGGCCGTCCCCTTTGAATCTTTTTTGCAGCGTGCCGTCGATGCGGACATTATCATTACTTCCACCGGTGCGCCGCATTATATGATTCGGGCCTGGGATATGGCGCACATTATGCCGAAGCGTCAGGGGCGTCCGATTGTACTGATCGATATTGCCGTGCCGCGGGATGTAGAGCCGGAGACGGCGGCTATTCAAGGGGTGACCTTATACAATATTGATGATTTGGAAGCGGTTGTTGAATCCAACCTGCGTCTAAGAGAGCAGGAGGCAAAAGCCGCGGAGGAGATTATTGAAAAAGAGTTAGCTGAGCTTGTGGCCAAGTTCCGGTATTTGTCCTTTCAGCCGGTTATGGCGCGCTTAGCGGATAAAGCGGAGCATATTCGTCAGCGGGAAATGAAACGCGCTCTGACGAAATTGCCGGATTTGCCGCCGGAAGAGATGAAAATCATGGAAAGCATGTCGCGCATGATTATTCGCAAAATGTTGCGGGATCCCATGGTTCGCCTCAATCAAGCTGCAGGCAGTGAGCAGGAAGAATACTATCTGGAAGCCATTCGAGAATTGTTTAAATTGGACGCAATAGGAGAGGGGAAACATTGTGAGGCAAAGGCTTGTTATCGGTACGCGAGGCAGTAAACTGGCTCTTTGGCAGGCGGAATACATTGCAGAACGTCTGCGCCAGGAGCATGCCGGACTGGAAGTAGAATTAAAACGAATTGTTACGACAGGCGATAAAGTATTAGATGTTCCTTTGGCCAAGATTGGCGGCAAGGGCTTGTTTACGAAAGAATTGGAAGTGGAAATGCTCAGCGGGCAGATCGACTTGGCGGTACATAGCTTAAAAGATATGCCGACAGAGTTGCCTGAAGGTTTATGCCTGGCGGCCATTACGGAGCGGGCGGATGCGGGCGATGCCTTAGTAAGTCGGAAGTACGCTTCTTTAGAAGCATTGCCCCAGGGCGCTACTTTGGGCACGAGCAGCCTGCGGCGCAAAGCGCAGCTTTTGCGGTTGCGACCGGACTTAAAGATGGTTGACCTGAGAGGCAATTTGGATACGCGTTTGAAAAAAGTCCATACAGGAGAACTGGATGCTATTGTTTTGGCTGCAGCTGGCTTGAGGCGCTTGGGCTGGAGCCAAGAAATCGCAGAAATTTTGAAACCGGAAGTCTGCTTGCCTGCAGTAGGACAAGGCTGTTTGGCTGTGGAAGCGCGGGCTGCTGATAACGAAGTGCTGTCGTTACTAGAATTTTTGAATCACGGCTCTTCGCGAGTAGCTGCGGAAGCGGAACGGGCCTTTTTGCGGGAAGTAGAGGGGGGCTGCCAGGTTCCGGTCGGCGTATATGCGCAGGAAGACCAAGGTCAGCTGACGGTTACTGCGGTTATCTTGACTTTGGATGGCAAAGAATGCTTGAAAGCGCAAAAAACAGGGCGTAACGAAGATGCGGTGCAGCTGGGCGTTGCCTTGGCCAAGCAGCTATTGGCTGCAGGCGGTAAAGAGATTTTAGCGGAATTGATGCAAAGCGAGGGAGTATAGATGACACAGCCAACAGTGTATTTGGTCGGAGCCGGACCTGGAGATTATAAATTGATTAGTGTGCGCGGCTTGGAACTCATTCAGCGAGCGGAAGTCTTAGTGTATGATCGCCTGGCTGATGAGCGCCTTCTTAGTCATGCCAGAAAAGACGCGGAGTTTATTTACGTGGGTAAGGCCTCCAGTAATCACGCCATGCGTCAGGAGGATATTAACCAGCTTTTGGTGGATAAGGCGAAAGAAGGCAAGGTGGTAGTCCGTCTTAAAGGCGGAGACCCCTTTGTGTTTGGCCGTGGCGGCGAAGAAGCGCTGACCTTGCGGGCTGCAGGCATTCCGTTTGAAATTGTGCCTGGCATTACTTCGGCTATCTCGGTTCCTGCTTATGCGGGCATTCCTGTTACCCATCGCGGTATTGCCACTTCCTTTGCGGTAGTGACTGGTCATGAGGATCCTACCAAAGGGGAATCCTCTATGCGTTGGGATAAACTGGCCACCGGTACAGATACATTGGTCTTTTTGATGGGCGTGGAAAATCTGCCCCATATTACGACTAAGCTAATGGAGCATGGCCGCAGCGGCGAGACGCCGGCAGCGGTAATTCGCTGGGGTACCAAAGCGGAGCAGGAAGTGTTGGTGACTACCGTAGCGACGGCGGCAGCCGACGTGGCGGCAAAGGGCTTGACGCCGCCAGCGATTTTTCTGGTAGGGGATGTGGTTTCCCTGCGAGATGAGCTGGCTTGGTTTGATCAGCGGCCTTTGTTCGGGCAGAAGGTTTTGGTGACGCGGGCGCGGGAACAGGCCAGCTTGCTTACAGCGCGCCTGGAAGAATTAGGCGCTCAATGCGTAGAGGCGCCGGCCATTCAAATCCAACCGCCTGAAAGTTATGAACTAATGGATGCGGCTATTCAGGAGCTGCAAAGTTATGACTGGCTTATTTTTACCAGTGTTAACGGCGTAGAGTATTTCTTCAACCGTTTGGCGGAGCAAGGCAAAGACGCCCGGGCGCTGGCAGCCGCTAAAGTAGCGGCTATTGGCGTAGCGACGGCGAGCAAACTGGCGGCTTACGGCATTCAAGCGGACTTAGTGCCAGTGGAGTTTCGAGCGGAAGGCATTATTGAAGCCCTGGAGGGAAAAGTGAAGCCCGGTATGCGCGTTCTGATTCCCAGAGCTACTGTAGCAAGGGAACTCTTGCCGGAACAGCTGCGGGACCAGGGGCTGTCGGTGGATGTCGTGCCTGCGTATCGTACAGTGACGGCTCAGGCGGACGGCGAAGCGCTAAAGGCTTCTTTGGAGGCTGGTGCGTTTCAATGGGTAACCTTCACCAGCTCTTCGACAGTGACTAACTTATTGAAGCTCTTGGGAGCAGAAGGCCCGGCCTTATTGAAGAAAACTAAGATAGCTTGCATTGGTCCCATCACGGCGGAGACTTGTTTAGAACACGGCATCGAGCCGGATGTTATGGCAGGCGAATACACAATTAAAGGATTGGCTGAAGCCATCCTTACATTTTACGGCGAGGAGATGTAATTCATGTTCCATCCGTATTTGCGTCCTCGGAGACTGCGCGTTAGCGAAGGTTTGCGCGCCATGGTACGGGAGACGGTGCTTCACGTAGAGGATTTGGTATATCCGTTGTTTCTAGTGCCGGGAGAAAAGATCAAAAAGGAAATTCCATCGTTGCCGGGACAGTACCACTTGTCGGTGGATCAGGCGGTGCTAGTGGCGCAAGAGGCCTGGGAGCTGGGCATTCGCTCGGTACTGCTTTTTGGACTGCCTTCTTATAAAGATGAACAAGGCAGCAGCGCCTGGGATTTGCAGCAGCCTGTACAGCAGGCGATGACGGCGATTAAAAAAGTATTGCCGGAGATGGTGGTCATTGGCGATGTCTGTCTATGTGAATACACCAGCCACGGTCATTGCGGCCTGCTGGCAGGCGAAACGGTGGATAATGATCCGACGCTGGCTCTTTTGACCAAGGTGGCGGTCAGCCAGGCTCAAGCCGGTGCGGATATTGTCGCCCCTTCAGATATGATGGACGGTCGGGTAAAGGCCATTCGCGAGGCGTTGGATGACGGCGGTTTTACGCAGGTGTCTATCATGAGCTATGCTGTCAAATACGCTTCAGCCTATTACGGTCCTTTCCGGGACGCTGCGGATTCAGCGCCGCAATTTGGGGACCGCCGCAGTTATCAAATGGATCCAGCCAATGCCAGAGAAGCATTACGGGAAGCCGCTCTGGATGTGGAAGAAGGAGCCGACTTTCTGATGGTCAAGCCGGCGTTGGCGTATTTGGATATTGTGCGCCAGATCAAAGATACCTATTTGCTGCCTTTGGCAACATATAATGTCAGCGGCGAATACGCCATGGTCAAAGCAGCAGCGCAGCAGGGCTGGATTGACGAAAAGAAAATCGTTTTGGAAACACTGGTTTCGATGAAACGAGCCGGAGCGGATATTATTATTACGTACCATGCCATGGACGCAGCTAAATGGCTGCAAGAAAATCAGTGAATAAAGGAGAGGTAGTAGCATGAGCTTTTCTTTGCAGCGATCCCAAGAAGCCTTTGCCGCAGCTAAAACCTGTATTCCCGGAGGAGTGAACAGCCCGGTACGCTCGTTTCGCAGTGTTGGTGGGACGCCTCCTTTTATTGCCCAGGCGCAAGGCGCCTATATAGAAGACATTGACGGCAATCGCTATATTGACTACATTGGCTCCTGGGGGCCGATGATTTTGGGCCATGCTCAGCCGCAGGTTACCGAAGCGCTAGAGAAAGCGATTCGGAAAGGCACCAGTTACGGTGCGCCGACGCTGTTGGAAACCGAGCTGGCGGAAATGGTGCGGCATTGCGTGCCGTCCATGGAGTTGGTGCGTATGGTCAACTCCGGCACAGAAGCAACGATGAGCGTGCTGCGTTTGGCTAGGGCCTTTACAGGGCGCAGCAAAATCGTTAAATTTGCCGGTTGTTATCATGGACACCATGACAGCTTGCTGGTCAAAGCCGGCTCCGGCGCGGCTACTTTGGGAGTTCCGGACAGTCCTGGCGTGACCGGCGAAGTGGCTGGCAACACGCTGACCGTAGAATATAACGATCTGCAGGCATTAACTACTGCCTTTGAAGCCAACCCGCAGGAAATTGCCGCCGTTATTATTGAACCAGTGGCTGGTAATATGGGCATGGTGCTACCGCGTGACGGCTATTTGCAGGGCGTGCGGGATTTGACCAGCAAATACGGCGCCTTGTTGATTTTCGACGAAGTCATGACCGGTTTCCGGGTGGCTTTGGGCGGAGCGCAAAGCGTATACGGCATTAAGCCGGACTTGACTTGTTTGGGTAAAATTATTGGCGGCGGCTTGCCTGTAGGTGCTTATGGCGGGCGCAAGGATATTATGGAGTGCATCTCTCCTGCGGGACCTGTTTATCAGGCGGGTACGCTGAGCGGCAATCCTCTGGCGATGACCGCCGGCATTACTACGCTACGTCTGCTGATGGAGACTAAAGGCTTTTATGATGAGCTGTCTCAAAAGACAGCGACCTTGGCGCAGGGGCTGTATGGTAGGGCGGCTAAATACGCGCTGCCTGTGAGCACCTGTCATTTGGGCGGGATGTTCGGCCTCTTCTTCCATGCAGGGCCTGTGCTGGACTATCGGACCGCTCAGCAGGCTGACCTGGACGCTTTTCGGACGTATTTCCACACGCTGCTGGCGCAAGGGGTTTATGTGGCTCCTTCGCAGTTTGAGGCGGCGTTTGTCTCGGCTGCTCACAGCGAAAGCGATCTGGAGAGGACGTTGAACGCGGCGGAACATGCCTTTGCTGCTGTGATGGCAATGAAGGATCATTTTCAACCGTAAGCGGCCATAAAAAAGAACT
>CAZKCR010000065.1:0-10256 GCA_964551055.1 uncultured Anaeromusa sp. | reverse complement strand
TTTTTTTGTTTGTCTTTTTAACAAGAACTTAACAATGGATTAACACAGAGAAGGAGCATTCTTCTTATAATAAACGTAATAAGTCAGTAGTAATGAAGACGACAGGAGCGAGAAAAATGGAAGCTGTGGAGTTGGAGACGATGAGTAATCAAGGACATGAAGGCCGTCTGAGATATGATCGCTATGTTCGCTATTTCTTTTTCGTCAGCGCGTTGCTGATGACTGTTATTATTGCTTCAATTATTCTTTTTGTGGGACAGCAAGGCTTGCAGACTTTTTTAGAAGTAAGTCCTTGGGAATTTTTCTTTTCCTCTAAGTGGGACCCGGTGGAAGGCGCTTATGGCGCGTTAAGTTTTATTCTTGGCTCTGTATATGTAACGATATTGGCGGTGGTCTTGGGCGCTCCTTTAGGATTGGGCGGCGCTGTTTTTATGGCCAAGGTCGCTCCCAAGTGGCTGCGGGATATTTTGAAGCCTGCAGTAGGACTATATATGGCTATTCCCTCAGTTGTTTACGGTTTTATCGGCTTGACGGTGGTAGTGCCTTTTGTAAGGGAGTTTTTTCATCTTAGCACCGGTTTCGGTTTGTTTACGGCTGGAGCCATCTTAGCCATTATGATCTTGCCTACAGTAATTAGCATTTCCGAAGACGCCCTGCAGGCTGTGCCGCGTTCGTTGGAAGAGGCATCGCTGGCGCTGGGGGCTACACGTTGGCAAACCATTTGGCGGGTATTGGTTCCGGCGGCGTTGCCGGGAATTTTAACCTCGGTCATTTTGGCCATGGCGCGCGCGGTAGGAGAGACCATGGCGGTGCAAATGGTAATCGGCAATACGCCGCAGCTTGCCAAGTCGCTGTTTATGCCGACGTCTACATTGCCCAGTGAAATTGTTGTGGAAATGGGGAACACGCCTTTTGGGTCCGCCTGGGGGAATTCCTTGTTTTTAATGGCCTTGGTGCTTTTGCTTATGTCTTTGGGCATGATTTTACTGATTCGCCGTATGGCGCAGAGGAGGATGGCTTGATGTCAGCACAGTGGCAAAACAAATTAGCGACAGCGATTCTTTGGGCGGCTGGCTTTTTGATTATCGGTATTTTGGCGGCTTTTTTGGGGTATATGCTGTATAAGGGGCTGCCGGTGCTCAGTTTTGACTTTATCTTTGGCAAGCCCAGTGATATTACCGCTGGCGGCGGCGTAGGACCGCAATTCTTCAACACATTTTACATTTTAGGCTTGTCCATGCTCTTTTCAGTGCCTTTGGCGGTGGGCGCCGGTATTTATCTGGCAGAATACGCCGGAAACAACAAGATTACCGATTTGGTGCGCTTGAGCACGGAAAGCCTGGCGACGGTGCCGTCCATCGTCTTGGGGTTGTTCGGTATGATTATTTTTGTCAACATTTTAGGGTTGGGCTTTAGTATCATTGGCGGTTCATTGGCTTTGATGCTGCTGAATTTGCCGGTGCTGGTGAGGGTGACGGAGGAGTCGCTGCGTACGGTGCCGCAATATTATCGTGAGGCGTCGCTGGCTCTGGGTGCTACTAAGTGGCAGACTATCTGGAAGGTAGTTTTGCCGAATGCGATGCCTGGCATTGTAACAGGCATTACCTTAACTGCTGGCAGGGCGATTGGGGAAACGGCAATTCTGATTTTTACTGCCGGTACCACTGTCTCGAGACATATGATGGATCCGGATCTTTTGGCTGCCGGCGAGACGCTGGCTGTGCATATGTGGTATGTCATGGGGGTTGGATTGGTGCCTGACCGCGTAGATATTGCCAATGGCATCGGCGCGTTGCTGATCCTCTCGGTTTTGGCGATGAATTTGCTCTTTACGCTGCCTGTAGAAATTTTACGCCGACGTCGCGGCGTGACTAATCACTAAGAATATTGGTTGATCACAATGGAATAGATTATGGAAGCCGCCTTGTACAAGGCGGCTTCCGCAATCTCTGGGACTACTGTTAAAAAAAAGTTAAATGGAGGAGATTCCATGGTGAGCCACTTGACAAACTGGCTTCAAAGCGGGAAACAATGGGTGAAAAAGAGGAGACTAAGTCGTCAGGGACTGAACTCGCCTAAAATATCTTGGCATTCATTGTCGACGCAGGCAGTGTTGTTGCTTTTATTAACTTGTTTAGTGCCGTTGGTCGTCGCTGGCGTCTATTTTGCCGCTAGTTCTGCCGATGCTTTGACTAAGGCAGCAGTTGAGAACAATGATAAAATTGCGGATCGCGTGGCTAACGATGTGGGTGGGTACATACAAAATAAACGAAATTTCTTGCTAGTTACAAGCGGCGATGAGGAAATTCGCAGTTTGGATGCCAAACGTTTGGAGCGTTATTTGAAGCTTGTCCAGCCGTATTACGGCGGCAATGAATTACTCTTTGTAGCGGACCGAACCGGTAAGCAAGTATGGCGTACTGACCGTCTGGGGTTGCAAAATGTGGCGGAACGCCGCTATTTTCAAGAAGTTATGAACGGCAATGTAGTTATGTCAGAACCAGTGGTCAGCAAAGGCGCCGGACAGTTGGGCGTAGTCGGCGCGGTGCCTATTCAGGGCGAGGGCCGAGAGACCATTGGTCTTTTAGGAGTGGTACTGCCGCTGCAAAACCTGCAAGTACTGTTGGAGCGAGTGCTCTCGGAAAATCCTGGTTATGGAATTGTAGTGCTGAACCAAGAAAAAGTGCCGCTCTTTCATCCTGGCAATGCGGAAGCGGTAAAAGAAAGGCAGCCGTTGGCAGAAGCGTTTTACACGCAGGTGCTGGAGCAAAAAACAGGAAATCTGGAAACGCAAGTACGGGGGCAAGACTATTTTTTGTCTTATCGGCCAGTTGCTAACACCGACTGGGTTGTCGTTTCTTTGTATCCTAAAGACATGGCGCTGGAGCAAAGCCGAGAAATGGTGCGTCGCACTGTCTGGGGTATTGGACTGCTGGTTGTCTGTTTTTTGGCGGGAGGTCTTTGGGCGGTGCGGCGGACTTTGCAGCCCATGCAAACATTGATGCGAGGAGTAGAAGAAGTCGGGCGAGGAAAACTGTCGGCGCGCGCAGCCTGTGTGTCTAAGAATGAATTGGGAGAATTGGCGGCGGCGTTTAATGCCATGACAGAAAATTTACAGCAAGTTGTGCGAGGAACTCGGAAGTCGTCGGGAGCCGTACTGACATCTGCTTCTTTTTTAGAAACTGCGTTGGAACAAGGACAAGAGGGAAGTAAGCAAATGGCGCAGTCTGTAGAAGAAATTGCCTCCCGTTTGGAAGGGCAAAAAAGCGTTGTGCTAAATGCGGCGGAGAGATTGGCGGAAATAACGCGTCGTTCTCAGGAAATCGTGTCCTTGGGGCATGTTACAGAGGAAAAGGGGAGGCGCTGCTCCGAATTAGCTCGCGATGGTCAGACGGTACTGTTTCAAACGGTATCTCAATTAGAAGAGACTAAAAAGACGGTGCAGCAAACTCGGCAATATGCAGCGGCATTATCCGAGAATGCCCAGTCTATCAGTCAAATTACCCAGTTGATTCGTAATATTGCCAGTTCTACCAAGCTGTTGGCCTTGAATGCGGCTATTGAAGCGGCACGCGCTGGCGAGGCGGGACGAGGTTTTGCCGTAGTAGCAGGAGAAATCAGCAAATTGGCCATGCAATCCGATGAGGCGAGCGGCAACATCATGCATATTATTACCGCCATTGAAGCCAGTACTGTGCAGACGCTGGAAACGATGGAGGGCAGTTTTGCACTTATGGAAGAAGGGGTGGCAGGGGCGTTGCAAAGCCGGGAGGCTTTTTTGAACATTGTTGATGCTGTGGCGCAGGTTCATACAGCGGCAGGCAATATTCGCAGCGAGGCATCCCGCCAGAACGAACTGTGTATAGAAACGCAAAACCAAGTGCAGGAAGTAAAGGAGCTTGCCGAGGAAAGCGGCAACGATGTGGGCGAAATAGCGGCGACGGCACAGCAACAGGCCGCCGCTGTGCAGGAAATGGCGGATACGTCCTTGCGCTTGCGGAAGTTGGCGGAAGGATTGGAAGAAGGCGTACGTAAGTTTGAAGTCTGAACGGTGCGAGAAATTTATAAGGAAATGACAGGAAAATGCTTGGCGGCGGCGAATAGAAAAAAAGGCTTATATTGCAGGAGCAGAAATGGAGGTGCAGCATATGGTGAAAACCCGGACCCGAAAACTGTCTGGGTTTCGTCTGCTTGCCGGCGCCCTGGTTTTGTATGGTATTTACCTGATCGGCGGGCATTACCAACAACTTTCTGAAGTGCGCAAGGAGCGGGCGGCGGCAGAAGTGCGGCTGGAGCAATTGCAGCAGCAGCGCCAGGCTTTATTAGAGGAAAAAAATCGTCTGCAGACGCCGGAATACATAGAGAAACTTGCGCGAGAAGAATTGGGCTTGGCTAAGCCGGAAGAAGCGCTATACTTAGCAGCGCCTCGCCGGTGAGCGGCAAGAGCGTATTTGTAGAGCAGAAGGCTTGCTACCGGTTTATTTCCCGTGCAGTTCCCTTGACATGCTGGAAAGCGGACAGGTATAATGAGAACATAATATTTGGCGACATGCCTAAAACAAGCGATCATTTAAGGGGGAGCATATAACAGTATGGCCATCGAAGTAGGCAGCGTGGTTGAAGGAGTGGTCACAGGTATCACTAACTTCGGCGCATTTGTTGAGTTGCCGGAAGGCAAAGTGGGCCTTATCCACATTTCTGAGGTTGCGGATGTATATGTGCGCGATGTGCGTGACTTTTTGAAAGAGCAGGATCGCATCAAAGTTAAGGTGCTTTCTATTGATGAACGCGGGAAAATAGGCTTGTCGGTAAAGCGCTTGAATCCGCCGCCTGCGGCTCCCAGCGTAGCACCCAGTGCGCCGCCGCCGCGTCGTCCGGGCGGTTTTCACGATAACCGGCGCCCGCATCGTCCGGTTACAGTAACCTTTGAAGACAAACTAAGTAAATTCCTCAAAGACAGCGATGAACGACTGTCGGAACTTAAACGTAGCACAGAATCAAAGCGGGGCGGTCGTGGAGCGCGTCGCGGCGAATAAGGAAACTGGTAAGAGCAAAGAGCATTTGCAAAAATGCTCTTTTTCTGTTTGTGCCGTAAGCGGGCAAGGAGTTGTTGATGGTTCTGAGAGGAGCAAAAATGGAAAGCAAGGATATTGCTTCTTTAGCGGTCTTGGCTGGGGAAGAGCTGCTCAAAAGCGGTGCGGAAACCTATCGCGTGGAAGAAACCATGGAACGAATCGCCTTAGCCTGCGGCGCGAAACGGGCTGAAAGTCTTGTGCTTCATACTGGTTTGGTGTTGGAGGTAGAGGCGGCCGACGGGCAGTGCATAACTCGAATTTGCCGTGTAGGAGCGCGAAGCATCCATTTAGACCGGATTCATAAAGTAAATGCAGTGGCTCGCCGTTTAGAAGAGGGGCGAACGACGCCCCAACAGGCGACGGCGCTTTTGCAGCGTATTGCGCGGGAGAATAGGGCTGTGGCAGTTTGGCTTTTGGCTTGTGCAGCCGGCTTAGTGGGCGGACCGACTGTGTTGCTTTTGGGCGGCACGCTGGAAGAGGGAGTGGCTGCTTTTTTTGTGGCTGCCGGCATGCGCTGGCTGCTGTCTTGGCTGACTAAGTATCATGCGGCGCCTTTTACGCTTGATTTAGTCGGCGCTATGGTGGTGGCTTTTTTAGGGGCTTGGCTGGGTCGGGCCTGGGAGGAACTGAGCCGGGACCTTATCATTGTCGGCGGTCTGATGCCGCTGGTGCCAGGGGTGGCTATTACTAATGCGCTGCGAGACTTGTTGGCGGGGGACTTAATGAGCGGCGCCGCTAGAATTTTGGAAGCAGCCCTTACAGCGGTGGCTGTAGCCATGGGGGTTATTCTTGTACTGGCCTTGCCAATGCGCATGGGGGGGTAAAGATGGAGATCTTTTTATTGCGGTTATTGTCGTGTTTTTTGATGTCTGCAGCCTTTGGCATTCTTTGCCGCATTCCTCAGTCGGCGCTCTTGTGGAGCGGCGTGGGCGGTGCGTTGTGCTGGGCGGTGATGTTTGCTGTAAGCCAGGCGGGAGGCAAACTGGTGGCGGCGGTTTTTTTTGGCAGTCTGGCCTTGGGGCTGACTGCCGAGTGGCTGGCGCGGCGCACGCATAAGCCAGCCACTGTCTATATTGTTACGGGTTTTATTCCCTTGGTGCCGGGGGCGGAAGCCTATCATACCATGCGCCTTTTAGTGGAAGGAACCTATGCCGAAGCAGGCTCTATGGCGGTGCGCATGTTGTTGATTGCCGGAGCTATTGCTTTTGGTCTGTTTTTAAGCTCGGCGTTGATCCGCATGCTGCGGCGCAGCGGAAAGGAGGCGGCCAAGCATGCTGCTATCTAAAGTGCGCTCTTGGTGTAAGCGACGGCAATTGTTTCCTCCACAATCGCTGGTGTTGGCCGCCTGCTCAGGCGGTCCTGATTCTCTGGCGCTGGTGCATGTGCTGCAACACCTGGCAGAAGAGCAGAGATTTCGCTTGGCAGTGGCCCATGTGGATCATTGCTTTCGTGGCGAAGCTTCGGCAGCGGATGAGCGGTTTGTGGCTGAGTTTTGCAGGCAGCAGCAGCTTCCTTATCAGGCAGTGGCGATTGATGTGCCAGGTTATTTGAAGGAACATGGCGGGTCGTCGCAGGATGCAGCTCGGCGTTTGCGCTATCAGTGGCTTCTCGAGACCGCCAGAGCTATGGGGGCGTCGTATATCGCTCTCGGGCATCATGCGGACGATCAAGCGGAAACATTTCTTTTGCATCTGCTTCGCGGCGCAGGCGCGGAAGGGTTGGCAGCTATGGCGGAGCAGGAGGCGCTGCTTGTACGGCCATTTTTGCAGGTGCGCCGTCATGAGATTGAAGAGTACTGTAGCGAACAAGGCTTAAAACCGCGGCTGGATGAAAGTAATTTAAAAGATAAGTATTTGCGCAATCGCATCCGGCATCACTTGTTGCCTAATTTGAGGGATTATAATCCGGGAATTGTAGCGGCGGTAACACGGACAGCCGATATTATTCGCGAGGAACACGATTTTGTTCGTCAAGAGGCGCTAAAGGCGCAGGAACGATGTGTTTTTTGGCTGGAAAATTCCTGCCAGGTGCAGTTGCTTGCTTTGGCAGAGTATCATCCGGCGGTGCAACGGGAACTGTGGAGGCAGGTTTTAGAAAAAAAACGAGGAGCCTTGACAGGAATCTGCTTTGTACATGTGGAAAATCTCTTAAAGTTGGCATCTGAAGGGCGAACTGGCGCCGTACAAGTACTGCCTGGAGGCTGGCAAGTTCGCAAAGACTATGACTGTCTGGTACTGGAGACATTGGCTGCAGACACCAAAGGGCAGCCAGAAGGCGCGGGCTGGCAGTGCGAGGTAACCGTGCCGGGTGTAGCGATTTTACCGGACGGCAGCCGGTTGGAAACTTCTTGGCTTGCCTTTGGCGAGGCTGCGGACGTGACGGCTCTGTCATTGGCTTGGGATGAGGTAGAACCGCCTTTGCTGGTGCGCTTTCGGCAGCCAGGCGATGCGTTTCGTCCGGCCAGTATGGGAGGACGCAAAAAACTAAAGGATTATCTAATTGATGCCAAAGTGCCGCAGGCGCAGCGCGACCAGTTGCCGCTTTTGTGTGATGCCCAAGGGATTCTTTGGGTAGTTGGCCTGCGGGCGGATGCTCGAGCAATCGGCTTGGGCAAGCAGCTGTATGTGCGGCTGCAAAGAGATACTCAATGATGTAGGAGGAATTAGAAGGTTATGTTGCAAGACATTGAACGCGTTCTGCTAAGCGAAGAGCAGTTGCAGCAGCGCGTCCGCGAACTGGGAGAGGAAATCAGCAAGGAATATGCAGGAAAGGAAATCTTGATGATTGGCGTGCTGCGCGGTGCTGTTATGTTTATGGCCGATTTGGCCCGGGCAATAGCCGTGCCGGTGATGATCGACTTCATGGCGGTATCCAGCTATGGAACCTCTACTTCTTCCAGCGGAATAGTGCGTATCTTAAAGGATTTGGATGAAGAAGTGGCTGGTAAGCATGTGCTGATTGTAGAAGATATCATTGATTCGGGTCTGACTTTAAGCTACCTGGTGGATAATATCAAATCCCGTCAGCCTGCTAGTGTGCGCATTTGCACGTTGTTGAATAAGCCGGAACGCCGCAAGGTGGATTTGGAAGTTAATTATAACGGCTTTGTAGTGCCGGATGAATTTGTTGTCGGCTATGGACTGGATTATGCGGAAAAATATCGCAACTTGCCTTTTATTGGCATCTTGAAACCTGCGATTTATGCATGAGCAGATGGCTCTTTTTGTTGTCCGCAGAAACGGTTGATGATATAATTAATGTCTATGGAGGCCAAAGTGAACAGCTGTGTGCGCTCCAATGAGAGGAGGGCTACGATTGAATAAATTTTTCCGGAATGTGAGTTTTTACCTGCTCATCATCATTATCGCGATTTCCATCATCGACTACTATTCGTCGAAGACGACGAATAAGCAGGAAATTATTTACACCCAGTTCCTGCGCCAGGTGGACGAGCAGAAGGTGGAAAAAGTTACGATAGTGGAAAATACGATTCGTGGTAAGCTGAAGGATGGTACGGAGTTTACGACAGTAACGCCAGACGATCCGACGTTGATTAACACCCTGCGGTCCAAGAATATTGAAATCAAGGCGGAACAGCCGCCGCAGCCGCCATGGTGGACAACTATTTTCTCGTCCATTTTGCCTATGCTGTTGTTGATTGGGGTTTGGTTCTTCATCATGCAGCAAACCCAGGGGGGCGGCAATCGGGTGATGTCGTTTGGCAAAAGCCGAGCTAAGCTGCACAGCGACGAAAAGATCAAGGTGACCTTTAAGGATGTAGCTGGCGCCGATGAGGCCAAGCAGGAGCTCGAAGAGGTTGTGGAGTTTCTTAAGCATCCGAAAAAGTTCAATGATTTGGGCGCTCGGATTCCGAAAGGCGTGCTGCTTTTTGGACCTCCCGGTACCGGTAAAACGTTGCTGGCGCGGGCGGTAGCCGGTGAAGCAGGCGTGCCTTTCTTTAGCATTAGCGGCTCCGACTTTGTGGAAATGTTTGTCGGCGTGGGTGCGTCCCGGGTGCGGGATCTTTTCGAACAAGCCAAGAAGAATGCGCCTTGCATTGTCTTTATTGATGAAATTGACGCCGTAGGGCGTCAGCGCGGCGCCGGCTTGGGCGGCGGTCACGACGAACGGGAGCAGACACTAAACCAATTGCTGGTCGAGATGGACGGCTTTGGCGTCAACGAAGGCATTATCATTATTGCCGCTACCAACCGTCCGGATATTCTGGATCCGGCGCTGTTGCGTCCGGGGCGTTTTGACCGGCAGATTGTCGTAGACCGTCCGGATGTCAGAGGTCGAGAAGAAATTCTCAAAGTTCATGTTAAGGGCAAACCTTTGGCTAAAGAAGTGGATCTGGATGTGCTGGCTCGCCGGACGCCTGGTTTTACTGGGGCGGATTTGAGCAACCTAGTGAATGAAGCGGCGCTATTGGCGGCGCGACGCAATAAGAAACGCGTGGAAATGGGCGAAATGGAAGAAGCAGTGGAGCGTGTCGTGGCTGGGCCGGAGCGTAAGAGCCGGGTCATCAGCGACAAGGAAAAACGACTCACCGCCTACCATGAAGCAGGCCATGCGCTGGTGGGCATGCTGCTGGATCATACAGATCCAGTGCACAAGGTATCGATTATTCCGAGGGGACGCGCCGGCGGCTATACGCTGATGCTGCCTAAGGAAGATCGTTACTATGCAACGCGCTCAGAATTATTAGCGCAGCTAAAAGTATTCTTGGGCGGTCGTGTGGCTGAAGCCGTAGTGTTGAATGAAATCAGCACAGGGGCGCAAAACGATATCGAACGGGCTACTGAGTTGGTTCGCAAAATGATTTGCGAATACGGCATGAGCGAAACCATGGGACCTATCGCCTTTGGTAAGAAGCAAGAGCAAGTGTTCCTTGGCCGTGATATTTCCCGGGATCGCAACTACAGCGAGGAAGTAGCTCATTCCATCGACAAGGAAGTCCGCAAGATGATGGAAGAAGCCTACACCAGTGTAGAAAGCATTCTTCGCGAAAACATTGAACAGCTGCATGTCATTGCTGCGGCGTTGATAGAAAAAGAAACGCTGGAAGCGGAAGAATTGCTGCGCTTGGTGCAGATGGAAGATGCCTCTGCATCAACCGAAGCTACCGAAACATCTACAGAAGAAGCTGCGGCGGAAGCTGCCGCAGAAACACCTGTAGAA
>CAZKCR010000064.1:4379-10425 GCA_964551055.1 uncultured Anaeromusa sp. | reverse complement strand
CCCTCCGGTTCTCCGATTCTCTTGTTCAATCCTATCCCCTCGAGCTCTCCTGTTACTTTTGTTCAAAAAAGGAATTTGCGTTGTCGTTGTCCAATATAGAGATAACAGTATTTTCCGACGTTTCATAAAGGGGGCGGGATTATGCAGATCTTCGGTAAAATGGCGCGCGGTCAATATGAGCAGCTTGTGTTTTGCTATGAGCCCCAATCCGGCTTGAAAGCCATTATTTGCATTCACGACACTACCTTGGGGCCTGGGCTGGGCGGTACGCGCATGTGGCCGTACGAGCATGAAGAAGATGCGATTCAGGATGCGATGCGTCTAGCCAGGGGCATGACGTACAAGAATGCTGCTGCCGGGTTGAATCTGGGCGGTGCCAAGGCCGTCATTATTGGTGATCCGGCAAAAGACAAGAGCGAGGCATTGTGGCGTGCTTTTGGCAGGTTTGTAGAGACCTTGGGTGGACGGTACATTACAGCGGAAGATGTGGGGACCGCTCCGGCGGATATGGAATTTATCCATATGGAGACGAACTCGGTGGTAGGGCTTAAAAACCGCGGCTCCAGCGGCGATCCATCTCCATTGACGGCATTAGGCGTCTATCGGGGCATGCTGGCTTGCGCGAAAGAAGTTTGGGGCCAGGAAAGCCTGCGGGGGAAAACGGTGGCAGTGCAAGGCCTTGGGCATGTAGGCGCGGCGCTCTGCGAGATTTTGCATAAGGAAGGCTGCAAATTGGTTGTAGGCGATGTGCAGGAAGAACGGGTGCAAGCGGTTGTTGAGAAAACCGGAGCCCAGGCGGTAGCGGCGGAAGTCATTTACGACGTGGATTGCGATATTTTTGCGCCCTGCGCTTTGGGCGGCATTTTAAACGAGCGGACCATAGAGCGTCTGCGCTGTCGTGTCGTGGCGGGAGCGGCCAATAACCAACTGCAAGAAGCGCATCACGGCGAACTATTGCAGCAGAAGGGCATTCTGTACGCTCCTGATTTTATTATTAATGCCGGCGGCGTTATCAACGTTCACGATGAACTGCAGCCAGGGGGCTATCAGCGTGACAGGGCTACGCGCCGTGTAGAGACCATTTATGAAAATATGGGGCGCGTTTTGGCGATGGCCCGTAAAGAAAAATTGCCGCCCCATAAGGCGGCGGAACGAGTCGCGGAAGAGCGGCTGCGCCAGATGCGCTGTTTGCTGAAGCTGCGCTGCTGAGCAAGCTGCAACTTAAAAATTTCAAACCCCAGCTGGCAACGTGTGCCGACTGGGGTTTTTGTTAGCTTGGCCTTTTAGCGAGCCCTCATTGCCATGTTTCCATGGCTGCTTTTAAAGGAGACCGGATGCTATGCCCTCCTTGGCGGTCCCTCGTTTGTGCCATCCATGGCACTCGGGACACTAGGAACTTCCTGTGCCGTCGCACCGGCGTTAGGTACTTCACGTACCGTCACCGCGACTCTTGTTCAATCCCTGTCATAGGTTGCCGCACAGAAATTTTTCTTAAGCATGACGATGTTTGTTCGCGTACATTTGCTGGTCTGCTTGCTGGATTAGCTGTTGCGGATTTAAGGAGCCTGTGTCGTTGTAGGTCCAGCCTACAGATAGGCCAAAATGACCATAGGCCCAGTGATGAGCGACTTTTTCAGCTTCCATGATCACTCTTTTGCACTTTTGGGAAACAATCTCCGGCGTCACATGCGGGAGGAGGATGAGAAATTCATCGCCGCCAAAACGGATGATGAGATCGTCTTGGCGGAAGCAGCGGCGCAGAATGGAAGCGGCCTCCATGATTGCTAAGTCACCGGCGGCATGTCCTAACGAATCGTTTGTTTTCTTCAAACGATCTAAGTCGCAAAGAATGACGCCCAAGGGAAAGGCGGGAGCGTTCTTCATTTCCGCGAGCATATCCTCTAAGCGCGCACGATTGCATAGGCCAGTGAGAGAATCGTGGAATCCCAGGTAGCGCAAGCGTTCTTCCTTAGCGAGCTGCGCGGAAACATCCCGAGCTACAAAGAGGATGATACAATGATCCTGGTGGCGGGAGGTGGAGCCGCTTCGCTCCAAATATATCTGAGAGCCGTCTTTGTGCAGATACACCCTGGTCTCGCGAGGAATAGGGCCGATGTCAGGAATAGTCCGATAGAAGTGCTCCATTTCACAAGCGGGATGAACTGTAGTGTCAACAAAAGAGAGGATAGGCTGACCGATAACTTCCTGGCGGGTGTAGCCAAGAAGCTGGGAGAACTGCTCGTTGGCATCCAAAATAATTTGACTTTCTCGATCAATTTGGAAGACGGCATCAGGCAGTAACGAAAGCAATTGTGCGTAACGATTTTGACTTTCCTGCAGTTCTGATTCCGCTTGAAGGCGTTCTTGCGCTTCTCTTTCTAATGAGGCCGCCAGCGAGGTATTGCGAATACTGGCGGCGGCTAAATCCGCCAGATGTTTGGCTGCTTGTATTTCCTCAGGAGAAAAGTGCTGGTTGGAATCGGCGGCAAAGAAGAGAAAAGCGCCGATGGTGCGATCTTCAAGGCGGAGTGGAATGCCCAGGGCTGCGCCTAACCTAGGAAGATCAGGATGGCGTTTGGGCCAAGCAGCATAGTTTTCGATACAAATAGCGTCGGAGCTTTGCAAAATTAGTTGTGTCAAGCTGCAAGAGGCGGAAGGAGTATGACCTTCTAGAAAACGTAAGGTGCCGCGGGTCGCCATGAACTTGGGGCCAATTCCTTTTTCATCTAGAACAAGAAGACTGTTAGTCACGTTCATAAAGGAAGAAGCCTTAGCCAAAATGACATCCAGCAGTTCATGTTGCGTATGCGATTGCAACAAGCCTAAGGCGATTTCGTGCAGATCCGCTAATAGACGATTGCGCAAAAGCAGGCGTTCTTCGGCAAGGCGTTTTTCGTGAATGTCTCGAAGCGTACCAAGAATGCGCAGCAATTGGCCTGTTTCGTTGCGAAAAGCCAAACCGCGGCTGCGTACCCAGCGCCAAGATTGGTCCTTGGCCAACATGCGATATTCACAGTGGAAAAAAGGCTTTCGGTTGGTCAGGTGCTCCGCTAGGCAATGGTAAAATCGCGAATGATCGGAGGGGTGGATGTATTGCTGTACCGCATTCAGATCTAAAGAGAGTTCGCCAGGTTTATAACCAAGCAGGCTCTGACCGCGCCGCGACAGATATCCTTGTTGCAACTGCAAATCCCACTCCCAGAAGCCGTCCTCGGAGGTGGTGGAAATAAGCCTCCATTGCTCTTCTCGGTGAGAAAGGCGTTCCTGCAGACGGCGTTCTTGGGTACGGTTCTGAAGGAATAAGCAAATCGAGTTGCTCCTTTCAGGCCGTACGACAGTTGCATCGAAAAAAGAAAGCTCCCGGGGCTGGAGTTCCAGGCGGAGCTCGCACTGTAAAGGGATGCCTGGAGCTTGGGAGGCGTTAGCAAGGCTGCATAGCAGCAAACGACGGTCTTGGGGGCAGACTAATTGCCATAGTTGGCTGCGCTGCAGCTTAGTAATACCATAGGCATCCAAAGAAGCTTGCAAGCTGCGGTTGAACCAAAGTCGGTCTTTGGTTACTACAAGCGCTTTCAAGGGAGCGCCATTTAGCAGCTGGCTGTATGCATGTGGCAGGTCGTTATTAGAGGGATGGGTCTCTGGTAGGTCGGGAATATAGGTCGAAAGGCTCATGTTTACTCTCCTTGGTTGGTGAAAAGGAGGACAAAATAAATATAAAATATTCGGTCTTGAGGACAAAAATCCTGCTGGAAAGTGCTGGGCTTTTATGAAAAATATTGATGAGCATATAGAAAGGGGAATTTAGCGTATACAACTGTGTGGAAACATGGGAAAATATATAGCAAAAAGAGGTTTGCGCTTAGAACTGCTTGGGAGGAGGAAATACTGTGCAAAAGATGAATGCAGCCTCCAAGAATCATGTGGAAGCAATCAAGGCGGCACAGGATGGCTTAGAGGTTCTTGGAGAGTTGCCTGCGTATGCGCGCGACGGGTTTGCGGCTGTTCCGCCGGCTGCTTGGGAGCGGCTTAAATGGTACGGGGTGTATGTGCAGCGTCCGCGGGAAGAGCAGAAGCTCATGCTGCGCATTAAACTGCCTGGCGGCTTGATGCGGGCGGATCAAGCTTTGGTCGTGGCTGCCTTGGCTCAGCGTTACGGGCGAGGCTTGGTCGATATTACAACCAGGCAGGATTTGGAGCTGCATTGGTTGGCTGTTGAAGACCTGCCAGCTATGTTTGCGGCGCTGGGAGCTTGCGGCTTGACGACACGCCAAGCCGCTGGCGACGGGCCGCGCAACATCATTGCCAGTCCGGTGGCCGGCGTTGAGCCTGGGGAAGTGATTGACGTGAGGCCGTTGGTGAGGGAGTTGGATGGCTTTTTTGACGGCAATCGTGATTTTTCCAATTTACCGCGCAAGTTTAAGATTTCCATCAGCGGTCATCCTGCCTATGCGGCGCAAGGAGAAAGCAATGATCTATCCTTCTCGCCGGCGGAAAAGGTAGTGGGTTCTGAATCCATTCTTGGCTTTCACGTGCGCGTTGGCGGCGGGCTGGCGACACAGCCGCAATTAGCTAAGGAATTGGACGTATTTGTACGTCCCGAAGAAGTGCTGACGCTCGCTCGCGGCGTGGCTGCTGTTTTTAAAGAGCATGGCTACCGGGAACGGCGCAACCATTGCCGCTTGAAATATTTGCTGGCTGATTGGGGTGAAGCGCGCTTTTTGGAAGAGCTGCTGCGCCATACAGGGCCGTTGCTGCGCAAAGGAACTGCTTTGGAGGCGGCGCAAGTTTCAGCGCCAGGTTGGCTGGGGTGGCAGGCGCAAAAACAGTCTGGACGTTCTTGGCTGGGCTTGGCCGTGCCAGCGGGACGTATGACATCAAAGGAGCTGGAAGCCTTAGCGAAAATGGCTTGTCGTTATGGCGACGGATCGTTGCATGTCAGCGCCGACCAGAATGTGGTGTTGTTGAATTTAGCATCCTCATGTAAGGCGGAAATTCTGCAGGAAGCGGTCTTGCTTCGCTTGACGCCGTTTCCGTCAGTGTTGGAAGGGCTTGCCTTGACATGTCCGGGCAAGGAGGTATGTCCATTTGCGGTTATTTCTACCAAGGAATGGGTGCCGGAGTTGCTGGCGTCGCTGCAGAAGCGCGTGCACGGAAGAAATCCGTTGCGCATCCATGTCAGCGGTTGTCCCAACTCCTGCGTACGTCCGCAAATGGCTGATCTTGGCTTGCAGGGTGTGTTCGTGAATGTTGGAGGAAAAGCGGCAGAAGGCTTTGAGATGCTTTTGGGCGGTGGCGGGTTGCCGGCCGTGTTAGCCCAACGTTTAGAGGGCCGCATTCCGGCTGAGCAAGTTGAAAGCGTGCTGGAAGAATTTATTCTCTTTTTCGAAAGTGAAAAACGAGAACAGGAATCGTTTGGCGATTTTGTGGCGCGCCAAGGCCTGGCAGTGTTTCAGGAACGCTTTAACGCCTATCAAGTGTAAAAAGAGATAGCAGGAGGGGCATGATGAAGGAACGGCAAGGTTTGGTGATTGTACACACCGGCAATGGCAAAGGCAAGACGACGGCGGCGTTGGGGCTGGCTTTTCGCGCCTGGGGTCAGGGTCTGCGTATTTTGGTGCTGCAGTTTATTAAAGGGAACTGGAAATACGGCGAGCTTAAGACTGCGGAAGCGTTAGCGCCGCGGCTGGTCATCCGCCCTTTGGGAGAAGGCTTTGTACAGCGGACGCAGGAGCAGCGTGACGAAAAAGAAGCGCACCAAGCGGCTGCGGCGGAAGCGTTCCAGGAAGCGAGGAATGCACTGACGTCCGGCGAGTGGGACATGGTGATTCTGGACGAGATAAATTATGCGGTTCACTTTGGTCTGGTTTCCGTAGAGCAAGTGTTGGATTTGGTGGAAGCCAAGCCCCCTACGGTGCATTTGGTATTGACTGGCCGCAACGCCCGCGAGGAACTGATTGAGAAAGCGGATCTAGTAACGGAAATGCGAGAAATCAAGCATCCCTATCAAAAAGGAATCAAAGCCCAGCAAGGCATTGAATTTTAAAAA
>CAZKCR010000064.1:0-4279 GCA_964551055.1 uncultured Anaeromusa sp. | reverse complement strand
CCTCACGTGACTCCGATTCTCCTGTTCAAACTTCGTGTTTTTCACTCAAAATTTATTTGTAGGCAGCGGTTCGCTTTCGATGCGGATGGCGTCGCCGTTTTTGACAGGAGTTGTAAGCTCAACTTCTCTATCGTTGCAAAGAATGCTGATTTTGCCCAAAGGCAGCTTCATGGCGTCAAATTCCGCTGCTAAGAGAACGTCACTGATGATGGGAGTGAGCGCTTCTGTTAGCTGAAACTCAATATGGCTGCCGTCGGGAGCTTCTTCTCCTTGTTGTGCGGCGCGGCCATCCACATGAAGGCGCAGGCGGCAAGTGGGAACCTTGCAGGGGGCGCCGTTAAACTGCACCTGGATGTGAGTGGAAGTGTCGCGAAGCCCCAGAATGTCTTCCAGCTTGGGCGTTTGCTTGGCGACAATGCGAATGGCAGCTTCGTTCGATACAGGTGTTTCCAACGTAGCCGCGTCTTGGCCGATGAAAAATTCGGGCCAGACCGTATACGTGCGTTCTTGGCCGTTGATAACATAACGGAAATGGAAGTCGTTTTCCTCATGCCCAGCCTGTTTCAGAACCTGGCGCAGGGTGGGTGGGAACGAATAGGAGATAACGTCACGGTCATTGAGGACGGTCTGTACGGAAGCAGGCTCTTGATTGATGGCGACCAACGGTTGAAATATATGACTGCGCCCGTTGATGCTGCAGGACATTTCAGCAGGCAAGTCGGCCAGGTCCGCCAAGGTGACCTGGGGTGTGGAGCCGATGGTGCCAGCAATGGCGGTCAAAACATCTTCATCATGGAGCAAATCCGAAACCGTGGCCGGTTGCCCGTTTAGCGCCAACGTTCCTGGTTCTCCGGCGCTGCCGGGAAGAAAATGCTTTTGGCCGTTGACGGTAACGGTGATGCCCAGGCCGGGTCGTCCCTTGAGCGTGCGGATGTCGAAGCCGGCTACAAGCAAAGCGTCGGCTACGGTCAGCTGTCCCAAGTTGAAGAGCCGCAAGGGGCGATCATTAAGTGTTACATGTACGAAATGCAGTAAATTGCCGGAAGCTAGCTTGAGAATACCCAGAGGCGTAATGGCGTCTGGAGCATGCAGCGCTTCGGGAATGTCCATAATTTCCTGTACCATATCCGGTCGGCGGATAGCCACGCGAGCTGGCGGCATGTTTAGCGCTTGGGCCAGAACCTGCGGTAGCTGCGGCGTCAGAGAACCGCCGCCTACAAGCAGTACGGCTTGCGGAGGCTCTGTGTTCAGTTCTAGAATCTGAGCGGCAATATCGCTGGCCAGCTGTGTAACTTGCGGCAAGATAGCCTCAGTAATCTGAGCGGCTGGCAGTACTTGTTCTAACCCTAAAATATCTTGAAAACGAACTTCTTTTTGTTCGTTTAAAGAGCGTTTGACTGTTTCGGCGACATTGAAGTCGAGCAAATATTGTTGAGAAATAGCTTCGGTGATTTCGTCTCCTGCCGAAGGCACCATGCCATAACCAATTACTGTGCCGTCCCGAGTGATGGCAACGTCGGAGGTGCCGGCGCCGACGTCAACCAAGGTAAGGTTGAGATGGCGCATCGTGGGTGGAATCAAAACATTGATGGCTGCGATAGGCTCCAAGGTAAGGGTCGCAATTTCCATGCCTGCTTGCTGGACGGCTGTCTGCAGCGAATCAATGACTTGGCGGGGCAAGAAGGTGGCGATTAGCTCCACGCGGGCTACCTTGCCGGTTTGTCCGATCAAAGAAGACAGCTGCGTGTCATCCAGGCTGTAATGTATGACGCTATAACCGACGCAATAGTAGTCGGCGGGATCTTTGATTGTTTTTGAGGTGGATAATTGCTGCTGCGCTGTTTGGATAGCAGCGAGTTCCAAGGTCCGTACATCATCCGCACTGAGGGGACCCTTGAGATTGGTTTCGATTTCAGCTTCAGACCGAATGGTGCACAAAGCGCGGCCCGCAGCCGCGATCGACACTTGCGTCAAGGTTCCGTAGCTTTCTTCCAGGCGTTCCTTGACAGAAGCCAAAATACGGCTTACTTCTTGCACGTCGTGAATTTGACCGTCCATCATGGAACGAGTGTGATGTTCTTGACGCTCATACCCCAAAATGCGAGTTTGGAGACCTTCGCGTTCGCCTACCAGACCCACGACACTGCGCGTACCGATGTCCAGAGCGAAAAGCCTGGACCGTTCATTGTTTTCCATGAAACCATCCTCCGCTTTTTGTTATAGGCTGCTGCGCTGAGAGGCGACAGGCCAGGGCTCCCGTGAAATGGGAGATGTTTTTCCAGTGTGATTTTGTTACAATGATAAAAGAAGAGCTTCCGTGGTCGCGCTAAAACAAGGCAGCGCCGCGGCAAGACTGTCTTGGTATCAGTATACGCGAGGTTGCGCGGCTTTTCCAGTTGTTTTCAGAAAAGAATGCAAGGTAGCCGGAAGCGCCGAGCCACATGATTGTGGGAGCGGAAAGGACGTTGCGGATATGAGTAATACACAGTTGCAGGTGGTAATTGACAGTACGGCGATGGTGGATAAAGAATGGTTGGCGGAGCATGAAAATTTGCATGTTGTACCGCTATCCGTGCGTATAGGAGAGCAGGAGTGGCTGGATACGGAAATAAGCGGCGCTGAATTGTTCCAGAGAGCCAGTGCGGCGAAAGAAATGCCTAAGACGTCTCAACCGGCGCAGGGACAGTTTATCCAATTGTTTCAAGAATTAACCGACAGAGGACAAGAAGTGGTCTGCATTATTTTGGCTGGAGGCTTGAGCGGGACGGCCGGTACGGCGCGCATGGCCGCAGCGCAGGTGGACCCCAGGCTCATTCGGGTTATTGATTCCGGGACGACGGCTCTTGGCTTGGTGCAGATGGCTAAAGCCGCATTGCAGGCGGCAGAGGAAGGCAAAAGCTTGGCCGAAGTGGTGCATCTCTTGGACGCCATGGTGCGGCATACACATACCGTGTTTATTCCCGGGACTTTAGAATATTTACATAAAGGAGGTCGAATTGGCGGGGCGGCTAGGCTGTTTGGCGGCATTTTGCAACTGCGCCCCCTTTTGTATCTCCAAGACGGCAAGGTACAGGTTCTGGATAAAGTGCGGACACAAAAACGGGCTTTGGAGCGGGCGATGCAGGACATTCGGCTATTGCAGCGGCCAGCTTATGTCGGCGTGGGCCATGTAGATAATCCGGAATTGGCGGCGCAGACGGCGGCGCTGGTGAAAGAGGCCCACCCGGAGTCGCAAGTGGAAGTGTTTTTAATCAGCCCGGTAATTGGAGCGCATACAGGGCCGGGGCTGATAGGTTTTATTTATCAAGAGAATCTGGAGGAGGTGCCGGCTCATGACGGAACGAATTAGCGGGGCTGATTTTCGGCGTATGATTCTGGGCGCCTATGACGCCTTTTTACGAAACTACGAAGAAATTAACAATTTAAATGTATTTCCGGTTCCGGACGGCGATACGGGAACGAATATGCTGCTGACCCTGGGAGCGGCGTCTAGAGGACTTCAGGAAGCTGCGGACGCGGGTATTGGCACGTTGGCCAAACGGACGGCGGACAGTGCGATCATGGGCGCCAGAGGCAATTCGGGCGTTATCTTAGCGCAATTGTTTCGCGGCATAGCCCGCGGGTTGGCGGGGAAGGAAGAGGCTTCGTCCTGCGAGATCGGCAAGGCCTTTCAGTACGGAGTCTTGTACGCCTATCGGGCGGTAGCGCAGCCTGTGGAAGGCACCATTTTGACAGTGGCCAAGGGCGTAGCGCGCGGCGCTAGACGCGCGGTGAGGGAAGAACGGTCTTTTGGCGAAGTGCTGGCGGCGGCGCTGCAGGTGGGAGAAGAGGAATTGGCTAGAACGCCGCTGCTGTTGAAAGCTCTGCGGGATGCGGGTGTTGTTGACGCCGGCGGCAAGGGGCTGCTGGTTTTTCTGCAGGGCTGCTCCGAAGGCTTGCGCGGCGAAATGACCTCGCCGGAAGGGAGTTCTTCTTTTCACTTGACGGCCAAGCCCTCGTTGAGCGAGGATGCAGTAAATTTAGCGCATCCGTACTGTACGGAGTTTTTAGTCAAGAAAAGCCGCGTTAGCGGCGGTGAAGCCAAGCAGGCTCTGCAAAACTTAGGAGAATCCCTGATTTTGGCGGAAGGGGACGAGCTTCTTAAAGTGCACATTCATACGGCGCACCCGGGACAAATATTGGAAATGGCGCTGACCTGGGGGTCGTTGCACGATATCAAAATTGACAATATGGCGGATCAGCATCAAGAACGTTTGCATACAGCGGCGCGGCCGCAGGT
>CAZKCR010000063.1:0-10676 GCA_964551055.1 uncultured Anaeromusa sp. | reverse complement strand
CGCATGCACTCTTATCTAAGCATATCGCGTGCCAATTCGCAAAATCGCAAAAACACTGATAATTCCCAAAAACATTTTGTTGTTTTTGTTTCTAGTCCGCTTCATTTGCTGTTGCTTTGCTACACTTTTGCATTCTATACTAGAAGCATCTTACCAAGGAGGTCTGCTATGGCTCGCATTGCTTTTATTGCTCCGGATAAGCAGCTGTTTCTGCAAGGAAAAAAAGTTATCGCCGATATGGGCCTGACGGAACAAGTCAGCCTCTATTTAGGCCGCCTCAAGCGCGGCATCCGCATCGCCAAAAAATTGGAACGCCAGGATGTAGACGTCATCATCTGCCGCGGCGGCACAGCCCACCTCATCATTCAATCCCGCGTCCGCATTCCGGTTGTGGAAATTGCCATCACTGGCCAGGATCTAGCCCAAGTGTTTCACGAAGCAAAAAAATTGACCGGCCTGGCCCGGCCGCGCGTCGCCATGCTGGCTTTTGAAAACATGGGTCATGACATCGAGACACTTTCGCAAATTCTCGGCATCGAGCTGCGCGTCTATCCCCTGCAAAGCACCGCCGATATTCCCCGGCGCATTGAAGAGGTAAAAAAAGACACCACCGACTTGGTTGTCGGCGGCATCAAAACCGTACTGCTGGCTGCCAAAGAAGGCCTGCGCACCCACCTCATCCGCTCTGGAGAATTCTCTATCCGCGCCGCCTTTCTGGAAGCCAAAAAAATCGCTTTAGCCCGGACGATTGAAAAAGAGCATTCTCAGACCTTTAAAGCCTTGGCCGACTATTCCCTGGAAGGCATCATCGTCATCAATCGCCAAAAGCGGATCGATGTATTCAACCCCGTGGCGGGACATCTGCTGGAAACTTCAGCGGAGCAGGCTCTGGGCCATTCCATTGAAACAGTCTTTCCGCAGCTCGATTTGGACAGTTGTTTTATCAAACAGCAACCGCTTATCGGCCACACTCTCCGCTGCGGTTCCCGCTGGCTGACACTCAACCTGGCTCCTATTATCGTCGACAACCAAGTCAGCGGCTGCATTATCACGTTTCAGGATATCAGCCGCATCCAAGAACTAGAAGCCAAAATCCGCAACGATGTAGTCGCCCGCCAGTTTGTCGCCAAATACCACTTTCCTCATATTCTGGGAGAGTCGCCGGAAATCCAGGAATGCAAACGTATGGCCAAAGAGATTGCCCAAGTAGACGCTACCGTCTTAATCACCGGCGAATCCGGCACTGGCAAAGAACTGTTCGCACAAAGCATCCACAATGCCAGCAAACGCAGCACCGGCCCTTTCGTCGCCGTCAACTGCGCCGCCCTGCCGGCCAACTTGCTGGAAAGCGAGCTTTTTGGCTATGTAGAAGGCGCTTTTACCGGAGCCACCAAGAAGGGAAAAGCCGGTTTATTTGAGCTGGCCCACCGGGGAACGCTTTTTCTGGACGAAATCTCCGAAATGGACCCTTACGCCCAAAGCCGGCTCCTGCGCGTGCTTCAAGAACGACAGGTCATGCGCTTAGGCGACGACAAATATATCTCCGTGGACGTGCGCATCATTGCCGCTACGAATAAGCCCCTCAAAGCACTCACCCAAAGCGGCTCGTTTCGTCAGGATCTTTTTTACCGCCTCAAGGTACTCACGTTGACGTTACCGCCGTTGCGGCGCCGCACCCATGATGTACCTCTTTTGGCCGAGCATTTTCTCTCCCTGTTCCAGGAACGTCACCACAAGCGCCTTTCCATTCACCCTTCGGTGTATGCTTATCTGGAACAATACCCCTGGCCGGGCAACGTCCGGGAGCTGCGCTGTTTTGCCGAACGGCTGACCATTATTGCCAAAGAAGCCAGCTTAGACATTCCCACGGTTGAGCAATATTGGGATGACCGCGACGAAAGCGAGCTTCCTGCTGCGCCACCGCCGCTGGCCGAAAAGGAACGCATCTTGCAAGCGCTGCGACATTGTCAGGACAATATTTCCCGCACCGCCTCTTTACTGGGCATCGACCGCAGTACTCTCTACCGCAAACTTCGCCAGCATCAGATCGAAGTGCGCAAAGGACCGCGCGCCTGATGCTCCGAGACTATCACGAAATGAGTTGATTTCATGCATACAGGCCTTGTGTTCGGCCTCTTCTTTCTGGGCCTTCTCTTCAGTGTCCAGCAGCACATCCCGCTCCTTTATCCGCTTTTGCTGGGCCTCGTCGCTTTCACCGCCTTAGCCGCGCACCAGGGAAATTCCCTGACCTCCTTAGCCGGCATGATGTGGACTGGTTCGCGCAAATCCTTGATTGTCATCAAAATCTTTGTGCTTATCGGCGTCATTACCGCCGTCTGGCGTTCTGCCGGCACCATTTCCACCATTGTCTACTACGGCATCGCTTGGATGCCGGGCGATTATTTTTTACCGGGAGCCTTCCTGCTCTGCTCGCTGGTTTCCTTTCTCCTGGGCACTTCCTTTGGGACCGCCGGCACCATCGGCGTTGTCCTCATGGTGTTGGCTCAAAGCGGTCATATGGATGTCTCCATGGCAGCAGGCGCCATCATCGCAGGCGCGTATTTTGGCGACCGTTCTTCACCCATGTCTTCCAGCGCCAATTTAGTCGCCGTCCTCACAGGTACAAATCTTTATGATAACCTGAAAAATATGTTCCGTTCCGCCTGGATTCCCTTTTTCCTTTCGACGCTGGCCTATATTTGGTTGTCCCAAAGCCATCCGCTTCAATTTCAAGCGGACAGCATTTCCCAGGAAATCGCCAATACGTTCAATCTTTCTCTTTTGACGCTGCTGCCGGCTCTGGCCATTCTTGTTCTGGGCGCTTGTCGCACCGACGTCAAGCTGGCTATGGGCGTCAGCATCCTCCTGGGCGTCTTGCTCAGCTTATGGGTTCAGCAAGTCTCCACCGCGCAGCTCTTGCAATACATCATCTGGGGCTATACCTCGGAACATACAGGCTTTTTTGCCGGCATAATCCAAGGAGGCGGGCTTTTCTCCATGCTCAATGTGGCTTTGATTGTTCTCATTTCTTCAGCCTATGCAGGTATCTTTGCAGGCACCGATCTGCTGCAGAGCTTTGAAAAAGCCCTGGTAACGCTGAGTCAGCGCACCAATCCTTTTGCCGCTTTGTTGCTTTCCAGTCTGGGCACCGCCGCCTTTAGCTGCAACCAAACCCTAGCTATTTTACTTACCCATCAATTGGCCTACAAAGCCTACGCCAGCTGCCGCCTCAACGCATCCAGGCTGGCATTGGACCTGGAGAACTCGGTGGTACTCCTATCCGTAATTATTCCCTGGAATATCGCCGGCGCCGTCCCTGCCGCCGCCTTGGGCGCCGATGCGTCTTTTATCCCCTATGCTTTTTATCTCTTCCTGGTCCCTTTATGGTGGCTGTTAAAAACAAGAAAGCCAACAGGGATGGATTGAACAAGAGTCGCGACGAGAATCGGAGGGTACGAAGGAGGGTTACGAGGGACATTTTTTTAGCAGAAGTAGCGGACGGGCCGTGGCGGCAATGATTGTATTCGAGACTTTTATTGGAGCGAGACGGTCCGCAGGACGAAAATGCTGGTGAAGGCGGATAACAGTTTCGCCTGTTTGAGCATAGCGAGTTAAGAAACTGCCGACTTAGCCAGTTTTTTCGAGGCGCGCGCAAATCTTGTCTCAAATAAATCATGCTGCCTATTTTATTCAGAGACTCCTAACGCTTGATGCAGTCCGGTCTCAGCCGTAAAAAATCATACTTTCTCTTATAACAAAAAAGACCCCGAAGGGTCTTTTTTTATCGAGGTCACTCCGGCTCCTGAGTCCGTTTTCCCTCGCCTACCATTTTTCCCAAGAACACGTCCAGCAGCTCCGGATCAAACTGCCGACCTCTGCCGCAAAGCAACTCCTCCTTTACTTCTTCGACATGCCGAGCTTCTCGATAAACACTGGGGTTGGTCATGGCGTCATAAGCGTCAACAATAGCCACAATCCGGCTTTCCAAAGGGATTTCATCGCCCTTGAGCCCTCGGGGATAGCCCTTGCCGTTCCACCACTCATGATGCGTACGAATGAGCTCAGCAATCCCTTCCAGCTCAGGAATAACCAGTGCAATCCGATAGCCAATCTCCGCATGGCGCTGTATTTCCTGCCGCTCCGCTTCGGTCAACGGTTCTTCTTTCGTCAACAACGGCTCCGGCAAACCAATGCGCCCTATTTCACGAAACTGCGCCAGCAAGACTACCCGCTCAATCTCCTCTTCTTCCAGCTCCATTTCCCGGGCCAACTTTTCCGCCAGCGTCTTCAAGCGCTGCGAGTGTCCGTTTGTTACAGACTCATGGAGTTCAATCATTTTTAGCAATGCTTGAATCACTACGCCTCGCGTACTTTGCTTGCGGAAATTCTTCTGTCTGTACATCGCATCGTCTGCTTCGCGCAGCAAATTGTGCAGCTCATCACCACCAGGCACGCAGCATTCTTGATACCGGCAGCCAAAAGAAATCTGCAGCGGCATCTGACCGCCTTCCTGCTTTTGCGCTTCTGTTTGCAGTTGCTGATACCACTCCCACAGCTCATCTTCTTTGATATCAATTAACAGCGAAACAAACTCATCACCGCCAGTCCGTACAGTAATGGCTGTCTTCGGCAAAATCCGCCGAAATAAATCTGCTGTTCGCCGCAAGAGCGCATCTCCTGCTTCATGGCCCAACGTATCGTTGACAATCTTCAAGCCATCCAAATCGCCGCAAATTACCCCAAACCCTTTTACGCCGTCTTGGGCGTATTCATTTAACACAATTTCTAAAAATGTGCGGTTATAGAGTCCGGTCAACGCATCATGCCAGCAATGGTACCGCATCAACTCTTCCGCTTTTTGACGCTCTTTTAACTCCCCCTGCAGCGCTTGGTTCAATTTGTCGATCTGAGAACGGTCTTCTCTTAACCGTTCCAGCATCTCTTCTATTGTGCCCGCAATTTGGGTCAATTCATCATTACCACCGCTAGGAACTTTAGGAGGCGCTTCAGTATCAACATTGCGAATATCCGCCAAAAAATTTCCCAGCCGCCTAAGACGTCGGGTCACTAACACATCCAAGCCATACACGGACACAAGCAAGGACATAAGCAGCACCGCAATGCCCAATAAGAAAAAGTAGCGATATTGATAGTGCATCTCTTGGTATAAATGTCGCTCTATATCCAGCCGCAGCAACACTCCCGGCCGACCAAAAATATCGTCCAGCGGCCAATAGGCTCGGATTAGTTGTTCATCTTTCTCTTCAGACCAAATCCCAGCCACATCTTTATACCGCGCTTGCAGCGCCGCCTCCTGCTCCAAAACCAACGAGGCTTGCAGCATCTGCGAAAATTCCCGCAGCAACTCCGCATCCACCATCTGAAGCATCACCAAAAACCCCGCTCCCGGGCCACGCTTATCGCTGTGCAAAATTTGCTGAGCCGCTACCAATACCGGCCGGCCATTTAAAATAGTTAAGCCTTTAACACTCTCTCCTTGGCGCAGTTGTTCCCGTATATCCGGGGAATTTTCTAACAACATTTCCCAGTCCGCTTCAGAACGCAGCAGCTCTTTTTCTTCCCAATCTCGCAGCAGTGAACGACTATAGCGAATCTTATACGCCGGATCTAAAATCATCACCCAGTCTACCCGCAAATTAAGCATAGCGTCATCGCTCAAATTATCCCGCTCAAATTTCCGTTCCGCTGGGCGTTGAGCAAAATCGTACAGCTCATCCCAAGGCGCCCAGTCCGCCACAGTAAGTGCCAGCCGCTTCTCCTCCGCCTCCCATAAACGCTGGGTCCATTTCTCCTTATCCGCTGTCTGCCGCTCCTCCCAGCGTTCATATTCCGGCGCCCACACCCAATAGGCCGCCACATACATGGCAGCAACAATTAACGCTCCTATAGCCAGTTGAGAAAAAGCAATTTTTATGCTAATGCGCATGCTTTCACCTACCTGCCTCAGCATCTTCCAGCTACATGGCCAAGGGCTTACACTAGCCGACGTTTTTCACGCTTTGCCGCTATCTCAAACACTCATTAGCATCATGCATCCTCATGGAAATTAGTAAATTATGGTCTTCTTATGAGAATACGATTTTTTTTGGAATTTTCCTTCTATTTTGCGTGTATTCACTGGAAATAAAAGTTATAAATCAAGAAAAAGAAAAACACAGAGCAACTGGACCGTCAAGAGCAACAACGCCGGCTTTAAGCCTCTGCTGCTCTTTGGTCCCTCGGTTACTCTGTGTCAATTTTGCATTCTATTTTCAGTTCTTGCCGAACTGCTTCAGAAGTCGTTCTTTAGTATTCCAAATGATCATCCACTTTGACCCGTTTTCGGAAGACCCAATACGTCCAGGCCTGATAGACCAACACGATAGGCACCAAGGTCAGCGCCACAACGGTCATGATCTTCAGCGTATACGGCGTGGAAGCCGCTTTAGTAATAGTGATGCTCCATTCCGGATTCAAGCTGGAAACCATCAGTCGCGGGAAGAGACCGCCGAAAAAGCCGGCCGTCGTAAAAACAATAGCCAAAGAGCTCATCACGAAGGCCCAGCCAAAACGGCTGCGCATCGTCAGAACATAGGAGGCCACAAAGGTAAGGACCGCCAAAATCAGACCTGCCGCTCCGAGAGAGCTGCGGAATAAATCGGTGTTGGCGTAAGTCATGCCTACGCAAGCCAAATACACCACCGCTGCCAGCAAGCCGCTTTTCAGCGCTGCGCCGCGAGCGCGCGCAATCATCTCTCCATCGGTTTTCAGCGTTAAAAACAGCGCGCCATGGTAAAGAAAAACCAACAGAAACGCAGCGCCGCCCACTAGGGTATAGGGGCTGAGCAGATCAAAGAACGTGCCTACATACTGCATTTTCGCATTCAGCGGTACGCCTTGGATCAAATTGGTCACCGCCACGCCCCAGAGCAGCGCCGGAATAGCGCTGCCGCAGAAAATAGCCCAATCCCAAGTAGCGCGCCAAAGGGGACGTTCGTCCTTGCTGCGAAATTCAAACGCCACGCCTCTGGCGATGAGTGCCATGAGCATCAGAAAGAGAGCCATGTAAAAACCGCTGAACAACGTAGCGTACATATGGGGAAACGCCGCAAACATCGCGCCGCCGGCGGTAATCATCCATACCTCATTACCGTCCCATACCGGCCCAATGGTGTTGATAATCACTCGACGCTCTGCATCATTTTTCCCCAAGAAAGGCAGCAGCATCCCTACACCATAATCAAATCCTTCCAGAAAGAAGAAGCCTGTGAAAAGCACCGCCACCAGAATGAACCAAAGAGTTGTCAGTTCCATACCGTCGCCTCCTCTGTCCGCCCTTCTTCGTCGGGGCCTTTTTTGATGAATTTAAAGACCAAATAGACTGCTGCAGCCGCCAAGAGGCCGTAAATCACCGTAAAGCCAAACAGGGACAACCAGATTTCCGTAGATGTCACATTGGTGGATACACCGTCAGCCACCTTCTGCAAACCGATAACAAGCCACGGCTGCCGCCCTGCTTCCGCCACAAACCAGCCGCAAGAGTTCGCCACATACGGCAAAAGCATGCCCAACATCACTAATTTCAAATACAACCGCGACGATTCCAGCGCCTCCTTGCGATGCAGCCATAAGCCCAGCGCGCCCAGCGCCATCATCGCCACGCCAGAACCGGCCATAAAACGAAAGGCAAAGAATAGCGGCGTAACTTGAGGAATGTAGTTGCCTGGCCCGTATTTTTGCTCGGCTTCGCGCTGCAAATCCTTAATACCTTTGACTTCTCCTTGAAGAGAGTCATAAGCCAGCAGCGTCAGCATGCCGGGCACGCCGATTTCCATGGTATTGCGTTGATTTTTCTCATCCGGAATTACCGCAATCGCGAAAGGAGCCGGATCAGCGGATTCCCAAAGAGCCTCTACAGCCGCCAGTTTCATAGGCTGCACCTGCCCCATATACTGCGTCTGCACATGACCGGTGCCCATAACCGCCAGCGAACCTGCCAAAAGCACCGCCGTTCCCAGTTTAAAGGAAGGACGGAAAATTTCCAGATGCCGGTTACGCAGCAAATACCAGGCGCTCACCGCCGCTAAAAACGCGCCGCCTGTAGTCAAGCCGGCCAGCACTGTATGGGGAAACTGCTTCCACACGTACGGATTCAGCAGCAGCGCACCAAAGTCAACCATTTCCGCCCGGCCATTTTGCAGCACATAGCCGACAGGATGCTGCATAAAGGAATTGGCGACAAGAATCCAGAACGCCGATAAATTGCCTGCAAAGGCCACCAAAGTGATACACCAAGCATGGACTTTCGGCGACAGACGATCCCAGCCGAATATCCACAAGCCCAAAAAGGTTGACTCTACAAAGAACGCAGACAGCGCTTCCATCGCCAGCGGAGCACCGAAAATATCGCCCATGAACCGGGAATACTCCGCCCAGTTCATGCCGAAATGAAATTCCTGAACAATGCCGGTCACCACCCCGACAGAAAAATTGACCAAAAATAATTTACCCCAAAATTGCGTCATCCGCTTGTACTCGCTGCGCCCAGTGCGCACCCACTGCCATTCCATCCAGGCCAGCAGCACCGACAAGCCCAAAGTAAGAGGTACAAACAAAAAATGATACGTAGAAGTAATACCGAATTGCCATCTTGCTAACAAAACCTCGCTCATGACTCACCCTCCTGCCCTTCTTTTTTTTGAAATTCCCGCCGTCTCGCCGCTAAAGAAGCGAACTCAATGCCATGCAGCGAGTCCAGCAGCGTCGCCTGAACTCCCTGCAGCGCCTCATGCACCGGACAAACGCGACTACAACGAATCTTGCAGCCCTCCTCATCCGCTAGACAGCGTGAAAGCTCCACAGGTCCTTCCACGGCTTCCACCACCTGCAGCAATGAAACGTCTTCCGGCTGCCGGCTCAAGACAAAGCCACCCTCTACGCCCCGATGGGAACGAACAATGCCGGCTCGGTTCAAAAAGCGCATTACCTTGCGCAGAAACTGCACCGGCACTTGTTCCTGCTTGGCGATTTCCTGGCCGCTGACAATGGTTCCCGGCGGTCTTGCCGCCAAGTGAAGCACAATGCGAAAGGCATAGTCTGTCGCCTGCGTAAAATGCATCTTTTTTCCTCCTTTCCGTTTATGTATTCTTTATTCAATACCGTACCGGTACGGTACTATTTACTTGTATAGTATTCCCATTTTTTCTATTTGTCAATCATCGTTATTAAATACTACGCCCTGTTTTCTATTAGTCAGTCGCCAGCTTATAAGCCGCATGCATATATTAGACTTGTATTCTTTATAAAATTTTAATTTCTTGCAAGATTTATGGGATAAATATCGAATTATATTAGCAGATTCAGAAAAAAGAGGTGTTAACCATGCAGGAAGATTTCCGCCTTCTTTTGCTTGCCGATACTACCTTGGATCGCAAACAGCTAGAACGCCTCCTGTCCAAGTATGCGCCTCATATCTGCCTTTATGAGCAATCCTTTTTAGAAAAAGACTCAGATATTTCTTTTCATGGAGCCCTTGTGGATTATTCCCTCAACACCGCCAGCGGCTTGCCCTTGTGGCAGCATTTCCAAGAGCATCATCCGGACATCTCTTTGATTTTGCTCACCGACGAAACCATCTGGCCGCAGCAAGCCATCGACGCTGGCATTATCGACTTTGTTCCGAAAAGCGCTGTCTGCAATCCCCAGGTGCTGCTGCCGCTGCTCTTGCGGCTTCAGCAACAACAACTGCATACGCAGCACCTGCTAGCACAAGTACGCCACAGCGAAACGCAGCGGCACTTGCTGATGGAACAGACCATCGGCGGCATTCTCCTCAGCGATCCGCAAGGCTATTATGTAGAAGCTAATTCCCGCATGTGCGCCATGCTGGGCTACGAAAAAGAACAGCTTCTCGGCTTGCGGCTGGAAGATTTAACACCGTCGGAATTGATTTCCCGCCTTGGGGAGCTGCGCAGTCCTCTGCCAGCCGGAACTTCTTTGCTCATTGATTGGGCGCTGCGCCGCAAAGACGGCACCCATATTCCAGTAGAAATGAAAATTTCCCGCAGCGGCAACCGCTATCTTAGCATCGTCCGCGACATCACTCGTCGCCAACGCAAGGATGCCGTATCAGCCCTGCTGCACCGGGTCAATCAAGCCATCTTGAAGGATCAACCAGTCAAACGCATTTTAGGCATGGTCTGCGAAGATCTTTTGTCTATTTATTCCCTAACCCTCAGCTTTGTCGGCGCCAAAAATTCAGACGGCAATGTGGAGCTATGCCAAGCTGCCTGTACTAACCCTGAAGAAATACCCAAGCTGAACATTCGCTGGGACGACACGCCTCATGGCTATGGCCCCAGCGGTGAAGCGTTGCGCACCGGCAAAACGCAGATGATCAGCTGCGACGATCCTCGTTTTGCACCTTGGGCAGAGCAAGTAAAACGTTACGGACTGGAAGGAGCTATTTCCGTCCCCATGTCTTTGGGCAATAATTTAGATGGAGTTCTTTGCATTTACGGTAAGAAAGGCTATATCTGGAACGAAGAACTGAAAACAGAGCTGGAACGAGTCGCTCAAAAAATCACAAATGTACTGCAATTCACCCATCACCGTCAAGAAGCAAATCTTTTGCGCTCCGCCCTGCGAACTACCGCCAATAGCGTCGTCATCACCGA
>CAZKCR010000062.1:3710-10935 GCA_964551055.1 uncultured Anaeromusa sp. | reverse complement strand
GCGGCAAATTTGCCGGCAATTTCCGCTTCTTCCGATACAAAGTCCACCAAATCATGGACATGCACAACATTACCGGCAGCAAATACGCCGGGAATCATCGTTTGACGGCGTTGATCCACCAAAGGCCCGTTTGTCAGCGGATGCAGCGGCACATCAAGACCGCGGGACAATTCGTTCTCAGGAATCAGGCCAACCGAGAGCAGCAAGGTGTCGCATTCAATGAAGAATTCCGTACCCGCCACAGGCTGCATGTTCGCATCCACTTTCGCGCAGGTTACGCCGGTCACACGGCCTTCGCCATGCACCTTGACGATGGTATGAGCCAAGTGCAGCGGAATGTCGAAATCTTCCAGACACTGCACGATATTACGAGTCAGGCCGTTGGAATAAGGGCAAATTTCCAGTACGGCTTCTACTTTTGCGCCTTCCAAGGTCATGCGGCGCGCCATGATCAAACCGATGTCGCCGGAGCCCAAAATAACTACTTTTTTACCAGGCAGATAGCCTTCCATATTCACCATGCGCTGCGCTGCGCCAGCGGTAAAGACACCGGCCGGGCGCTCGCCGGGAATGCGAATGGCGCCGCGGGTACGCTCCCGGCAGCCCATGGTCAAAATAACGGATTTGCCTTTCACCTGAATCATGCCTGCTTTGGGGTTGACGGCTACTACTGTTTTATCGGGCAGCACTTCCAATACCATCGTATCGGTCATAACTTCTACACCCGGCAGATCCTTAATCGCCGCAATACAGCGATGCGCATAGCCGGGACCAGTCAATTCCTCTTTAAAATGATGCAGGCCAAAACCGTTATGAATGCACTGCTGCAAAATGCCGCCTAGCTCACGGTCGCGTTCAATAACCAGAATACTCTGGGCGCCTTCTTGGTGAGCGCTGTGCGCCGCCGAAAGGCCCGCAGGGCCGCCGCCGATAATAATGACGTCATACGTCGGAAAACATACTTCATTCATGGTTGTCCACCTCGCAAATTCCGGAGAGTTTGTCGTAGAACATATACGAATCAGCGCGTTCCTTGCGCACCTCGGTCACCGGAATATCCAGCTCCCTGGCGAGAATGGCCGTAACCCGAGGACCGCAGAAGCCGCCCTGACAACGTCCCATGCCTGCGCGGGTGCGACGCTTGACGCCGTCCACAGTACGTGCGCCGCAAGGCGCTTTGATGGCAGCTACAATTTCCGCTTCTGTGATCACTTCGCAGCGGCAAATGACCCGGCCATAAAGAGCGTCTTTAGTAATCAGCTCCGCCTGCTTGTCCCGAGGGAGTTTGTGGAAGACCACTTTTTTAGGCAGCCGTGCTTTAAAGTTGGCTTTAGGATCAAGTTGCTCGCCGTTTTGGCGCAGCATTTCCACCAGTTCTTCCGCCACAGCCGGAGCGGCTGTTAAACCAGGAGACTGCATGCCAGCGGCATGAATCAGGCCAATCACGGATTCCGACGGTCCTAAAATAAAATCTCCCGTGCTGGAAACAGCGCGCAAGCCAGAAAACTGCGTAATCGACGCATGCATCGGCATCGCCGGCATCAGCTTCTTCGCCGAAGCAATGATTTCGTTCAAACCAGTCAGCGTTGTGGCCTTGTCTTCCTTGTCTTCCTGCCCTTGAGCGTTAGGGCCGATGAAGGTATTACCATGAGTAGTAGTACAAACCAGAATCCCTTTGGAAATCTTGCTAGGCGTCGGGAAGACCACGCCGTTAACCAAATCTTTTTTGACCGATTTATCAAAGAAAATGTATTCGCCTTTACGAGGAGTAATCGTAAAGCTGTCGTCGCCAGCCATGCGGCTGACTGCGTCCGCATAAAGACCTGCTGCATTAATAACCAGACGGGTCTCGATGCGTCCTTTGGAAGTAAGTACAGCTTTGACAGCGCCATTTTCTGTTTCAATGCCTTCTACAGCACATTCGGTCAGCACTTTGGCTCCATTTTGTTCTGCACATTGCGCAAAAGCGAGAGCTGCGCCAAAGGGCCAGCAAACACCGGCGGTAGGAGCCCAAAGAGCCCCTTCCACGGTAGGGTTGAGGTTAGGCTCACGCTCAAGCACTTCGTCGCGGCTGAGCATCATCAAGCCTGGCACGCCGTTTTCCTTGCCCCGTACTACCAGATTTTTCACGGTTTCCATTTCTTCTTCATTTGTCGCCACAACCAGCGAACCGGTCCATTTAATATCTAAGCCCAGTTCGTCCTCCAGTTCATGATATAGCTGATTGCCGCGCACATTAGTGCGGGCCTTCAGCGAACCATGAGGCGCGTCAAAGCCAGCATGAAGAATAGCACTGTTCGCCTTGGTTGTACCAGTGGCCAAATCAGGCTCCTTTTCCACCAGCACCAGGTCCAACTCATATTTGGACAATTCCCGGGCAATGGCCGTACCGACAATGCCGCCGCCAATAACAACGACGTCGGTTTTCAAAATGGTCTCCATAGATTTGCCTTCACTTCCTTCTTTTTATTTCCTGTAAAGAAAAACCGGACGAAAAAAAGAGAATAGCCATGAATACGCCACCAGCTTTGCAGCTGCCGGCCTATTCTGGACATTCTCTTATCTCTCTGCCCGCTATGAAATTGGATGATCTTCGCTTATCGCGAAGAGTTTGAGAAAAAAATAACTATATATTATTTTCTCACTTTTTATATTTTATATGTTTTATTTAAGCTCTGCAAGTACTGACTCTCAGAAACACTGTCAGAATTATTCCGGTTTCTATTATTTCGTAGTAACGACCTAAATTTAACACAATCACCTAAAACATCTCCCTTAAAAGGACATAACAATTTTCTCTTAATACATGACATATAATTTATATGCACGTTTGGCAAAATTTTCATTTTACATTTTTCTTGCACAATTTGTATTTTTTTGTCTGATTTAAAAATAAAACAGCAAATATTGTAAAAATTTATCTATTTATATTTCTTCTGGTAGACATAATGCTATATCCAAATCGTTCGTCTTGGTTTACAATATGAAATGTGAAAATTTTCGTATTATTCACTCGCATAACACCGTCAGAAAAAGGACGACAGTGCCTGTTGCCTTTTGTCAGAAAATATAGTAGCATATAAATGGGCGTTAGGAGATCTGCTATGCAAGCTTATATCCTCACCCGCATCAACTTACATATGGGACTAGAGATAAGGAGAAAAGTCCGCATCAGAGCTCGTTTAACGATGAGTTCTCTGTTGGCCTTTCTCTCTTTTTGTTTTCTTGTCTGATTACATAAAATATGAGTTTTCTCTTTACTTAATCTAGCGCGCGCATACCTGAAATAGATTCCCGGACTTTTCTCTTTTGGCGACTCCAATATTCTCTGCAGAGTATCCAAGTATCCCTAGTTTTATCCAAATTTTATTTTCTACTAGAGAAAGGAGAAAAAAGTATGGACAACTTGTTGGGTGAATTTCTAGGTACCATGGTTTTATGCGCTTTTGGTTGCGGGGTAGTAGCAAGCACATTGCTCACCGGCTCCAAAGGACAAAACGGCGGCTGGATCGTTATCACCGCTGGCTGGGGTTTTGCTGTTGTAATGGGGGTTTACACCGCTATTACCTGCGGTGCGCCGCAGGCCGACCTCAATCCTTCCGTAACATTAGCCAAGTATTTCATGGGCATCTACAAAACCTTTGGTCATGCTGCAGCTACCATGTTGGCTGAGCTTGCTGGCGGCTTTGTCGGCGGCGTTATTTGCTGGCTGGCTTACCTGGGACACTGGGAAAAAACAGAGGACCAAGGCTTCAAGCTTGGCATCTTCTGCACCGGTCCTGCAATCCGTAATACTACTAATAACTTCATCTGCGAAGTTATCGCTACGTTCTTCCTGATTTTCGGCATCTTCTGCATCTTCGGTAAAGGCGTTGGCGGCATGGCTCCCGGCATGGGACCTTATGTTGTCGGTATCCTGATCTGGGCTTTGGGCATGAGCTTTGGCGGTCCTACCGGTTACGCCATGAACCTGGCTCGTGACCTCGGACCTCGTTTGGCTCACGCCGTTCTGCCGATCGCTGGTAAAGGCGGCTCCGACTGGGGTTATGCTTGGATTCCCTGCGTAGCTCCGCTCGTAGGCGCATCCATCGCGTATGTCTTCGGTCACGCAATTGGCATCATGTAATTTGCTCTCCTGTTTCTTCGCGTGTTCTAAGGAGGCCGGTTTTAACCAGCCGGTCTCCTGTTTTTTAGGATTAATAACGTGTAAAAAGGAGTGTTGTCCGCATGTCGAAGTACATCCTGTCTCTTGACCAAGGTACAACCAGTTCCCGTGCTATTTTGTTTGATCATGAGTCCAACATTATTGCTGTCGCCCAAAAAGAATTCCGTCAGATCTTCCCTAAACCGGCTTGGGTTGAGCACAATGCAGACGAAATCTGGGCTACTCAGATCGGTGTCGTCGCTGAAGTTATCGCCACTGCCGGCATCAACGCTTCGGACGTTGCCGCTATCGGCATTACCAACCAACGTGAAACCACGGTGGTTTGGGACAAGCACACCGGCAAACCGGTCTATAACGCCATTGTTTGGCAAAGTCGTCAAAGTATTGATATCTGCAACGATATCAAAGCAAAAGGCTTGGAGCCTTTATTCCGCAAAAAAACCGGTTTGGTCATGGATGCCTACTTCTCCGGCACCAAAGTAAAATGGATTTTGGACCATGTAGAAGGCGCCCGTGAACGTGCAGAAAAGGGCGATTTGCTGTTCGGAACGATCGACACCTGGCTGACTTGGAAACTAACCGGCGGCAAAGTACATGTCACCGACTATTCCAACGCTTCCCGTACTCTGATGTACAACATCCGCGAGCTGAAATGGGACGAAGAGCTTCTGGAAATCCTCACCGTTCCCAAATCCATGCTGCCGGAAGTACGTCCTTCCAGTGAAAAATACGGCATGACCGACGCTCAGATTTTCTTCGGCGCCGAAGTACCTGTCGCTGGTATCGCCGGCGACCAACAGGCTGCTCTTTTCGGTCAGACCTGCTTCAAACCAGGCACTGCCAAAAATACCTATGGCACCGGCTGCTTCATGCTTATGAACACCGGCGAAAAACTCTACAACTCCAATAACGGTCTGTTGACCACCATCGCTTGGGGCCTCGACGGCAAAGTGGAATACGCCTTGGAAGGCAGTATCTTCATCGCCGGTGCCGCCATTCAGTGGCTGCGCGACAGCTTGAAGATGATCGAAGCCGCTTCGGACTCTGAATTCTTCGCCAGTAAAGTTGACGACTCCGAAGGCGTCTATGTAGTACCGGCCTTCGCCGGCTTGGGCGCTCCTTACTGGGATATGAAAGCCCGCGGCGCTATCTTCGGCCTGACCCGTGGTTCGACCAAGAGCCATCTCATCCGCGCTACCTTGGACTCCCTGTGCTATCAGACCCGGGACGTCCTGAGCGCCATGGAAAGCGATTCCGGCATCAAACTGCAGGCTCTGAAGGTTGACGGCGGTGCTGTTGCCAATAACCTGCTGATGCAGTTCCAAGCTGATATTCTGGATGTGCCTGTTGACCGTCCGGAAATCACAGAAACCACCGCTCTGGGCGCTGCCTACCTGGCAGGTCTGGCTGTAGGCTATTGGGCAACCAAAGAAGATCTGGTTAGCAGCTGGAAACTCAATCAGCGCTTCCAACCGGATATGCCTTCTGAAAAACGCGAAGGTTATTACAAAGGCTGGCAGAAAGCGGTTCAGCGCTCCATGAACTGGGAAGACTAATCCCTTCTAAACAACCAACCGCCCCTCGGCTCAATCCACGGAGCCGAGGGGCGGTTTTGTTTGTTAAGTGTCAACGAACTATTGAAACGAGGGTACGAAGATTGAACAAGAGAATCGGAGTCACGGGAGGGTACGCAAGAGAAGTATGAAAAAATCATTTTAAAAACTCATCCCCCGTAACCCTCACTGGTGGAGACCGGATGCTTCGCCGTCCATGGCGCATCCGGCACTAGGCGCATCCAGCGCCGTCGCCGATTCTCATCGCGACTCCTGTTCAAAACCATCCCCGTCGAGCCCTCCCTTTACTCCCTCTACTCCTGTTCAATACCGTTCCTTTTCTCCGTCCCTCGCAGCGCCAGCCAGAGAGCGCCAGCCGCCAAAAGGCCCAAACAGCCGCCAAAGTAAAACGGCGCCGCTACTCCAAAGAGCTCCCAAAGCAGCCCGGCCAGAATAGATGCTGGCAGCAAAGCCGCCCCCACCAAAAGTGCATGCAAACCATATACGGTGGCTTTTTGCCCTTCCACAGCCATATCTGCGAGCAAGGCCTTTTCTACGCCTTCTGTCATACCGATATACAAACCGTATACGGCAAAAAGCGCTACCACCGGCCAAGAACTATCAACAACGGCAAAGCCAAGATACACCAAGCCGTAGAGCAAATAACCGCCCACAAGCAGACGGCGCCGCCCTAAACGGTCCGAGAGAACACCGGCAGGATAGGCAAGCAAAAAATAGCTGACATTCATCAGCAAATACAGCAAAATCACTTCCGCTGCCGAAAACCCCAGCGTGCCCGCGCGGACCAGCAAAAACTGATTCGAAGAATTCCCGAGATTAAATAAAAAGCTGATGACCAAAAAATATTTGAGTTGCGGCGCCAGGGAACTCCAGGAAAAAGCCAGCTTTTTCGCTTTTTGCGCTGCCGAAGGGCCCTCTTCGCGCACCAAAAACAGCAGAGCTACGCCTAAAAATGCCGGTATCAGGGCTACTAAAAAGACAGTTTGGTAGTCGCCATTGTAATTGGTAAACAGCCAATAAGCCAGCCCAATGCCGATTACGGCTCCTGCCGTATCCATGGCACGATGCAACCCAAACGCCTTACCTCTTGAACCAGCGCTGCTGGCATCAGCAATCAAGGCATCCCGGGGCGCTGTACGAATGCCTTTGCCGAAACGATCGCTGACGCGACCCCATAATATACCGGTCCACGTTGTCGCCACAATGAAAAACACCTTGGCCACAGCTGACAGGCCATAGCCCAGAATAGCCAAAGGCTTGCGCCGGGCAAAACGATCCGCTACACGCCCGGAAAACAATTTTAGCAAACTGGCCAGGCTCTCGGCGACCCCTTCAATAAGACCCAAAATGGCGGGTGACGCCCCTAACACCGCTGTGACATAGAGAGGAATCAACGGATAGAGCATTTCACTGGATACATCCGTACATAAACTGACTAGACCCAAAATAATCACATTGCGATGCATCTATATCACCTGCCTTTCGG
>CAZKCR010000062.1:0-3610 GCA_964551055.1 uncultured Anaeromusa sp. | reverse complement strand
CTGACTAGACCCAAAATAATCACATTGCGATGCATCTATATCACCTGCCTTTCGGAGGAGGGAGAAAACGTTTTACACAGAGTAACAGAGGAAAAACCAGAGGAAAGGCCAGAGAATTAAAAATTCCGGGAGATTGCCGCGTCGCTATGCTCCTCGCAACGACACGCTAAGCTGGCTCTTCTCTACCAAATAAAATTATTGCCATTCTAGCTGACTATTGTCTTTGCGAGCAAAGCGAAGCAATCTCTATTTTCTCTTTGTTACATTCCTACTCCTTCGTACCCTCCGATTCTCGTCGCGACTCTTGTTCAATTTCCGTTCTCCGAGCCCTCCCTCTACTCACTCTACTCCTGTTAAAAATCCGTATCCCGTAACCCTCAGAAGAACCCTCCGGTTCTCCGATTCTCCTGTTCAATCCCCATCTCCGTCTACTTGCTCATAGCCTCTTCGACAGCTACGGCCACGGCCACGCTGGCGCCGACCATGGGATTGTTGCCCATGCCGATAAGGCCCATCATCTCTACATGAGCCGGCACAGACGAAGAACCCGCAAATTGCGCGTCCGAATGCATCCGTCCCAGCGTATCAGTCATGCCGTAGGAAGCCGGCCCAGCCGCCATATTGTCCGGATGCAGCGTCCGTCCGGTGCCGCCGCCGGAAGCCACGGAAAAATAGCGTTTTCCCTGCTCCAAGCATTCCTTCTTATAGGTCCCGGCCACTGGATGTTGAAACCGTGTGGGATTGGTAGAATTGCCGGTAATGGAAATGTCCACGCCCTCCAAGTGCATAATCGCAACGCCTTCCATGACGTCATCCGCACCATAGCAGCGAACCTTGGCCCGCTCGCTTTGAGAGTAGGCTTTTTCCCGTACAATACTCACCTTGCCTGCTGTGTAATCAAAGGCAGTCTGCACATAAGTAAAACCGTTGACCCTAGAAATGATCAGCGCCGCGTCTTTGCCCAGACCGTTCAAGATAACTCTCAATGGCTCTTGACGCACCTTGTTGGCGGAGCGAGCAATGCCGATGGCCCCTTCTGCAGCGGCAAAGGACTCATGTCCTGCCAGAAAAGCAAAGCACTTTGTTTCTTCCCTCAGCAGCATCGCTGCCAAGCGGCCATGCCCCAAACCGACTTTGCGGTTATCCGCTACAGACCCGGGAATGCAAAAGGCCTGCAGACCTTCGCCAATAATTTCCGCTGCATCCGCCGCCTTGGTACAGCCTTTTTGAATGGCCAGCGCCGCTCCCAGCGTATACGCCCAACAGGCATTATCAAAGCAAATAGGCTGGATGCCTTTAACGATAGCCGCTACATCCAAACCCTTTTGCTGGCAGATATCCTGGGCCTGTTCTAAAGACTGCAGCGACTCCTGCTGCAGAAATTGCTGCAATTTTGCTTCTCGACGTTCATAGCCTTCAAATTTCACCATCATGTACACCTCCCTTATTCGTGCCGCGGATCAAGATAACGGGTCGCTTCGCTATAACGTCCGTATTGTCCGGTCGCTTTTTTCACGGCTTCATTGGCATCCGTACCTTTTTTAATCATTTCCATCATTTTTCCTAAATGCACAAACTGATAGCCGATTACTTCCCCGTCGGCATCAAGAGCCAAGGAGGTCACATATCCTTCAGCCAGCTCCAGATAGCGCGGCCCTTTCGCCTGTGTGCCGTACATCGTGCCAATCTGACTGCGCAACCCTTTGCCCAAGTCTTCCAGACCGGCTCCCACAGGCAGACCATTTTCGGAAAATGCCGTTTGACTGCGCCCATAAACAATTTGCAAAAACAACTCTCGCATCGCCGTATTAATGGCGTCGCAAACCAAGTCCGTATTAAGGGCTTCTAAAATAGTCTTTCCAGGCAGAATTTCTGCCGCCATTGCCGCTGAATGGGTCATCCCGGAACAGCCAATGGTTTCCACCAATGCTTCTTCAATCATGCCGTTTTTTACATTGAGAGTCAGCTTGCAAGCCCCCTGTTGAGGCGCACACCACCCAACACCATGCGTAAGGCCGCAAACATCTTTGACTTCCTTAACCTTGGTCCAGGCCCCCTCTTGAGGAATAGGCGCTGCACCATGATTGGCCCCCCGAGCCACACAGGACATGCCTTGTACTTCCGCTGAATACTGCATTGAAACGCTCCTTCCATAATTTTATTTTTTCATAGGTATATACCTATGGAAAAAGACCGCTTATGCGGTCTTTTTCTTACTTCAGTTGCTCTTCATATTCTTGCGCCGTCAATAACGACGGCATTTCTTCGGTCATAGCAATTTCCACCATCCAGGCTTTGCCGTAGGGGTCCTGGTTGACCAGTTCAGTCTCCTCAGCCAGCACCTCATTTACAGCGACAATTTCTCCTGTTACCGGTGCGTATACGTCGGAAATGGCCTTGACCGATTCCACCACAAGCAAACTGTCCCCGGCATTCACCTTTCGACCCAGTTGCGGCAAATCCACAAAGACCACGTCGCCTAACTCCGCCTGCGCAAAATCCGTAATCCCCACAACCACTGTTTTCTCGTCCTTACGCCGCACCCACTGGTGCTCTGCCGTATAAGACAACTCTGCTGGAAAATTCATCGTTCTCTTCCTCCAGACTATTGTTTTTCTATCTCTACCTTTTTCTTTTGAAACGAGAGGGGTTGATCACTGTCGATACGCTGTAACACCCATTTTTTATTCTGATATTTCCAAAGAGCCGTCATTTTAGCAATGCGGCTGCTGCTCTCCAATAGCTCTTGCGTCGACACCAGTTCCTGCGTTCCATCTCCATCCTTATCCACCGCCTGCAATGCAATTAACGGCAAAGAATCAACCTGTATCCGGATTTTACTTTTCATTACCCCTTCTTTATTGTAAACCTGCTCTTTGACATAACGTTCTTTCCCTGCTTGTACATCCATGTAAAATTGAGCGCCACTGGACTGCTCTGTTAAGGCCGCTTGAAAATTAGGTATAAGAGTGCCTTTTATATCCAGCATCGGTTGGTTTTCCGGCGTAAATAACGGCTTAATACCCTTATCTCCCCAAGTAAATATTTGGAAATCACGCACACCTTTATTAGCCCCGGTGGCCACGGAAACCAAAATTTCCAGCGGGCTTTCGCCGGTTACTTCCACCGTCTCCAAGGTCACTTCATAGCCTGCGTCACCTACTTTGGTTTTGCTAATTTTTTGCGTAGCCCCATCTTTAATGCGCAGTTCTAGATTCATGCGGAATTTGCTGTTTTCATATACAGAAGAGCCTAAAACCGTAACGGTTTCGTTTACGCCGTCATGATTTAAATCGACTTGTACCTCTTTCATAATTTCCGGAGCTCCCGGCGCTGCTGCCGCCGACGCGCCTGTTAGAAGCAGAAAAGCCAGCCCCAGAATGCCTATCTTAAAATTCATTGTAGTTCCTCCTGCTATCACTGTCTTTTCTCTATTATACCTGTCTTGGCTTGCAAATACGAGCCTTAGTAAGGATAGAGTACGAAGATTGAACAAGAGTCACGGGAGTCACGGGAGGATCCGCAAGAGAAGAACGGTACACAAAGTAACAGAGCAAAGCAGAGGAAATGCCGTCGACTCCTGGTTTTGCAAGTCGCGCGAAAATCTTGT
>CAZKCR010000061.1:1697-11089 GCA_964551055.1 uncultured Anaeromusa sp. | reverse complement strand
GCATACGCATAGGCAATGGAGCCGTACAGCGCAAACATAATAACTGAAGCGATGTTGCTGGCAAAGTTCAGCGCCCGGGCATTGCCGGCGGCGGTGACGAAATCAAAGCCGATCATTAAAAAGGCGAACATGAAAAACGAGCCGGCGCCAGGGCCGAAAAAGCCGTCGTAGAAACCAATGCTAAAAGCGACGATACAGCTTAGGGTGAACATGCGTCGCGTTAAGCCGCGGTAGGTGTTTTCACTGCCCCAATTTTTGCGAAAAATAGTATAGATGGAAACTCCGATCAGCAGTACAACTACCAAAGGACGCAAAAACTGAGAAGGAATCTGTTGAACGGTAACCACGCCGCAGGCGGCGCCGACAAGAGAAAGCCAGAATAGGTACTTAACCAGCTTCATGTCGATTTTCCCGGAGCGTAAAAAAGAAAGACTGCTGGTAAGGCTGCCCATGCAGCTGGCCATCTTATTCGTGCCCAGCGCCATCGTGGGCGGCAAACCGGTTAAAAGCAGCGCCGGCAGAGAAATAAGGCCGCCGCCGCCGACGACGGAGTCGACGAAAGCAGAGAAGAAGCCGGCCACAACCAGCAGGGCGAGCAGATCGCCGCTGGGGAAGTCCATAAAAGCGCCTCCTTAAAAAGAAACCGTTAGGTTTCTTTTTTACTCTATATTAAAGTTAATAATAGTTACCGTTGAAAAGCCAAGCGGCATCAAACACTAGGAGATTTTTCATAAACCGGACGGCATGTATTTGAGAGAAGATTTTCGCGCACCTCGAAAAAACTGGCTAAGTCGGCAGTTTCTTAACTCGCTGTGCTCAAACAGGCGAAACTGTGATCCGTCTTAGCCAGCTTTTTCGTCCTACGGACCGGCTTGCTCCAATAAAAGTCTCAAATACAATGGCCGCCGCCATAATTCTCATTCGAGCCCTCCGGGTACTCCCTTTACTCCTGTTCAAAATCGTACCCCTCTGGCTTTTCTCTGTTGCGCTACTTACTCTGTGCTCGTTCTTTACTCTTCGATAACCGTCACTTTATTCATGCGGTCGCCGGGGACGATGTCATCTACCAGGTCCATGCCGTCAATGACTTGACCGAAGACGGTATGCAAGCCGTCCAGATGCGGCTGGGGTTCATAGACGATGAAGAATTGGCTGCCGCCGGTGTTGGGGCCGCGATGAGCCATGGACAAAGCGCCGCGTACGTGTTTTTTAGGATTGCCTGCGGTTTCACAGGGAATGGTGTAGCCAGGGCCGCCGGTGCCGTTGCCGTTGGGGCAGCCGCCTTGCGCTACAAAACCGGGGATGACCCGGTGGAAACTCAGACCGTCATAAAAGCCTTCGCCGATGAGTTTCGTGAAGTTGGCTACTGTGCCGGGAGCTTCTTTTTCAAATAATTCAATAGTAATGGTTCCGCGATCCATTTCGATAACTGCTTTTTTCATAAGTATACCCCTCTTTTCCTACGTAATCGTATTCATTATATCATGTATGTCAGGAGTGGTCACTTTGTTTCCGTGTCTATGGTGAAGAAGAACGTAGCTCCTTGATTGACTTGGCTGTCGGCCCAGATGCGTCCGCCGTGGCGGTGGATGATCCGATTGACAGTAGCTAGGCCAATGCCGGTGCCGCTGAACTCTTTAGCATGGTGGAGACGCTGGAAAACCCCGAAAAGCTTATGGGCGTAAGCCATATCAAAGCCGGCGCCGTTATCGCGGACAAAGAAAACGAGTTCTTTGGTTTCCGGCTCTTGTTGGCAACCGAATTCAATAAATGGTTGCGATGTTTTGCCTGTGAATTTCCAGGCATTTCCTAAGAGGTTATCCAAGACGATGCGCAAAAGCGGTGCGTCCCCCAAAACGGTTAAGGACGGTTCAATGAGGACCTCTACCTGTCGCTGGGGTTCTTGCTGTTGGCGCTCTGTCAAGATTTGAAGCGCTAACTCGCTTAAATTGACTTTTTCTACATTCATTTGCGTGCGGCTGATGCGTGCCAGGTGGAGCATATCATCAATAAGCTGCCCCATGCGCTGGCTGGCGCCGCGCAGCCGTTGCAGATAGTCGCATCCAGTGTCATCTAAGCGTTCACTGTAGTCCTCTAAAAGAGCCAGACTGAAACCATCGATGCTGCGCAACGGGGAGCGCAAATCATGCGAGACAGAGTAGCTGAACGCTTCCAACTCCTGATTGGCGGCTTCTAAGGCGGCGGTGCGCTTGGCGACGCGGTCTTCTAATTCGCTGTTCAAGGTGCGGATTTCCTCATAGGCGGTTTCTAGCTGCGAAATGTCTTTATAGATGATAGAAGCGCCTATCGGATAGCCTTCCGGAGAATACAAGGGGGAAGCAGTTTTCAAGACAGTTAGAAGGTGGCCGTCTTTATGGCGGCGCAGTCCTTTATTGTGCTCTTCTTTCAAGCCTTGATTCAGTTGTGCGGCGCTGCTTTTCCATTCTTCCAGAAGATGTTCCGGGACGATGATACGAATAGACTGCCCGATCGCTTCTGCGGCTGTGTAGCCGAAGAGTTGCGTGGCGCCATTGTTCCAACTTGTGATGATGCCTTGGGAATTGCGACTGAGAATAGCGTCATCGCTGCTTTCGACGACAAGAGCCAGCTTTTGTACGGCTTCCAGCTCGCGGCGGCGGCTGACGTTGAGGTGCCAGAGAGTAAGAACCGCCATAATTAAAAGTGCAAAAACAAGCAAGGTACTCAATACCAATGACTGGTACTGCTCGTAAAACGAAAGAGGCTTATGGAGAAATTCACTTTCCGGCGGCAAAGCGGCTGAGGCCAGATGAAAGCGTTGCAGTTGGCGGTAATCGAACAAATAGGCGCGCGGCGAATCGGTTATGATGGGCAGAGACGCTGCCGGTACGCCCTGGAGGAGTTGTAGAGCCAGGTTAGCTGCTGTTTGGCCTTGACTATAACCGCTGACAATATGACCACCGACAACGCCATGCTCCATATCGTGATCCCAGAGCGTGTAAACGGGAGCGTTGCTGGCGGCGCTGATTCGGGCGGTAACTTCGTCGGATTGGTATTGTTTGCCGGCAGCGTCGCGGTGAAACGGCAGGTTTAAAACAATGCTGTCTGTGGAGGCGGCGGCTAGGCGAGCTAAAATATCAGGCAAAGGCAGGTTATGCAGGTAAGTGATGGTTAATTGGCTATTGCGTATAGCCGGTGATTGCTCTAAAAGCTGCCGGGCTTGCTGGCCAAAGAGGCTTTGGTCGCTGACGACAAGCAGTTCTTTAGCCTGGGGTTGCAGCTTTTGGGCAACAGCGACTGTGCCGGCAATATCGACGCTTTCCATAATGCCTGTGATGTTGTCGGTGGGAAGGTGGCTTTCCGGTAAAATATTGTTGACGCCGCAAAAGACGATAGGCGCGTCGGGGAAAAGTGTTTGTCGATAGACCTTGGCAAAAAGAAGCGCTTCGTCGTCGACGGTGATCACTGCGTCGTAATGGAAGGCTTGAAATTTTTGCCGCCAGAATCGTTCCAGATTGGCAAAATGAGTCGGTGTATTAAGACGCTTGGTGTCCATGTATTCAATTTGAACAATGATATCCCGAGGCACTGTGTCTAAGATGCCTTGATTGATGCGGTCGGACCAGGCGAAGCCAGGATGGTAAGACTGCAGGACTAGGATGCGCTGCTCCGCGGCGGCATGGGCAGGCAGAAAGAAAAGGCAACAGAGAAAAGCGGATAAAAGCAGATGTAGACGCATGCGAAAGCCTCCCTTGCTATGTAGATGACGCTATTTTAGGAAGGATACAAAAAACCGCCTTCTTTTGAGGAAAGAAAGCGGCTAAAACGGCTAATTCGGTAAATGCTTGATCATTAAAATTTCATTGCCTAAATGGTTGTAAGTCAAATGATCGGTGGCGGCGCGCATCAAATGCAGGCTCATATTGTCTTCCGGCAGATTCGCCGGGATGCTTTCAAAAGGTGTTTTAGGCGGTAAGCTTCGCAAAATAGCATTGCCGGGGAAGCCGTCGCCGTAATCGAGAATTCGAACTGAAATATAAGCTTGCCCCAAGAGCGACACACGGATGCGCACCAGAGGTTCGCCATAAGTCTGGGTGCTGCTGCGAAGCGCATTTTTCAAGGCTTCATTAACAGCTACTTCAAATAACGCGCTTTGCACTCCCAGTAGGTTTTGCAGTAACTTTTGCAACTGCTGCCGGACAAGAGGCAGATCGTCGGTATGGTGGACCATAAACAGCATGCTTTCCATGGATTCACTCCTGAGCTTCTTTTTCTCACTGAGCAAAGTTCTCTATGGGGTGTAACAAATCCTGCTGCCGAGCAATTTATTTTCCATAATAAATGAAGAAACTCTTTTTCATATATTACTCGTAACCCTCAGCCGTACCCTCACTTTACTCCTTTTACTCTTGTTCAAAATCCACTCTTCGTTCCAAGTTTCCATAAGCGAGCAAAGCGTCCAGGTCAAAGGCGGCTGGGGCCAGTTGGGGAAGCTCTCCCAGGGAGGCGTCGGTCATAGTTAGGCCCGGAATATCCGGCAGCAGAGACCAGACGGGCAGGCCGGTCAATCGTTTCATATAGGCTAAGGTGCTTTCTTCTAGGATGCCTGGTTGAGCTGGCCAGCGGTTCAGCAGCAGGGCCGCTGTTTGTAGGCCCTGACTTTTAGCGTAGGCGGCGGTGAGTAAAGCGGTGTTGACGCTGCCCAAGGTAGCCTGGGCGACAATAAGCAGCGGTAGTTGCAGGGCTTTAGCCAGGTCGCAAATTAAATAGTCTTCACAAAGCGGCGTAGTTAGGCCGCCGGCGCCTTCTACTAAAACTAGGTCATGGACGGCAGCTAGTTGATCGATACGTTCTAGCAGCAACGCCGGATTGATGCTGATGTTTTCCAACTCCGCCGCGGTGGCTGGAGCCAAGGGCGCTTCCAGGCAATAGGGGTTTACAGTGTCGCGCCAGCCTTCATCTAAACCGGCAGCAGCCATCAAGAGGCTGGCGTCCTCTGAGCGCAACGAACCGTCTGCTTGGCGGACGGCACCAGACGCAGCCGGCTTGGCTACGCCTACAGAAAAACCTTGCTGGCGCAGCACGCAGGTTAGCGCGGCGGTGACTACGGTTTTGCCAACATCAGTGCCTGTGGCGGTAATAAAAAATCCTTTCATATGTAAAACCTCCTAAGTGGAAGGTCGTTACACAGAGGAACAGAGGAACAGAGAAAAGCCAGAGAATAAATTATTAAGGGCTTACGGTGATTCCTGTATAATAATTCCTTATTTCGTGTTTTCTCTGCGGTCCCTCTGCTTACTCTGTTACTCTGCGTTCCGTTCCTGTTTTATTTGCTTTGCAGCGAAGGCAATTTTTTGCGCAGCCTGGCGAAGTTCCTCCGGCTCATGGGCGGCGCAGACGGTGAGGCGCAGGCGGCTTTCACCGTGGGGCACCGTGGGCGGGCGAATGCCGGAAACGACAAGGCCGGCTTGCAAACAAGCTTCCGCCAGATCCATTGTAGCGGCAGTGTCGTACGTGAGGATGGGGATGATTGGCGTAGTTCCGGGAAGTACTTCAAGGCCATGTTGCAGCAGCTCTTGGCGCAGCAGGCGCGCATGGCTTTGCAGGCGCTCCGCCAGTTCCGGCTGCAACTGGAGCTGCCGCAGGGCTGCTGTGGCGGCGGCCACGGTGGCCGGAGCCATGGCGGTGGAAAAGATAAACGAGCGGGCTTTGCTGAGCAGATAGGAAATGAGGGTTTTGCTGCCGCAGACAAAGCCTCCTTCGCTGGCTAAAGCTTTACTTAAGGTGCCTAACTGCACGGCGACGCTGTCCTCCAGGCCGAAGTGTGCAGCCGTGCCACCACCGCCCGGACCTAGCACGCCGGTGGCGTGAGCGTCGTCGAGAATGATTTCCGCCTGGTAGCGCTTGGCCAAACGGACTAACTCCGGCAGAGGCGCTATGTCGCCATCCATGCTGAAAACTCCGTCGCTAACTAGATAGCGTTGGCCTGTACAAGGTGTTTGGGCCAGAAGTTCTTCCAAGTGGCCCATATCATTGTGCCGATAGACCACCTTTGCAGCCTTGGAAAGGCGGCAGCCATCGATGAGGCTGGCATGGTTGAGGGCGTCGCTGAAAAAGACATCTTCCTTGCGGCCCAGAGCGGAAAGCACGCCTACATTGGCGGCGTAGCCGCTGGAGAAAACAAGGGCGTCTTCGCTGTGCTTAAAAGAGGCTAGCTGTTCTTCCAGGGCGCCATACAGGGCGTGGCTGCCTGTAGTGAGGCGGGAGCCGCCGGAGCCGGTACCGTACTGCATGGCTGCTGCAGCGGCGGCCTGCTGTACTGCCGGATGATGTGTCAGTCCCAGGTAGCTGTTGCCGGCCAGCAGCAGGCAAGGTTGGTCGTTATAGAGGACATGGGTGGCGTCAATGGCTTCGCAGATCGAGCGGCGGCGCAGCAAATGCGCGTGGCGCAACTCGTCCAACGCTTGTTCAAGATGGTTCATGAGGCTTGTCCTTTCTGGGGTTGCTTTTGTACTAAAACAGGCTGTTCTTCCAAGAAATGCTGCAAGGCTGCAAGGTCGGCGGCGGGTGAGACAAAGAAGGCTCGGCCGCCGTTGGGGCTGTTCTGTTCTTTTAAGGAAGGAATGCGTACATATCCGTGACAGGGAGAGGCAACATAGCCGGTAGTATATTCCGGGTCGTCAGACCAGCAAAGCTCAGCCACCATGGAAGGTGCGGCAGCTACTTTGGCGGCTAAAACCATGGCTTCCCGAGGGTGTTCTCCATCCAGACCTCTTTGTTGCAGCCAAAGCAGCGCTTCGGACTGGCTATCCAGATCCATGCGGGAAACGCGGACGCCGCGGGTACCGGTGTTGTCCAATCGTTCGCCGGTAACGGCGGATAAAATCATGGCTCCTCGCAGGCTGTCCGGTAACTTGCTCAAAGTTGAGAGGCCCTTGGTGGCAGCTGCTTCGCTGACGCCGGCTTGACATAAAGCTTGTAGTGCCAGACGACGGCTGTTTGTCACGTTGGTGCTTTCCAGGGCTTGCCAAGGCAGCAGCGGAATGGACCGGCAAGCTGCGGGGGTAACCGCTTCAATGGTCAAACGGATAAAATCGGCGTTGCCACGGCTGTGTTCTAGGGCGCGCTGCACCATGGCTTGCGTTGTTTCGAGGAGAAGTTCCGGCGGAATAAGCCGTTCGGCGCCGGAAATATGGCGGCCGCCATTTTCATGGGAGCCGCCTTGGGCGGCCCGCATTCTAACGCTGTAATGCATGGCGCAGGCTCCTTTCGCATTGGCTGCGCACCCGGCGCAGAAGCTGTGTCAGCGGCCAGGCCGCCACCGCGGTATACACCATGCCGGGCAGAGCGGCGGCCAAAAGCGGCCAGGCCGCTTGGCCCAGGAAAAGCGCCAGCGAGAGACGGGCTGCTGCTGAGCCAAGGGGGCCTGCCAGAAGTACCGCCAACCAGGACGTGCCGCCGCAGGCGAGAACGCCGCCGACAACCAAACGGAAAATCATAGCGACGTAGACGTTAAACAAAGTTTGCGTGCCTAGGAGCAGGCCGACAGCGCTGGAAAGAACTCCGGCGATTATGTATTTTTTGAAGCCGAAAGCGGCGCAAATGGCTACTGCCAGCGGAGCGGAAAGCTGAAACTCTGTGCCAGGGAGCAGGCCAGGCAGTTTAATGGCGCCAGTGATGGTAATAAGCGCTCCTAGAAGAGCGGTTTCCGTTAAAAAACGAATCGACATAAGCAGACAACTCCTTTGTAAACCAAAAATAAATAAAGGTTAACGAATAGAGTATAGCAGTTTTGCGCAAATACGTAAAGACGCCAGGAATTAGAAAAAGGGATGCAAAGAAGCAGTTGGCAGATAAAGGGATTTGCGAGAGGGACGAGAATTAAATAACAAAAGGTGTTCCAAGGCAGGAGGGCAAAGCATGCGGATATTGCTGCTTGATGACGATCAGGACAGCCGCAGCACAGCGGCGCAGTTTCTTCAAGATTTGGGGCATGAAGTTGTCCAATGCGCAGCAGCTCAAGAAGCATTGGAAAAGTGGGAGCAAGCAGATTTTCCGTTGGTGTTGGCGGATATTCATATGCCGGGTCTGAGCGGCGTGGAAATGACTCGACGCTTAAAGGCGTTGGCGGACGGTTGGCGCAGCGATGTGGTTTTGATGACCGGAGATCGCCAGCCGGAGTTGATTTTGGAGGCTCTGCGCGCCGGGGCGTATGATTACTTGCTTAAGCCGCTGGCGGCGGCGGATTTGGCGGCGGTAGCTGAGCGGGTGGGGGAACACCAGGCGCTGCGTCGGGAAAATCGCCATTTATCGAGTCGTTTTGATGCGGCAGTACAAGAGGCGGCAGGAGAAACTCGTCAGGAACTGCAGCGTTTGAAGCGAAAATTGGCCCAAGTGGAGGGCAATCGACCTTGTTTTGTGTCACCGGCTATGACTTTTTTGGGGGAATTAGCGGAAAAGTATCACGCCGACCCTTCGCTGCCAGTACTCATTGAAGGAGAAACTGGTACAGGCAAGGAAGTGTTGGCGCGATTGATTCATTACGGCTCCCGAGGCGACGGCAGCGGGCCTTTTGTGGCGGTTAATTGCGCAGCATTGACGCCGGCGCTCTTTGAAAGCGAACTCTTTGGTTATGAGGCGGGCGCTTTTACCGGCAGCAGTATCAAAGGGAGCAAGGGCAAGCTTGATGCCGCTGCCGGGGGTACGTTGTTTTTGGACGAAGTGGCGGAATTGCCGCCGGAGCATCAAGCCAAGCTGCTGCGCTTATTGCAGGAACGGGAGTATTACCGCGTGGGTGGGCTTAAGCGGCTGACAAGCGACGCTCGCGTGATTTGCGCTACGAATGCCCGCATTAAGGAGCAGGTGGAAAGCGGACAGTTTCGGCAGGACTTTTATTATCGTTTGCAGTTGGGGCATTTGTATATTCCTCCCTTGCGTCAACGCAGGGAAGATATTTTGCCGTTGAGCCTGACGTTTTTGCAGGAGAGCGTGCGGCAGCGAGGCAAGCATTTTCAGGGCTTCAGCGCGGAAGCCGCCGCTTGGCTGGCGGGGCGGGAGTGGCTGGGTAATGTCCGGGAGCTGCGCAATGTCATTGAGTGGGTAGTCTTCATGTTTGACGGCGAAATCGTGACGTCGGAACAACTGCAAGCCAGCCAGCGACCGCAGCAAGAGGTTGCGGCAGGAACTTCAGAAACAGCCTGGCTGACGTTGCCGCCACCGGCTGCGGGGCTGCAGCTCCCGCAATATGAGCAGATGATTTTGGAGCGGATGCTACGCGATACCAAGGGCAATCAGCAAGAAGCAGCGCGGCTTTTGGGCATTAGCCGTTCGACGGTAACCCGCATGCTGCGGCGAAGCTGAAACAAAGAACAGGCACGGAGATTGAACAAGAGAACAGGATAATCGGAGGGGCC
>CAZKCR010000061.1:0-1597 GCA_964551055.1 uncultured Anaeromusa sp. | reverse complement strand
CAAAATGCAGCAGTGTGTCAATCTGCGGCAGGTACGTGCGTCAAATTGACGCAGATTGACGCTGGCGGCTTTGGACAATTTCATCGAAACAAGGAAAAGCAAGGAGTGTGCCTTTTGGCATGCTCCTTGCTTTTCCTTATGCCAAGGACCTGCATGATTTTAGCGGTGCAAGGGGGGATGAAGATGCGAGTCATGATCATCGATGACGATCAGGGCAGTTTGGAATCGCTAAGAGACTGTATTGAAACGCGGGGCAGCCAATGTGATGCGTTTCAGGACCCGGTCGCGGCGGTAGATGCTTATGATCCGGCGGTGCATGACGTAGTGCTGACGGACTTCAGCATGCCGCAGCGCAATGGCCTGGAAGTGTTGGAGGCCATCCGGAAGCGGCGGGAGGATGCCGTAGTCATTATTATTACCGGCTATGGCAATGAAGAACTGGCGGCGGCTTCTCGCAAGGGAGGAGCTTATGCGTTTTTGTACAAGCCGCTTAATGCGTTCAAGCTGTATGAGTTGCTGGACGCCATTCAAGAAAAGTTGGAACAAGGGGATATACCCCAAGGGCCAGTACGGCCCAAAGCGCCGGTAGTGACGCGGGAATTTGGCGAGCTGGACGGAATTTTCTTTTCCGAGGCTTGTGATCTCTTGGCTAATGCCGCCGACTCCTTGATTAGCAACGAAAAAGAAGGACGTGCCGTGGAGGCGGTGCCGGAAGTATTCCGCGCTTTCCATACCATCAAGGGCGGCTCCCAGACGATTGGGCTGGAGCTATTGGCGGAACTGGCGCATAAAATGGAAGACTTGCTGGACATGATCCGCAAAGGCGAGCATATCATTGACGGCCATGCCATTAGTTTGATTCTAGAAGCCATTGACTTGATGGAACAAGAAATCGCAGCATACATGGCTCACGAAAATATGGACGAGCTGGCGCAGCATCAGTTTGATCTATTGGCTTTGGTGAAAATGGCCAAGGAGCACAACCAGGAGGCGCTGGATTTTAAACGCAGCAAAAATTTAGCGGACGGTCCTGCCTGTTTTATCGAGTTGGAAGAGGTAGCGCAGCCGGCGGTCACAGAGGCTTATGCGGACGGTCATGTCTTTTTGGTTTGGGCTAAAGCGGACCCGTCGGAATGTATGCCTCAGGTGCGGCAATTTATGCTGCTGAACAAGCTTCAGGAGCATGGGGCGGTGCTGTACGGTCATCCAGACCCCTATTTGCTGGAGCATCACTGTGACCAAGTAGACAGCGAGGACATGGCGATTGTCTATCGTACCAATCTGGAGCAGACGGAGCTGCAAGGGCTGGTGGAACACGCGGACGGCATGGCGGAAGTAAAGTGTACGGCTTTATGGACGCAGCGCCCGCCAGAAGTGCAGGAAGCGGCGACGGAGACAGGCGCTGTCGATGAAGAAAGCTTGACAGAGGGCATGTTAGAACGGTTTGCTACGGAAGCGTTGGAGCATTTGCGCGAGGCGGCGGCAGCATTGCTTGAGTGGGAAAAGCAGCCCGCTACGCGGTCCTTCTTAGATGAGGCGTTTCGAGTGATGCATACTTTTAAAGGCAATGCCGGGTTTATGGGCTTGGCGCCGCTGG
>CAZKCR010000060.1:0-11185 GCA_964551055.1 uncultured Anaeromusa sp. | reverse complement strand
TACAGCCGCCGTTGATTATGGTCTCTCATCTGCGGTATCCGGCGTATGATTCCGAAAATCCGGCTTGCGTTTCGGAAGTTTTGCTTAAGGGAGTCTTGCGCGGGCAACTGGGATTTGAGGGTCTGATTGTGACGGATGATCTAGAAATGGGCGCGATGACGTCTCTTTATTCCTTTCGGGATATGGGGGTAATGGCTGTGGCGGCAGGTGCGGACGTTCTCCTTGTTTGCCATAATACAGACAGCCAAAAACAAGTGTACCGAGGCTTGGTGGAAGCGGTTAAAGAAGGCCGCTTGTCGCCTGAACGTCTGGATGAAGCGGTGCGGCGCGTTTTGCGGACGAAACTGTCTTTGCCGCCGACGCAGGAATAGCTGATTGCAACGCTTGGGAGATTGTCGTCTTCTCGTTTAGGAACGAGAGTGATATAATGGCAACGTAACTATATTTTTAGGGAATTGTAAATAAACGTTCAGTGGTTCTCTAAGAGAAAGAAGTGCCGCCGTATGAATAATGTATATGCTCAGGTTCAGGCTTTTTATGATGAAGCGCCGCATTTAACTCCTTTGTCGCAGGAATGTGTAGATGGTTTTTTGCGCCAATTGGCCTGGCAAGGTAAAAATGCTGCTGAGTTGATGGAACAATGGCAAAATGTACGCCGCTTACTGCTATATATGATGTTTGCAGATATTGTGTTTTTTGAAGATCTGCGAGCGGTTCAGGTTAGTTTGGCAGTAGAATGGCTGGCTGTTCAGGAAGAAGAGTTCAAATTGAAGTTGTCTTCTGTCCGACCGTTTTTGAATACGTTGCGTGATTTGGCCGATTATTTGGAAGGCAAGAAATATATTGATGGAGCGCCGGGAATTCGTGAAGCGGCGCAGCGCATGGTGGAAGGCGGGCGCTTGCACTTGCTGGAATTGCCTGCGGTTGGTTTTGCGGAAGCGAAAGGTATGGACGTTGTTGAAGTCGTGCGGCGTAACCAGCAACAGTTTGGCTTGGTGGAAACAGCCCAGCGTGTTGCTGATCTGTTGGAGAGAGCCTACACACGTATGAGCGGCTATTTCCAAAATGCAGTATTTCAAGAAGACATTAACCGAGCCGTGTTTTTGTATGGCGGCGAATCCATGGCGGCGCCGGAAGAGGGACCGCAGCGTGATGCTTTTTGGACTTCCTTTTGGGATTATTTTCTTTTCGATTATCATTTGTTGCGTAATGACAGGCAGCCGATTCGCCATTTTTTAATCCATAACGAAGCGAACCTTTCGGCGGAAGAGGCGGCGCTCTTGGAGGATATGGCGCAATCGCAATTTACCGTTTTTTATGTAAAACGAGTGGTGGATGCAGAAACCGTAGAATGTATTGATTTATTGCGAGAAACGGCGTTCCATATGCCTATGCCTGGTTTTGGCTTGGATTGGAAGGGCTTTCTGTTTTTGGGACATATCCGGACTGGAGCCGCTTCTATGGCTAATTATGTCTGCCATTTTACCTCTTATGAAACAAGCCGCGCCATGCAGCGCCGCATTCAAACTGAGGTGCAGCGTATGCAGGCTTGGTTTTCTTGTCAGCATGAAACTGCTTCTATGGACGACTTCTTATATCGTCATGCGGCAGCAGTGCGTCAATTGATTATGCAGATGGCGCATGGGGAACGTTTTCAGGTGTTGCCGGAGCTGGCGGAACATGAAAAACCGCTAGTTACAGAAGAGATAGAGGAAGCGTCGCCGGTAATGGAAGTAGTGAAGGAAGTGTCGCCTGTTTTTGGCTTGTCGTATTATGATGTGCAGATGATAGAAACAATGTGGCGGCATTACTGCACTTTGCAGGGGCGTCCTCGCTTTCGGCGCCCTGAAAGCTGGGGCGGGGCCTTGCTTATGGTTTTTGGAGGTATCAATGATTTAGATCATATTCAAGCGGGAATTATTAGTGATTTTTTGGATGTATCCCCTACGTTGCTGAAAAAAAATTATGAGCAATTATGTCGAAGTTTGGAACTTGCCAGCTATGATGTGCGCTATCTGAACGAACAGGGGTTAGTGGCTGTAGTTTCAGGCGAGGCCTGGGAGCAGGATTAGGAGGATGTGCTGTGACGGTATGCGAATTTTGCGGAGCGCCCAAAGAGGATATAAATAAGCCTTGCCCGCAGTGCGGGCAAGGCGATGTGCGCGTATTGAGCCGCCAGGAGCGGCGATCTTTTTCCGGGGAAACCATCGAGATCGGCAATGACGGCGCAGCAAGAGAAGAACGTCGCTCTTCCTATCAGCAAAGCCGGCCATCGGGCGTGTATGTGAAGCAAATTCGGCTTTTTGGCGGCGGCTGGTGGTGGAAGGCGCTGCTGGCGGTAGTAGCCTTGGGCGCAGTCTTTATATTCTTGCTGCCGGTCTTTTTTATTTTGGTTCTCGCCTCACTCTTGGGCTGGTTTTTTCTGCGGCTGCGCTAAGTGCTATTTGTCGCTTGCGGTGGTCGGCTCGCTTAGTAGCGCTTCCAACGAAGGCGCTTCAGAGCAGAGCAGCGAGAACATTTCTAGATCTAAATAGGTTCCCATATGGAATACGGCTTGACGCAACGTGCCTTCGTACTGGAAACCGCAGCGTTCTGCTACGATGCGGCTGCCTTGATTGCCCTTTAAGACATTCAACTGTAAGCGAGGCAGCGGCTGCGAGGCGAAGAGAAAAGCGACGAAAAGTCGAAGCGCTTCTGTCATATAGCCTTTGCCGCGGTCTTCAGGACTGTACAAGCGATAGCCGACTTCCAGGCCGGCCTGATAGAGGAGTCCCTTGAAATAATATAATTCTCCCAACAGACGATCCGTCTGGGCGTCAATGATGAGCATGGTTCCGGCAGTATCCTGCCAGAGGCCATGCTCATTAAATTTTTGCTTTAATTCGGTTTCTGTGTAGAGCTCAGCAGGCCAAAAGCTGCCTTTGGCATTAATATCGTTGCCCAGGCGCCAAAGCAGCGGCAGGTCTTCCTCGCAAATGAGGCGCAGGGTGACGCGGCGTCCACGAAGCATATGCATTACCTTCTTTCTTTCAATATCTCTTTCTTGAGTTGGTGGTAACGGCGGGTATAGTAGGGGCCGTTTTGCGCTTCGCGATGATCAAAGCCGTAAGCGCGGCGACTAATGGCCAGGACTGGAGGCGCTTGAATGCGCTTGGCTACGCCCATGCCGCTGTAAAGATTCCACCAGCGTTCTAGGTCGGCAATGAAAATGGCAGGGTCGCTGAAATGCGTTTGCAGCAATTCGGGCGTACAGCCAAGCTGCGCAGCCAGTGTATTATCACTATACCATTCCAGTACGTCTTCCGGCGTGGCGCGCTGCCAACGTTCCATAAAAGCGTGAAATAAACGATCATGATAGGGATAAATAAGAGGATCTCCTTTGCCTTCATCTACGTTTTGCGCCGCAGATAGCTCAGCGCTGGGCACTAGATCAATAGTAGCTTGGGGGATGACTTCGCGTTGATAGACGCAGTCATTGAGGAAACGGGCGGCATCATAAACCTGGTATTTCCATAAATCTCCCAGCACTGCGAGGAATCCGGCCTGGTCGCCGTATAGCGTTGAGTAGCCGACGGTAAGCTCGCTTTTATTGGCGTTACAAGTAAAACCGCCTCCCCAGGCGGCTGCCGCAGCAGCCAGGATGCGGCTGGAACGGTCACGGGCCTGAATGTTTTCTTGGACAAAGGACGAAGGTGTCAGATCCGGCAAGGGCAAGGGGCTGACCGGGCAGTGGAGCGTGCTAAACTGCCGCATTGTCAGATCTAAAGAGTCTTGCACCGGTACAACAGCGTAATAGCAGCCTAAACGCTGCGCTAATTGGGCGGCTAAATCCTTCGTGGTAGCCGAATTGAAACGGCTGGGCATGTTGATGAGAAACAACTGATCCGGTTCTAGCACTGAACGATATAGGGCAGCGGAAACGGCGGAGTCGATGCCGCCGGAAGCGCCGATGACCACGCGGGAAAGACCGGTTTGCTGCAGGAATTGGCGAATGCCATACTGCAGGGCGCGAACGATCATGCCAGTGTCATCCGGGGCTGGAATCGGGATTGGTGAAGTCAGGTTTTCCAAAGAGACGATATGCAGGCCGGCTTCAAAAGCGGGAGCACCATAGCGAAGGAGGCCCTGCGCGTCGTAAAGACTGCTGCTACCGTCAAAAGTATATACCGTTTTACCGTTGTTTTGCAGACCGACTTGGTTGACATAGAGAAGGGGGGATTCATATTTAGCTGCCTGCGCGCCGAATACGCGATGCCGCTTGTTGTTTTTACCCAGGGTAAAAGGCGAACTGGAGATGTTGACAATAAGATCCAGCTTGCCGCCGTGCTGTTGCAGCTGTAGAGGCTGGACGGCGTAGTCGGTATCCCAACCGTCTTCACAAATGAGGCAGGCGGTACGGAAGACACGGTTACCAATTGGCAAGAGAAGCGGTTGCGCCAATTGCCCAAGCGGTACGCCTAACTCATCCGCCAATTGACGCAGGCTATAGAAGTGCCGACTGTCATCAAACTCGCGATAATTGGGCAGTAGCGTTTTAATAACAAAGGGATAGGGGGAATGGGGAGGGGCCATTAGCTGGCCGTCTTTGGCCGCAAACAGAGCGTTATACTTGCGCGGGCGTCCGTCTTCATTGCGGCGCTGCCAGTCAACGGCAATATTGCCAAAAATAATCGTAATATCTTGACTGGCGGCGATAACTTCGGCGCCGCAGGCTTCACAGTCTCGGAGAAAAGCAGGCTGTTCCCAGACATCTCCCAGCAGATAGCCTGGAACCGACATTTCCGGGAATAAAATTAGATCTGCGCCTTTCTGGCGGGCTTCGTCAATAAGCTGCAGCATACAAGCGAGGTTTTCAGCCGGATGTCCCGGGCGAACCTGCATTTGTGCAAGGGCGATAATAGGCACGTAAGTAGGCTCCTTTCCGTTCTAACATAGCCTATAAATTTCGCTGTCGCGGAAAGATGTCCTGCCAATTCGCTATAAGGAACGACTTTTCTTTTAAGAAAGGCAGGATTTTTGAGAGGAATTGTATAAGTATATGCGAAAGCAATTACTGCAAGGAGGTCTGAGTATGGCTGAGAAGACAAGCGTGATGGCTGTGATCTTGGAAAATCGGGTGGAAACGGCGACAAAGGTGCAAGAAGTATTGACTCGTTTTGGCTGTCATATTCGAACCCGCTTGGGGCTGCATCAGGCCTCTGCGGATGTATGCAGCAATCAAGGCTTGATTTTGCTGCAATTATTCGGTGATGACGCGGTTGTTCAGCAATTGACGCAGGATTTGCTGCAAATTCCTACGGTAAAGGTTAATTCAATGGAACTGGATGTATAGAAAAGGCGCTCTTGAAAAACGGAAGGCAGCAGCGCGGATTTCTGTGCTGCTGCCTTTTTTTGCGGCAAAAAACGAACAATGTTGTATGGAGAGAAATAGGTAGATGAAGCAAAAAAAGACGAATGCAGTCCGGCTGCTGGAACAGCAGCATATTTCCTATGAGTTGAAGCCGTATGAGGTGGATGAAAGCGATTTGAGCGCTCCGTCTGTGGCTGCTAAAGTGGGCATGGCGCCGCAGCAGGTCTTTAAGACCTTAGTAGCGCGAGGCGATAAAAATGGTGTGCTTTTGGCTTGCATTGCCGCCACGGCGGAACTGGACTTAAAAGCGCTGGCGCAAGCCAGCGGCAATAAACGGGTGGAAATGGTCCCTTTAAAAGAAGTACAGGGACTAACTGGCTACATACGCGGTGGCGTTTCTCCGGTGGGAACCAAGAAAAGCTATTCGGTGTATTTAGATGAAACCGCGGTGGAACAGGAAAAAATTGCTGTCAGTGCTGGTGTGCGCGGCTGTCAGATGGTTTTAGCGCCGCAGGATTTGATTTTGGCGACAGGGGCGGCCGTATGCCGTATTGCAACGGCGGATTGAGCACGGAGGAACTATGAAGATAAAAATCGACAAAAGTATTGGCGCGCGTCTGCCACATTGCCAGTTGGGCTATTTGGTCTTGGCAGGCGTCAGCGTCAAGGGGACGCCTCCTGCATTAAGTCGGGAGATTACACAACTGCAGGAGGAAATGGCGGAGTGTTATCAGCTCAATGTGCTGCCGCAAGTACCCAAAATTATGGCGGTGCGCAATATGTACAAAAAGCTGTCTGTGGATCCTTCGCGCTATCGGCCTGCGTCGGAAGCGTTGGTGCGGCGGGTGCTGCAAAACCGCTCTTTATACTTTGTGAATAGTGCAGTGGATGTGAATAATTTTTGTTCGTTAAAATATTTGCTACCCTTTGGCTTGTATGATCTCGATAAGGTGGAAGGAGACAGTGTCACTTATCGGATTGTCGGCGAAGGAACATATACCAATATTGCGGGCCATACGATTCAAGCCGGGCAAAGGCCTTATTTATGCGACGCCGGAGCTATATTTGGCAACCCAAGCAGTGATAGCCGGAGAACGGCAGTTACCTTAAGCAGCGAACGACTGCTTTGCGTTATTTATGCCGACGAAGAAGAAAGCAAGGAAGAATTGTCAACTATGCTTGATTTTACGGCGGAAATGATGATGAGGTATAATGGAGGCATGCTGGTAGAAAAAGGTATTGCCGCTGTTGAATAGAGGCGGATATTGCCGGATGCAGGAAAATAGAGGAGGAAGACAATTTATGTTGTATCAGAGCACACGGAATGCGGACATCCGGGTTACATCCGCGGAGGCGATTTGTCAAGGGTTAGCCAATGATGGGGGACTATTTGTGCCGGAGAGGCTGCCGGCATTAGGACCTGACGAGTTGCGGGCTTTGCAGAATGTGTCGTACGAAGAGAGGGCTAAAGCGGTTTTAGGTTGCTTTCTGACTGATTTTAGCGAAGCGGAGCTGCAGGATATCGTGACCCGCGCTTACGGGCAGGGGCAATTTTCCCACAGCGATATTGCACCGGTTGTGAAAGTGGCGGAGAAAAAAGCTGTTCTTGAGCTATGGCATGGACCGACAAGCGCTTTTAAAGATATGGCGCTCCAATTGTTGCCTCATTTGGTTACAACATCGCTGAAAAAGACCAATATTCGCGATACGGTGGCGATTTTAGTAGCAACCTCAGGCGATACAGGTAAGGCGGCCTTAGAGGGATTTAAAGATGTGCCGAATACGGCTATGATCGTTTTTTATCCTCATGGCGGTGTAAGTGAAGTGCAGCGCTTGCAAATGGTCACCCAGGAAGGCGGCAACGTGGACGTAGTCGCTGTGGAAGGGAATTTTGACGACGCGCAGCGCGGCGTTAAAGAGATTTTTGGCAATAAAGAAGCGGCTTCCAAATTAGCTAAGGCGGGAATTCGTCTGTCTTCGGCTAATTCTATCAATTGGGGGCGTTTAGTACCGCAGGTAGTATATTATGTGAGCGCCTATCTGGATATGGTAAAACAAGGCAGTGTGCAGTTCGGCGAAGAAATCAATGTGGTTGTACCGACAGGGAATTTCGGTAATATTTTGGCCGCTTATTATGCGCGGTTGATGGGCGTGCCCTTGGGCAAGCTGATTTGCGCTTCCAACAACAATAATGTACTGACTGAGTTTTTGCGGGAAGGTCGTTATGACCGGCGGCGTCCGTTCCATAAAACGATCTCTCCTTCTATGGACATCCTGGTATCCAGCAATTTGGAACGATTGCTTTACCATGTATCGGGTCAGGATACGGCGGCGGTTGCGGCATGGATGAAATCGCTTCAAGAAGAAGGCTTGTATGATGTCCATGGTGCAGCTTGGGATGGCATTCGGGATGTATTTTGGGCGGACTGGGTGGATGACGCAGTTACGCAAGAAACAATAAAAACGGTATATGCACAGCACGGCTATGTGTTGGACCCGCATTCGGCCGTTGCCTGGAAGGTGGCAGAGCGATATCAGGAGGAAACCGGCGATAACCGCGTGCTCTTGGTTGTCTCCACCGCCAGTCCCTTTAAGTTTAATTCCAGCGTACTGGAAGCATTGGCGCCGGAAACGTTGCGCGGCGCTGCCGATGAGTTTTCTTTGTTAGAGGCGTTGGCGACGAAAACGGGTCTTTCAATTCCCGAAGGACTTGCGTCTTTGCGTACCAAGAATGTCCGGCATTCGCTGGAATGTCCCGCAGCCGATATGGAGAGCATGGTCTATAAGCTGCTAATAAAATAAGTTTTTCTTACGAAAAAATAAAAATAAAAGGTGTTTTATGTATTTTTGCCGAATGAATATAGTGTTACTAAAACGTTTTTCTCGCGAAAGTAGGGAGGGAACCAGACGCAACACTATATTGACGAGGCAGGTGTTAAAAGATGAAACACAGTGTGGAAGTTTTACAGGTGGTAGGGCGTGTGCATCGTAATTTGGCTCCGGCAGCTCTTGTGGAAGAAGCCATCCGTCGCGGCGAGGGAGTTTTGGCGGCAAATGGGGCTTTGAGCGTGACTACCGGCAAATATACGGGACGGTCTCCGCAAGATAAATTTGTGGTGGATTGCCCGGAAGTGCATGAGAAAATTGACTGGGGAAATAACTGCGCTTTCTCGCCGGAAGCATTTGAACGTTTGTATCAACGCATGCTAGCTTATGCGCAAAGCAAAGACGTTTTTGTATTCGACGGTTTTGCTGGCGCTGATACAGAGCACCATTTAGCAGTTCGTTTCATTAATGAACTGGCGTGGCAGAATCTTTTCGTACATCAGCTTTTTATACGACCAGAAGAAGGGGCGCCTGAAACAGATCCTGATTTTACGGTAATATGTCTTCCTGGTTTTCGGGCTATTCCTGCCATTGACGGGACCCATTCAGAAGCGTTTATCCTTGTTAATTTACATGAAAATGTGGTCTTGATTGGCGGTACCCATTATGCAGGAGAAATGAAAAAGGCTATTTTTTCGGTCATGAATTTCTGGTTGCCGCAAAAAGGCATTTTATCTATGCATTGCTCCGCGAATGCTGGAGAGGACGGAAATACGGCTCTTTTCTTTGGCTTGAGCGGTACAGGTAAGACCACTCTTTCTGCTGATCCGCATCGACAATTGATCGGTGATGACGAGCATGCTTGGGGTGAAAAGGGCATTTTTAATATTGAAGGCGGCTGTTATGCGAAATGCATTCATTTAACACCCGAAAGCGAGCCGGAAATCTGGGGTGCCATTCGTTTCGGCAGTGTGGTGGAGAATGTAAAATTAGACAAACAGACTCATTTGCCAGATTATGATGATTCTTCGCTGACAGAAAACAGTCGTACTGCCTATCCGGTCGATTATATTCCTAATGCGCTGATTCCCGGCGTGGCAGGCCATCCGAATACGGTGATTTTTTTGACGGCTGACGCTTTTGGCGTATTGCCTCCTATTTCTCGGTTGACCAAAGAACAGGCTATGTACCATTTCCTGTCCGGCTATACAAGCAAGCTGGCTGGAACGGAACGAGGTATTAAGGAGCCGCAGGCTACTTTTTCCACCTGCTTTGGTTCTCCGTTTTTGCCTTTGTCCCCCTTAGTATATGCTAAGCTTTTAGGTGAAAAGCTGGAACAGCATCAGACTCGTGTTTATCTGATTAATACCGGTTGGTCCGGCGGTCCTTACGGCGTGGGAAATCGTATCAAATTGGCTTATACGAGAGCGATGGTTTCGGCGGCCCTTTCAGGAACTTTGGATGAAGTGGAATTTAAAGCGGATCCTATCTTTCATCTGGAGATTCCTCTTTCTTGTCCCGGCGTTCCGGAGTCTGTTCTGGACCCCAGAAAAACCTGGCAATATGCTGCTGATTATGACAAACAAGCTCGTCGTTTGGCAGAGCGCTTCCAAGATAATTTCCACAAGTTTTCCGGCGCCATGCCGGCGGAAATTGTTGCGGCAGGTCCTACGCTGTAAGCGTCAGGACCTATGGATCACAACCGCAGAGAAAAGAAAAGGGGCTGTGTTGAAACTTAGTTTCGGCACAGCCCCTTTTTCCATTTTAGAATTCATAATTTCGTGCTTTTCGCGATTTTCGCGGTTGGATAATAAATTGTAGGGACTATGATAACGAACCGCGAAACACACGAAAGACGCAAAAAAGTTTTATTTCGATTCTCCTGTTTGATCCTTCGTAATCTTGTGTTTATGGCTGCTGGCTTAAAAGCTGTTCCAGTTCAGTCAGGCGGGAAGAGAATAAGGACATGGTTACTTCTACAGGCTGCGGGGTGCTCATATCAACACCGGCCTTGCGCAGCAGCTCTACGGGATGGTCGGAACCGCCGCTGCGCAAGAATGCAAGGTAGCGCGTCTGGGCCTGCGGGTCGCCGCTACTTAGACCTTGGGCCAATGCCGTGGCGGCAGCGTAGCCGGTGGCGTATTGGTAAACGTAAAAAGGACGATAGAAATGAGGGATGCGTCCCCATTCGATGTCTAAGCTTTCGTCCAGAACCAAGTCAGGACCATAATATTGGCGGTTAAGGTCAAGCCAGAGCTTAGAAAGAGAGTCGGCTGTCTGCGGCTGCCCTTGCTCCATCTGCTTGTGTACAGTGCGCTCGAATTCCGCAAATAAGGTTTGGCGGAAGACGGTAGCGCGTACTTGCTCTAAATACTGATGCAATAAGGCGATGCGTTCCTGGCGGTCTGTAGTTTGCGCTAAAAGATAGTTGAGAAGCAGGATTTCATTAGTAGTAGAAGCGACTTCTGCGCAAAAAATGGTATAAGCGGAAGTGGCGTAGGGTTGCTGCTTTTGGCTGTAATAGCTGTGCATAGCGTGCCCCAGTTCATGAGTGAGCGTGGATACATCTTCGCTGCGCCCTTGATAATTGAGGAGAATGAAAGGATGTACGCCGTAGATTCCCCAAGAATACGCGCCGCTTTGCTTGTTTTTTCCTTCCGGTACATCCAGCCAACGCGAGGTAAACGCTTGATCCAGTTGCTCTAGATAGGCTGGTCCCATAACATTTAAACTGTTTTTAACCAATTGCTGCGCATCTGGATAGCTGATTTTACGCGGCGGCAATGTACCAACCGGAGCGTAGAGGTCATACATGTGAATTTCTTCTAACTCCAGAGCTTGCTTTTTTAACGCTACGAAACGGTGCAGTGCCGGTAAATGATCATGGATCGTGCCAATTAAGCCGTCATATACAGTGGACGGAATGGCATGAGGTGAAAGAGAAGCGTCTAAAGAAGAATCATAATGGCGCGCTTTGGCGTTTAACACATGGTTTTTGATGGTGCCGCT
>CAZKCR010000059.1:7305-11201 GCA_964551055.1 uncultured Anaeromusa sp. | reverse complement strand
AACCGTTGATCGATCTTTTCGAACCGCTGGTCAATCTTCTCAAACCGGTGGTCGATCTTTTCGAATTTTTCACCAAGAAATTCGATTAGCTCTTTATACATTTCCACTTCGATAGACTCCTTTCGTATTTTTGCTACTTTTATCATACCACTTTAACTTGGTATTTTCCATGCTGCCTTTTTAGGCGGGCGATGTCTGGGGAAGTGTTCGGCAAGAAAAAAATGCAAGGAAAAACAGGGTCGAAATGGGTTGTAAAAGGAAACGAAACAACCTATTTATGGAGCGACACTTTTAAAATTGTTTATGCACAAAGGACTTAGACGCATGGATTCTTCTTCCAGGAGAAAAGGCGGTCTAAGTCTTTGTTTTTTGGTTCAGCAGCAGTTAAAGATAGTTGGCACCAACTTTGCTAATTACATTTTATAGCGTTTAATAGTAACGAAGGAGGCGTTCATATGAAAGAACCGATTATCGGCTTGCTGGGCAGTCGGCTGGTTATGCCTGGCGCTCCGTTCCCCGGTTTGGAGAGGGATTACATTAACCATGATTATGTAGAAGCGCTGCGAAAAGCCGGCGCAGTGCCTCTTTTCCTGCCGGTGCTGGATACGGCGGCGATAGCTGCGCAGCTGGCTTGTGTGGATGCAGTGGTATTTCCGGGCGGGCATGATGTGGATCCCTTGAGCTACGGCCAGCAGCCGCGTCGAGGGCTGGGAGAGATATTGCCGGATCGGGACGTCTATGAGCTGGCTGTTTTTCAGGAAGCTCGGCGTTTGGGTTTGCCCATTCTGGGGATCTGCCGGGGGATGCAGCTTATCAATGTAGCTTGCGGCGGCACGCTGCATCAGGATGTGGCCTTGGCTGGCCCGGAAGTAGGCAATCATTGGCAGGGATATCCGCGTCACATTGCCAGTCATACCGTAGAAGTGAGCGAAAGCTCTCTGTTGGCGGAAGCGATAGGAACAAGCGGCGAACTGCGGGTGAACAGCCATCACCATCAAGTAGTGGACAAGCTGGGTGAAGGTCTGCGGGTTAGCGCCAAGGCTTTAGACGGTGTAGTAGAAGCGCTGGAAAGTACTAGCGGGGCGTGGCTGCTGGCGCTGCAATGGCACCCGGAAATGATGGCGGCAACGTCTGCTCCAATGGCGCAGTTGTTTACAAGCTTTATTAATACCGTGAAAACAAGCTGCAAATAAATCATTGATTTTTTAGGGAATTAAGGAGGAAGTGAGCGAATGGCTAACGAAACAAAGAGTAAATTCGGCTTTTGGAGCATTGTGCTCCTGGGGATCAACGCCGTTATCGGCTCTGGTATTTTTTTATTGCCGGGCAAAGCCATGGCCCTAATTGGACCTGGCAGTATTTTTGTGTATCTGTTCATGACCTTGGTGGTGCTGACTATCGCCCTGTGCTTTGCCGAATGCGCGGGCAAGTTCAGCCGCAATGGCGCGGCCTATGTGTATGCTAGAGAAGCTTTCGGGGAGTTTGTCGGTTTTGAAGTAGGCATTATGCGTTGGGCCATCGGCATTATTGCTTGGGCGGCGATGGCGGTGGGCTTTGTAACGGCGTTGAGCGCCGTATGGCCGCCGGCTTTGCAGGAGCCTTACAAGACGGCCATCATTTTAACCATTCTCTGCGGCTTGGGCTTGCTGAACTATCTGGGCGTGCAGCTGGCCAAGGTGGTCAATAACCTGATTACCTTGGGCAAAGTGCTGCCGTTGCTGCTGTTTGTGTTGTTGGGAGCGTTCTTTATTGACTTTGGAAATTTTACGCCCTTATATCCTAAAGGTTTTGATTTGGACGCTTTCGGTACGGCAGCGCTGCTTATCTTTTACGCTTTTACCGGTTTTGAGGCGCTGGCCGTGGCGGCGGAAGACATGGAAAATCCCCGGCGTAACCTGCCGTTAGCGCTTATGATGGTTATGGGCTTTTGCTCGGTGGTGTATTTCATGGTGCAGGCAGTGGCGGTAGGAACCTTGGGAGCGGATTTGGCGAAAAGCGTGGCGCCTGTGGCAGATTCGGCCAACGCCATTTTCGGACCGGCGGGTAAGTGGCTGGTGACCATCGGTACACTGATTTCCATCGGCGGCATTAACGTAGCGGCTTCGTTTTTGACGCCTCGCGGCGGCGTGGCCTTGGCCCAGGACGGCCTGGTACCGCGCAAGATTGCGGAAAACGGACGCTTTGGCACGCCGACTTGGGCGATTGCCATTACGGTGCTGCTGGCGATTCCGGTGGCTCTTTCGGGCAGCTTTGTCAAGCTGGCGGCTATTAGCGTGGTCTCCCGCTTTGCTCAGTATGTGCCGACTTGTTTGGCGGTTATTGTATTGCGCAAGAAACGTCCGGATTTGGAAGGCTTTTTCCGTTTGCCTCTAGTTCCTTTTATTCCTATTGCGGCAGTGGTGGTCAGCATTTGGCTGGTATCCAAGGCGTCAACAGAACAGATCCTCTGGGGCCTGGGCGCAATGGCCCTGGGTATTCCCCTTTACTTTTTCATGAAACGGCAAGAAAACGCCTAACAGAGTGTTAGGTCGGGAGGATGTAAGGTGAAGCAAGAAGATATTTTGGAGCTTTTACATGCAGAGGTGCTGCCGACGATGGGGTGCACTGAGCCGGGAGCGGTGGCGCTGGCGGCGGCCCATGCAGCGAAGGCTTTGCAAAGTAAGGCGCAAAGCGTAGAAGTTACGGTGAACAGCAACGTCTATAAAAACGGCGTAGCCGTAGGTATTCCAGGCACCGGCGAGACGGGGCTGGAAATCTCCGCCGCCTTGGGGGCGTTGGTGGCGCAGCCGGAGAAGCAGCTTTCGGTGTTGTCCGAACTGGCGCCGGAGGTGCTGGACGCAGCGCGGCGGCTGCTGGCTGAGCAGGCGGTAACGGTACGGGTGCATCCGGATAAAACATCCTTATGGATTGAAGTCATTCTGCGCAGCGGGGAACATTGGAGCCGCGCGGTGATCGAGGAAAAGCATACACGGTTGGTGTTGCTGGAAACGGATAAAGAAACAGTATTTGCCTTAGCTCAAGACGAACGGGAAGCAGCCATTCATACGGACAGCCGCAGCTTTTTGCGTCAGCCTCAAGTGACGGTGGCCAAGCTGATCGAAGCGGTAACCAAAATTCCAGCAGAAAAACTGGAGTTTTTACAAGAAGGCATTACTATGAACGTCGCCGCCGCCGATACAGGCATTGAAAAGCGCCTGGGTATGGGGATTGGCGCTTTCTATCGGGAGCTGCAAGTCAAGGGATTGGCAGGAGATGACATTATCTACGAGGCCAAGACCCTGACTGCCGCGGCGGCGGACGCCCGCATGTCCGGCGAGCCGGTACCTGTCATGTCCAGCGCGGGCAGCGGCAATCACGGTATTACGGCTATCCTGCCTGTATATGTGACGGCCAAGGCGCTGCAAAAAAGTCATGAAGAATTGCTGCGGGCTGTAGCCATCAGCCATTTGTTGAATGTCTACGTTAAAATCCATACAGGCAATCTCTCCGCTCTTTGCGGCTGTGCTGTAGCGGCGGCTACCGGAGCGACGGCGGCGGTGACCTGGCTGATGGAGCCGACTAAGCCGGCGACAGTGGAAATGGCCATTAAGAATGTCGTTGCCAATCTGACTGGTATGATCTGCGATGGTGGCAAGGTGGGCTGTGCGCTGAAGCTGTCCACTGCGGCGGCAACGGCTTTGGAAAGCTCGCTGATGGCCGTGCGGGGCATTGTGGTGCCGGACAGCAACGGCATTATCGCTCCGACAGTGGAAGATACCGTTCGCAACTTGGGCCGCGTCAGCGCCCCAGGCATGCTGGAAACCGACAAAGTTATTACCGGCGTAATGCTGGAAAAACAAGAAAAATCCCGCCAACTGCGCGGGAACTGAAGAATAGGAAGAACCGCCTCCGGACAA
>CAZKCR010000059.1:0-7205 GCA_964551055.1 uncultured Anaeromusa sp. | reverse complement strand
CTTTTTTGCACGTCGTACTGTATGTAAGCAACTCGTAGTCAAATAATGCAATTGGTGCTCTTTTCATTTATTATTATTTTTTGATAATTTACAATTTACTCGAAGATGCAGAGAAATGAACAACATTTCTCAAAAAGCAATTAAGGAGTGTTTGTAAATGGCTAATGTCGGGTTGCGTGTCAAAAAGAATATTGTTCGGCCTTCGAAGGAGTTGATTCAAAGTTTTGCGGGTTTGCCGGTCGCGAATATTGCGGATATGATGAATCGCATGTTTTGTGTTGATGCCAAAATCCGTCCGATGAACGCTGCGCCCCTGGTAGGACCTGCTTTTACAATTAAAGCTAGACCGGGAGATAATCTCTTGCTGCATAAAGCGTTGGATTTGGCGCAGCCTGGAGATATTTTGGTTGTGGACGCGCAAGGCGACATGAGCAACTCCATTATGGGTGAGCTGATGGTTATGTGGGCGGTGAAAAAAGATCTGGGCGGTTTTGTAATTGACGGCGCCATTCGTGATATCGGCGCTATTAAAAACATGGACATTCCGATTTATGCGGCAGGCTTGAATCCGGCTGGTCCTTATAAAGACGGCCCGGGAGAAATCAATTTCCCCGTATCTTGCGGCGGTGTCGTGGTTAATCCCGGCGACATTCTAGTAGGCGACGAAGATGGCGTGGTTGTGATTAAGCCGGAAGATGCGCCGGAAATACTGAAGAAAACGCAGGCCAAAAATCAAGCGGAGCAACAGACGATGAAAGACATCGAAAAATTGGCGTGGGATCGTACTTGGGTAGACAAGGCGCTTGCCGAGCGGGGCTGCGAATATATTGATTAGACTTTGAGATTGAAACGAGCAAACAGCAACTGCGCTAATGACGACTTTGGTACGGTTGCTGTTTGTCTTCTAGAATGAAGTAAGGAGTGCGTTGTATGCAACAACAATTAGAACAAAAAGTTCAGGGGATGATAGAGAGTAAATCCAAATTTCGTTGGGTGGTTATGGCGCTGATTTTTTGTGTTTACATGATTGCCGGCGCTGACCGGGCTAATATTGGCGTGGTTGTTCCTTATATTAAACAAAGCTTTCAAATGTCGAATACCGATATTGGAGCCATGGCTAGTCTGTTTTATATTGGCTATGCTCTCATTCAAATTCCATCCGGTTTCCTTTTTAGCAAATATGGTGTAAAGAAGATTTTATCTATATCAATGATTCTTACTTCCTTGGCTACGGCCATTATGGGGACGGCGTCAAATGTTTTTCATCTAAAAGCGGCAAGAGTTCTCCTTGGCTTTTCTGAGGGACCGCTTAATATTGGCAGCTTAACTACGATTAATAAGTGGTTTCCAGCTCACGAAAAAGGGACGGCAACTGGTATTTTTATGGCATCTATAAAATTTGCGCCAGCGGTTGTGCCGCCGTTGTGTGCGTACATTATTTATGCCTATGGGTGGAGAGAAGTGTTCTACCTGTTTGCGATTCCTGGCTTTATCTTTTCAGCGCTTTGGTGGTGGCTGGTTAAAGATGATCCCAAAGATAGTCAATATTGCAATACAGCAGAACTGGAATATATTACAGCCGGAAAAAAGGCTAATGCTAAAATAAATGAGGGAATGACTACAAAGAAAAATCAACAGCTTCAATGGCTGGATAAACTAATTCGAGTACGAAAGATACGGCTTTTAGACACAAATCGCAAAGTATTATCTTCATGGAGCTTATGGGGCTGTGCGTTGGGTTACTTCTTGATGGTGGGTATTACGTATGCCATTATGACTTGGGTTCCCACGTATTTAGTCACTGTCAAAAAATTTTCCATCATGAAAATGGGCTTTGTTGCTGCCGCGCCGTGGATTGGAGCCATGCTGGGAAATTTAATTGGCGGCTGGTTGTCGGATCGAGTGTTTGATAAACGACGCAAGCCAGTTATGTTGTTAACCGCTGCTTCAACCGTAATTATGATGTATTCTCTACTTTATTCGCCGAACGACCCCTTTGTTTTGGGCGCGGTGTTGTTGGTGGCTGGGATACTGCTCAATTTAGGATATTCTACGTTTTTGGCCTATCCAATGGGACTGGCTACAAAAGAGAAAGTGCCTTTTGCAGCTTCTATTGTCAATACCGCAGGTTCTTTAGGAGGAGCGTTTGCTCCCTTTGTGGTGGGCGTATTGCTTGACAAGTTTAGCTGGGATGTAGTTTTTGCCTTTTTGTCTGTTAGCTCTCTTATCACTTTTTTCATCTTGTTAACAATGATTGAGCCAATGGAAGAAGATACTAGCAGCAATGCTTAGTGTGCAGTTGATTTTTATTACGTAGAGGTGGAGGAGAAAATCCATGAAAACTTATATTTTTGATCCGATATCAGATCAAGCGCTAGAGTATGCACAGAAAAATCTAGATATAGTAACCTGGGATAGCGATAAGATTAGAAGCTATGCCGAAGCGGAAGCGGTAATTGTTAGGACCTTTAAGATGTCGCCTGAAATTATCGATCAAATGCCGAAGCTGAAGATTATTGCCAAGCATGGCGTAGGGGTAGATAATATCGACATTCCGTACGCAAAAAACAAAAATATTGTGGTGACCAATACGCCGGAAGCCAATATGAATTCTGTAGCCGAATTGGCAATTGGGCTTGTTTTTAGCTGCGTGCGGAAAATTACCCAGAGCCATTTAGCCGCGTTAGACGGACTTGAAAAAAATTCTCCTATGTATTTAAGCGGCTATGAGTTGGCGGGGAAGACGCTAGGTCTAATCGGTTTGGGGAAAATCGGCATGTCTGTGGGCAAGAAACTTCGTGATGCATTTGCTGTGAATGTTATAGTATATGATCCATTTGCTGCTGCAGAACAGTGCAGTTCGCTAGGTTTTGTCAAAGTAGCTACTCTTGAAGAATTATGCCGAACTAGTGATATTATATCTGTTTCGGTACCGTTAACGGAAAAAACGAAAAACATGATTTCAGCGCAAGAACTGTCATGGATGAAGGAGACAGCAGTGCTTGTTAATACGTCTCGCGGCGGTATCGTAAGTGAAGATGATCTGTACGAAGCTTTGAAAAGTAATAAGCTCTTCGGAGCCGCATTAGATGTGTTTGTGGAAGAACCTATCAAAATTGATCATCCTTTATTAACTTGTGATAACTTTATTGCTACCCCTCACAATGGCGCCAATACAGCAGATGCGCTCATTCGGATGGGAATTGGGGCGGTCGATGAAATTGTACGGGTTAAAAATGGGGACGAAGCCCACTCTAAATTATGAGTATTGGTAAGAGAGATTGCTGTGAAGCAAAAGGTGTTTTAGTAATGTAGTCGAGTCAATGAATGATAAATCAAAATGACGGTATTTTAAGATACCGTCATTTTGATTTATACTAAGTGTTTCCAAGGAGACGATAGGGAAGTGCAAAAATCAAAGTTAGTAGTATATAATGCTAATAAGATTAGAACTGAAAAATCTGAAATTATAGTAAGCGTTGATGCAGAATCCACAGTCAAGTTTGGCGAAGGCAAGGATCGAATTAGAAAAAGATCAGATAAAGAATGTTATGCGGGGAAGCCGCAATATTGCATAAGCACAAGGCAGTAGGTTGTGAAACTGAATTAAAATTTCAAGGGATGGGGATTGAAAGTGGACGTTAGTATAGAAAGCATTAAAAATGTGGGTCTTATAGTTCTTTTAGCATATCCACTTACGCATTATGCAGTTTTGCAGCGTTCGCTTGTGATGATTTCCAATTCTTTGGACAAGGTGAATCTAATCGTTATTTTCAGTATTTTGTCGATAGTGACTAATATAGCTGGAACGGAGGTTTTTAACGGAGCGCTATTGTCTAGCCGGATTATTTGCCCTGCTATTGCGGGGCTAATTGCAGGGCCTGTTGTTGGAACTATAGTGGGCGCAATAGGCGGGCTTCATCGTTATACATTGGGTGGGTTTACGGCCCTGCCTGATTTTTTATCTATGATAGCAAGTGGTATTATCGGCGGGTTTTTCTATAAACACTATCGGGAAAAAAGAATGAGCTTCGGGAAAGCATTTTTCTTGGGCGCTATTGCAGGGACGCTTGAATTGCTTTTGGTTGTTCTTTTGGCCAAACCTTCGGTTTTAGCACTTGCTTTGGTAAGCTGGCTTGGGCCGGCCAATGTAATTATAAACGCAATTGGCGGAGGTTTATTTGTTAGCATTTTGAAAAAAGTTCAGCATAGTCAATATTCTATTGGCGCCAGTTATGCGGAAATAGCGACCGTAATTGCCCAAAAAACATTGCCCGTCGTAAAAGGAGAACTTGATCTCAAAAGTGCACAAAAAGTAGCAAGTATTCTTTTGGCGGAAGCTGGATTTGGCGCGGTTGCTATTAATGACGGGAAAAAAGTATTAGCCTTTTGTGGCGCTGGAGATGAGCATCATAAAGAGGGAGATGCGGTTTTGCCGCAGATGGCTATGCTGGCTAAACATGAAATTGGAATTGCCAATTCACATGAGGAAATTGGCTGTGCCTATAAGGCGTGTCCGCTTGATTCAGTGATTGTTGTTGCTTTGAATTGCGGAGATGAACGGGTTGGAAATCTTGAAGTGTATAAAGTGAGAGATGTTATTCATCCTCCGGATGTTAAATTAGTAACCGGAATTGCAGAGCTGATTAGCTCGCAAATTTATATAGCGAGGTTAAGGCAAAAGGAGCAAATGCTTTCAAAAGCAGAGTATGATACGTTGCGATCGCAAATAAATCCGCATTTTCTATTTAATACGTTAAGTGTAATAAAATTTCTTGTTCGTACTGAGCCTGAAAAAGCGCAGCATTTAATATTGACCTTAGCTTCGTTTCTTAGAAAAAATTTGAAAACGACGGAAGATCTGATTCCGTTTGCTGAAGAGATGAAGTGCATTGAGTTCTACTTAACGATCCAACAAGCTAGGTTTGGTGAACGCCTGGACGTAGAGAATGTGATTGAATCTAAGTGTTTAGATATCGCTTTCCCGGCGTTTACTTTACAGCCATTAGTTGAAAACTCATTAAATCATGGTTTGGCGTCAGTAGACGGAGCCTTGAAAGTAGTAGTGATCGCTGAAATCGTTGCCAATAGGATGATTGTCAGAGTAGAAGATAATGGGGTGGGAATCCCGGAAGAAGTAATAGAAGCTGTTAAAGGTAATAAAGTCCTAGGTTCTATGGGGGTCGGACTTACAAATGTGAACCGGAGATTAAAAAGCATTTTTGGGAGAGAATATTCATTTACTATACAAAATAAACATCCTGGTGCAATGGTTGAAATTCAGATACCAATAGCAACTAAGAAAGGTGGTCAATAAAGTGCGTGTTCTAATAGCCGATGATGAGAGTCATATTGTGATGGAGCTAGAATATATTCTTAGTCATATGGAAGACGTGAAAGTTTTAAAATCGTGCACTTCTGGAAATGCGGCATTAGAAGCGATTGTTAAGCTTGAACCCGATGTAGTGTTTTTAGATATCGAGATGCCCGGGTTATCAGGCATTCAACTCGGTCATGTTCTTAAGACCATTCAAAAACCACCTTATATTATCTACGTTACAGCACATGAAAAATTTGCGCTTGAGGCCTTTAAAGTTGGGGCCCGAGGGTATATTCTCAAGCCTTTTTCAGAAGAGGATATAAAAGAGCAAATTCGCTTAGCGGCACTTAATTTTGCTGAAGTTGAAAAACAAATGCCAGAAGAGGAAAAGAGGAAGTTTGCCAGCATTCCCAAGGTTGGGGTAGAAATCAACGGACGCTTTTCTTTGTTAGACCAACAAGATATCATGATGGCTTATGCAAGCGATAGATCGGTTTATATACGGGCGGAGGGACGAGATTACGTTTGCCAATTTTCTCTTGCGGAATTGGAAAATAGACTTCAAAAAGAAACGTTTTTTCGGTGTCATCGGAACTATATCGTAAATCTTTATCGGGTTATAGAAGTGAGACCGTGGTTTAATAATACCTATGTATTGCTAATGGATGATAATAAAACCGAAGTGCCTGTAAGTCGTTCGCAGCGCATTGCGATAAAAAACATGTTCAACTTGTAAAGAATAATAGCCTTTTACTGGAGGGCGCTATGTATTTGCCAATGAAGTTAGTCAAGTGGCTAATCGGTATTAGTTGTTTAATCGTATTGGCTGGGTGTGGTAATGAAATAATATCAGAACCATATCCGTCCAAAGCGCTTACGATCATTGTTAGCTTTGCTCCTGGCGGCGGGACTGCTGAGTCGGCTCGCGCTTTGCTTCCTTATGTGGAAAAAAATCTGGGAATGCCAATAACGATTAGTTTTAAAACAGGCGAGGGCGGTTGGAGCGGCTGGAAAGAACTACTAGATGAAGAAGCGGATGGTTATACTCTGGCCTATATTAATACTCCTAATATCATTACGGGCTATATGGATCCGGCAAGTAAAAGACCGGCAACTTTAGATGATTTTGAATTAATAGCCAATCACGTAATGGATTACGGGGTTATTGCTATTCGTCATGATGAGACTCGCTTTGAAAATTTTGCTGAATTAATGGCCTATGCTCAGTTGAGAGAAGTTACGGCGGCCGCGACTGGTTATGCCAGCGATGATAATATTGCTCAATTAAAGATTAATCAGCTGTATGGAAGTAAGTTTGTAGGTACGCAGTTTCGTGGGACGGCACAAGGAGTAGATGCGGTAATGAAAGGACGTATTGATGTTCTTTTTGCGAATGTAGGTGAACTTTGCCAATTGCATAAAGACCAAAAATTGAAGATTGTTGCTATTATGTCTCCGGTGCGGTCTGAAATAATTCCAGATGTTCCAACCATGGATGAACTTGGCTATCCAGGCATATACTCTTACTCTGCTCGTGGAATTGCGATGAAAAAAGGAGTAGATCCTAATAAAGTTAAGAAAGTAGCCGATGCATTTGCAGCAGGAATTAACCATCCTGAACACGTGAAGAAAATGCAAGAGGCAGGATTGCAAGTGCAGTATATGGATGGAGAAGCGTACAAGAGATTTCTTATTTCGGAAGAAAATAATATCAGAAATATTTTTGGATTGCTTGGATGGAAATAAAAGAAAAATAGCATACACAAATGAAGATATGGAACAAATTGGCGTCGCTGTTGTAGCGGCGCTTGTTTTATATCTTCTTCTCAATTTGCAGGAGCCTGAAGAACGGTGTAGAATTTACTATGGCTACAGGAAATGATAG
>CAZKCR010000058.1:3450-11275 GCA_964551055.1 uncultured Anaeromusa sp. | reverse complement strand
TGGTTTTTTCTAACTGCTTTTATTTCAAAATCATCATTTCCGTGGCTTTAACCAGTGCGGTCACTTCGTCGCCGACTTTAAGAGCCAGTTCATCTACCGAGTCGTTGGTAACAACCGCTACCAGCTCTTCTCCCTTGAAATCCATAACCACCTTAGCCACCACGCCGCCGCGGACAATCTCTTTCACTGTAGCTCCCAATTTGTTTCTGCCGCTGATTTTCATGCAAATCGCCTCCTGCCTAAGATAAGCCTGCCAATCATGCCTGTGCATGATTTATTTACATCATCAAGCTTTCTATAGCAAAAATTCTCTCTGCATCGTTTATTTCCTGCGTCCAAAAACAAACAGGCGTGTTCATCTTACCGACACTTCCATACCTGCTTGTTTCAGCGCCTGCGCCCACAAGCCATCTCCTTCAATCAGACGACCCGAAAAGGACCCGTCATAGACCCGACCGCAGCCGCAGCTGGGTGAACGCGCTTTAAGGACCGCTTTGCGGCAGCCTGCCAAAATAGCGATTTGCGTGGCAATCTCCGCGCCTTTTTGAAAGGCCTCTGTCAAGTCAACATTGGTAGCCGTCACTACGCGACCAGCCTTTATTTCCGCCGCCTCTCTGGGAGCCGGCAAGCCTCCCAGCATTTCCGGACAAAGAGGCAATGCTTTACCCTGCCGTACCGCTTCCACTACTTCCGGTTCTGCCTGAGCCGTTCCGTCATAGCGGCAAGCCACGCCAGCCAGACAGGCGCTCACTACTTCCATCATACTTCTTCCACCAGCTCGTCGTACGAAAGACGCTTGCGGCGAGGATATAATGCTTTAGCTCCGTCAGCATAGCCCAACGCTAAGAGCATTACCACGTCTTCGTCCTCGTCCAAGTCAAACGCTTGCTTAATCCCCGCAAAATCAATGCCGGATAAAGGATGCCCTTCCACGCCGAAGCAGCGTGCCGCATACAGGACCGACATGGCCAAAAGAGCCGCATTACTCTCGGCAAATTTAATCCGCCGCTCCGCTGTAGCGCCATAAAGCACTTCCGCCATGGCCAAATACGGCTTCACTGCCTCCGTCCCGCCCAACACGACCGCCAGCTCTTCCCAGGCCGGATTGTCTCCTTGCCAAGCGCCCCGGTCTCCAATGACGATCAAGGTCACTGGCGCTTCCAACACTTTTGGCTGCTGCTGCGCCAAACGCCACAGGCGTTCTCTTCCCTCCGGGCTGCGCACGGCAATTAAGCGCCAAGGCTGCAAATTAAAAGCCGACGGCGCCAGTGACGCCAATTCCACAATCTGCCGTAAGAGCTCTGGCGTCAACGGCTGCGCCGCATCAAAAAAATTCACGGAACGACGCTCTTCCATAAGGCTCTTGCAATCCGTCATACCCAAGGCCTCCTTATTTTCATCATGATGGTTACATTGTACACGGATTCTTAGGGTTTTCAAAGCTATGCCTCACTGCAGTAATTTTATTTTATAATGCAAATCCTTTCCTATGTACAAAATGCCATTATGTCGGTACAATGAAACAAATTAAAAAATACCAGGAGGAACCTTATGTCCGCAGAAGAACTGGATTTGCTCTTTTGGAACCTGCTGCCGGCGATTATTTTAGGCGCAGGCTACGCTATTTGGAAGTTTTGGACCCACCACCAAACAAAAGCCGCCAAAGCGGCCGCGCGGTTGGCTCTAGCGGAAAAACGGAAAAACCGTTCGCAACTGCCGAAAAAGCCGAATCACCGTCACGGACGAAATTAATTTATTATTTTCATTTTTCAGCAGGATATTCTGTTTTCGAGTAGAATATTTTTATCTTGGTATACCAAATACCGCTCAAACAACTTTGACGAAGTGAGGCTCTTTTATGGATACCCCCTTGAACGCAACCGAAGAAATTATGAGCTTACGCGCCGTTCGACAGATTGTCTATGATCATCTGCGCCGCGCTATCTTAGATGGAACCTTAGCCGCAGGAGAGCGCATTGTCGAACGCGACTTTGCCGCCCGTTTCGGCGCGTCCCGCACACCAGTCCGCGAAGCGCTGCGCCAACTGGAAAGCGAAGATTTAGTGGAACACATTCCCCGCAAAGGCGTTGTGGTCAAAGGTGTCGCTTTAGAAGAAATGGAAGAAATTCATACTCTCCGTCATGCTGTAGAGCCGGTAGCTCTGCGGGCGGCGATGAAAAACATGACTCCTGAAGCGCTGCAACAGCTAAAAGACATCTTCCAAGAAGCCCAAGAAGCGCTGCAACAAGAAAACGCCTGGTCGGTTTCTGTATGCTTGCGCCGCTTTGATTCCTTACTGCTGGAGCTCAGCCGCATGCCCAAGTTAATCGCTTTTTTATCTTCATTGCAAGAAACACATTACCGCTGCCGTCGGGCCAATTTAGTACGTCCCGCCCGCCGCCGCGCTGCTTTAACGGAGCATGCAGCCATCTTGGACGCTATTGCCGCAGGCAATGCAGAAGCGGCGGAAAAAGCGCTTATCCACCACATCGAAGCCTCGCATCAAGCCGCGATGGCTTTGATTTCTAACAAACATTTATCATAGGAAGGTTTTCCCTTCCTTTGTTTTTTAGGAAGTTTGGTATACCGTGTGCCAAATAAACAAAAAGCGCAAAAGCACGGTAACTATTTTTATAAAATTCCAAAGGAGGCACCCCATGTCTACAAACACTCTTCTGCAACCGTCTCAGGCAGGTACGCTGGAATCTGGAGACATTCAGATTTTTTTAAGCCCTGCCACCGATGCCGCTGCCGGTATCTCCATCCATCTAACCAGCCCAGTCTTAAAGAAATTCGGCCAGGCCATCCGCAGCGTGCTCACCCAGGAACTGACGCAGGCGGGCCTGACGCAGGTAGAAGTCACCGCCAACGATCGCGGCGCTCTGGACTGCACCATTCGCGCTCGCATTTTGACAGCCATTGAGCGCGGTACAACCAAGGAGGACAACTAAGATGCAACGATTGCGTAGATCTATGATGTTTATTCCCGGCAACAATCCCGGCATGCTAATCAACGCCGATATCTACGGTGCTGATACGCTGATTCTCGACGTAGAGGACTCCGTCGCCATCACAGAAAAAGACGCCGCCCGTCACTTGGTGCGTCAGGCTCTTTTACATGTGCCTTATACCCGCGAAGTTGCGGTGCGCATCAATCACATTCAAACGCCTTACGGCTACAAGGATCTGGAAATGCTGCTCCCGGCCAAGCCGGATATGATCCGTCTGCCCAAAGCCGAATGCGCCGACGATATTTTAGAGGTAGACGCCATTATTGCAAAAGCGGAAAAAGAAAACGGCTTTACGCCTGGCAGCATCCGCCTCATGGCCGCCATTGAAACGGCAAAAGGTATTTTGAATGCCTATGAAATCGCCAGCGCCAGCCCGCGTATGGAAGCCTTGGCCATTGGCGGCGAAGACTTTCTAGCGGATCTCAAAACCTCCCGCACCCCTCATGGCGGCGAGTTCCTCGTTGCCCGCGGTCAGATCGTTCTGGCGGCCCGCGCCGCCGGTATTCAGGCCATTGACACGGTCTTCGCCAACGTAGACGATACCGAAGGATTTCAGCGTGAAACCACACAAATCTACGAACTGGGATTTGACGGCAAATCCGTAATCCATCCAAAACAGATTGCTTTGGTCCATGAAATTTTCACCCCCACGGCGCAGCAAATCGACAAAGCCGAGCGCATCTTAGCCGCCTATGAAGACGCGTTGGCCAAAAAATCCGGCGTTATCGCCTTAGACGGCAAAATGATTGACGCACCGGTAGTAGCTCGAGCGCAGCGTGTCCTGGCGTATGCCAAAACCACCAGTCAACAAGGAGGACCCCGGCAATGAAAAACGCAGTAAACCGTGAAATTCCAGCTAGTATCCCAGGCCTAAAACAAATCATTCCCTATCAAGGCCCCTTCGCTCTTGAGCCGGAAGGACGCCTTGCAGGAACGCGCATCCGGGCCGCACGCCCTAAAAGCGATAAGGTGTTACCTTCTTTAGAAGCTGCTCTTGATGCGGCCAAACTCAAAGATGGCATGACCATTTCGTTCCACCACCATTTTCGCAACGGCGATTATTTACTCAACCAAATCGTAGCGTTGCTGGCTGCCCGCGGTCTAAAGGACCTGACCTTGGCGCCCAGCTCCCTCAACACCATCAATGAAGCCATCATTCCTTATATTGAGCAGGGCGTCATCACCGCCATCGAAACCAGCGGCGCCCGGGGCAAGCTCGGCGCTTTTCTGACCCAGACGAGGCTCTTGAAAAAACCGGTTATTATCCGTTCGCATGGCGGCCGCGCCCGCGCTATCGAATGCGGCGACCTGCACATTGACGTGGCCTTTATTGGCGCGCCGGCCAGTGATACGTACGGCAACCTCAGCGGCCGCCTCGGACCTTCCGCCTGCGGCAGCCTTGGCTACGCCATGGTAGACGCCGCCTACGCGGACAAGGTCATTGCCATCACTGATCATTTGGTTCCGTATCCGCTGATGCCTGCAAGCATCCCGCAAACCCAAGTGGACTACGTCGTCGTCACCGACGCAGTCGGCGATCCTCGCGGCATCGCTTCCGGAGCGCTGCGCATCACCAAGGATCCCAAGGAGCTGCTGATTGCCCAATATGCCGCTGGCGTTATTGAGCATTCCGGTGTTTTCAAGCAAGATTTTTCCTTGCAGCTTGGCAGCGGCGGCGCTTCTCTAGCGGCAGCGCAATTTCTTAAGGAAAAAATGCGCCAGCAGCAGATTACCGCCTCCTTCGGCGTTGGCGGCGTCACCGCTCCTTTTGTGGAAATGCTCGAAGAGGGACTGCTGGGCGCGATTTACGACGTGCAGAGCTTTGATATACCGTCCATTCAATCCCTGCAGAATAATCCCCGCCACGCGGAAATGTCCGCTTCTTTCTATGCCAATCCCCATAACGCGGGAGCTGTCGTCAACCAACTGGACGTTGTCATCTTAAGCGCCACTGAAGTAGACACTGACTTCAACGTCAATGTCATCACCGATTCCAACGGTCAAATTATGGGCGCTTCCGGCGGACACAGCGATACAGCCGCCGGCGCTTCCTTGGCCATTGTCGTAGCGCCGCTCTTGCGCGGTCGTCTGCCGATGGTTCTGGATAAGGTACAAACCGTTGTTACCCCAGGCGAAACGGTGGATGTCATCGTTACCGAGCGCGGTATCGCCGTCAATCCTTTGCGGCGCGATTTGAAAGACAACCTGGCCCAAAGCGGCCTGCCGCTGGTGGAGATTGAAGACCTGCGCCGTCTGGCGGCTTCCTTCACCGGTGAAGCCGAGCCCCTGGAAGTCAGCGACGATGTAGTCGGCGTTGTGGAGTACCGCGACGGCAGCATTATTGATGTCATCCGCCGCCCGCTGTAAAAATGTAATAAGGAGGTCCTGCTATGCTGATTGCTCTTGGAACGCTGATTGTCTTGGGAACCATTTACTGTCTGGTCAAGCGTTACGAAACCCGCATGGTCCTGTTCTGCTCCGGCGTCTTAATGTGCCTCATCGCTGGCGATTTTATGGGTCCTTTCAAGGCTTTTTCCCATGCCATGCTGGAAACCAAGCTCTTTGAATCCATCATTGCCGTCATGGGCTTTGCCATGGTTATGAAGGTCACCGCCTGTGATAAGCATTTGATCCACCTCTTGATTAAGCCGCTGCGCAAAGCGGGGCCGCTGCTCATACCGGCGTCCACTCTTGTTACGCTCTTTATCAATACGTCGATTACCAGCTCGGCTGGCTGCTCCGCGGCGGTAGGGCCGATTCTGATTCCTTTGATGATGGCCGCCGGTATTCATCCGGCTATCGCCGCTGCCTGCATCTACGCCGGTACCTACGGCGCGATGTTCAATCCCGGCTATCCCCAGGTAGCGCTGATTGTCAGCGTTTCCAACTCCTCCCCGGTGGATGTGGTGGCCAACCATTTCTGGCCGCTTTTGGCTTCCGGCTGCATCGGCGCTTTCGGTCTTTGGGTGGTAGCACGGCTGCGCAAGGAGCATACAGGCTATCTGCCAACCGAAGCCGCTAATAGCGAAGAAAAAACTGATTTTCAAGTCAGCCTTCCCAAAGCCATTGTCCCCCTCATCCCCATCGCCATCCTGGTCTTGGGCAACATGAAAGTCATTCCCGCTCTGGGACAGCTGGCCATTTCCCATGCCATGATTATCGGCGTCTTCTGCGCCTTCGCCGTTACGCGCATGAATCCAGCCACCTTGTCTAAGGAATTTTGGCATGGCGCTGGCGATGCTTTCGGCCATGTTTTCGGCATCATTATCTGCGCCTTGGTTTTTGTAGGCGGCATGAGTTCCATCGGCCTCATTAAAGCGCTCATCGGCGCTATGATCAGCCACCCAGAAATCGCCAAATTTACCGCCGCCGCCGGCCCGTTCCTCCTGGGAGTTGTCAGCGGCTCCGGCGACGCCGCTTCGGTAGCCTTCAACAAAGCCGTAACCATCCACGCCGGTGAATTCGGCATGAACCCGGCCAGCATGGGCTCCATGGCCTCCATCGGCGGCGCCTTAGGCCGCACCATGTCCCCGGTTGCCGGCGGTCTTATCATTTGCTCCACCTTAGCCGGCGTATCTCCCCTGGAAACGGCGAAACGCAATGCCCCCGGCATGATTATTGCCGCCATTGTCACCATGTTCATGCTACTATTTTAAACAAGGAGTGACTCCCAGATGATCAAACTGATTTCCGAAGGAACCTACCTGCTCCACGGGCAAGTGCTGGCGCCAACGTCCCAGCCGCTGGCCGCGGCACAGCAGGAATTAGCTAAAAAAGGCCTGCCCCCGGTAGACGAGAGCGCTTTTTCACCGGCAGAGGCCCGCAAACAGACTATGGCGAACCGCATTTTGCAAAGCCATAACGCCAAAGAAAGTCAAGACCAGCTGCACCTGCGCTATGACGCCATCGCTTCGCATGACATCACCTATGTCGGCATTATTCAGACTGCCATGGCCAGCGGCCTGCAGGAATTCCCCCTCCCCTACATTCTCACCAACTGCCACAACACACTTTGCGCTGTAGGCGGCACCATTAACGAGGACGATCATCTTTTCGGCCTGTCCGCAGCCAAGCGCTTCGGCGGCATCTATGTACCGGCCCACCAGGCTGTCATCCACCAATATGTGCGCGAAAACGCTACGCGCTGCGGCGGCATGATTCTCGGCTCCGACAGCCATACCCGCTATGGCGCGCTGGGCACGCTGGCTATGGGCGAAGGCGGTGGCGAACTGGTCAAGCAGCTGCTCAGCCAGACCTATGACGTTGCGCCGCCGGAAGTGATCGCTGTGTACCTCGACAACGCCCCCGTGCCTGGCGTCGGCCCCCAAGACGTCGCCCTGACGCTTATCGGCGCTGTTTTTGAAAGCGCTTTTGTTAAGAATAAAATTCTCGAATTTGTCGGCCCCGGCGTAGCCGCTCTTTCGATGGACTTTAGAAACGGCATTGACGTCATGACCACGGAAACCACTTGTCTTTCTTCCATCTGGGTTACGGATGAAAAAACCAAAGGCTGGTATGATACGCATCACCGCAGCGAACACTATCGCCCCCTAAACCCAGGCGAAGTCAGCTACTACGACGGCGCCGTCTACCTGGATCTCCGCACCGTACGGCCGATGATCGCCCTGCCCTTCCATCCCAGCAATACCTATGCCATTGAAGACTTCAATCAAAACGCCCTGGACATTCTCCGCACGGTCGAAGAAAAAGCCCAGGAGCAACTCGGCATTGCCAATCTCAACTTGCAAGGCAAGCTCAACCAAGGTCGTCTGCAGGTTGAACAAGGCCTCATCGTCGGCTGCGCCGGAGGCACC
>CAZKCR010000058.1:0-3350 GCA_964551055.1 uncultured Anaeromusa sp. | reverse complement strand
AGGCCGCTCGGTGGGCTGCGGCGAATTTACGCTGGGCGTCTATCCTTCCAGCCAGCCGGTAGGCCTCGAGCTGCTGCGCCAAGGCTGCACGGAAACGCTGTTGCAAACAGGCGCCATCTGGCGCACCGCTTTTTGCGGTCCTTGCTTCGGCGCCGGCGATACGCCAGCCAGCCAGGGACTGTCCCTGCGCCATGCCACACGCAATTTCCCGCACCGTGAAGGCTCTAAACCAGGAGAAGGACAAATCTCTTCGGTGGCGCTCATGGACGCCCGCTCCATCGCCGCTACGGCTCTCAACCAAGGACGCCTTACGGCGGCAACAGAAATCGACTATACGCCGACAGCGCGAGAATACCATTATGACGACAGTTCCTACCAAAACCGCGTTTACCAAGGCTTCGGACAGGCCCAAAAAGACCACGCTTTGCGCATGGGCCCGAATATCAAGCCCTGGCCTGTCATGGACGCCTTGCCGGAAAACGCGCTCATCCAACTGGCGGCAGTCATCCATGACCCGGTCACAACAACGGACGAGTTGATTCCTTCCGGGGAAACCTCTTCGTTCCGCTCCAACCCTGAAGGCTTGTCGCAATTCACGCTCTCCCGCAAAGACCCGGCCTATGTGGGACGCGCCAAAGCCGTCCGCACCCTAGAAGGGCAGCGCAAAGCCTGGCTGGGAAACCCTGACGCGCAAACCGCGGAGCTAGACACCGTTTTGAAGCGACTGCAGCAAGCAGGCTACAACGATACTGACGCCCAGAAGCTGCTGCGCACAACCAGCCTGGCCAGCGGCATTTTTGCCCGCCGTCCCGGCGACGGCTCCGCCCGCGAGCAGGCAGCTTCGTGCCAACGCGTTCTCGGCGGCCTCATCAATATCGCCTTAGCTTACGCTACCAAACGCTACCGCAGCAATGTCGTCAACTGGGGCATGATTCCTTTTCTCATCGACGAAAAAGACTGCCAGGGATTCGCTGCGGAAGACTATTTGTTCCTGCCTCGACTTCGCCAAGCCATCGCCAGCGGGGCTGCTGAGCTCACCGGACAGGTGCTGAAAGCCGACGGCTCAGTTCTGCCTCTTACACTGCGCATGCAGGATCTTACCGCCGACGAGCGCGACATTCTTCTTGCAGGCTGTTTAATTAACTACTATGCTGGGAAAAAGACTTGCTAAAAACCAAAGTTTAGCAAAAATCGGCTCATCCCTAATGAGCACTGGCCCCACCTAATTTTCCTGATATTCCTATTTTTAGGTATACCGTATACCATGAAAAAATGGAGGAAAAGCAATGAGCGTTTTACACGGAAAAAGCTGGTACAAATGGGTCGTCCTGATTGTGTGCATTCTGATTTATTCCGGCGGTAATCTGGTGCGCTGGAACTATACCGGCATCTCAAGTTATTTAGTAACCGAATGGGGCATCGGCAAACCGGAAATCGGCCTTATGGGCGCCGCCTACTTTTACGCCTACGCCTTGGGGCAAAGCCCCTGGGGCTCTTTAACCGACCTTTGGGGCGGCCGCAAAGTCATCCCCATCGGCATCGGCATTACAGGTTTCTTTTTCTGCCTCTTCGCGGTTGCCGACAGCTACAACCAAGCCCTGGTCATCCGCACCTTGATGGGTTTTGTCGGCGCCGCCACCTTTATCCCCTGCATGGCGATTTTGACCCGCTGGTTCTCGAAAAAAGAGCGTGGTCTGACGCTGAGCCTCTTCTCCGGCTTGGGCGCCGGCATGGGCGAAGTATGGTCCTTTCTGCTGATGCCGCTGATCTCCTTATACATGGCTGGCGGCAATACCATTTTCGGCCTGCAATCCTGGCGCGCCTCCACCCTGCTGATGACCTTTGTGGTCGCTTTGATTGCCCTCATCAGTTACTGGGGCATCCGCTCGGATCCTTCGGAACTAGGCCTGCCTTCGGTACAGGAAAAAGAGGATAAAACCCAAACAACCGCCACGAAATATAAGGATGTTGTCCTCACCGCCTTGAAGGAACCCGCTTTCTGGGTTATCTCCCTTGTCAACCAAGGCTTTATCGTCAGCTTGCGCCTCGTTCCCGGCTGGCTGGCGATCTATGCCGCTACCTACTACGCGCAAACCGCGAATTTAGGCAAAGCCGAAGCCATGGTAGCCGGCGGCGTCATGGCCAGCGTCTGCGTAGCCGGACGCATCATCGGCTCACCGGTGCTGGCCAAGCTGTGCGATTATTTTCTGGCCAACTACAAGCTGCCCCGCATGGCCTTTGTCAGCTTGACCCTGTGCCTCCTGTTTGCCTGCCAGTTCATTCTTACCATTGCCGTACCCAACGCCATTTTCCTGGGCGTGCTGTCTTTTGTGCTAGGGGCGCTCATCAATAGCTACACCCTGACCTATGCGGCGGTAACGGAAATTTGGTCCATTAAGGCAGGCGGCGCGCTGATGGGCGTCGTAAATATGATAGGCCAGCTCATCGGCGCTACGGCGCTAGCTCTCAGCGGCTTCATGGCCGCCCATTTCTCCCTGGTCGGCGGCGGCTACCATATGGAATTCCGCGGCATTTGGTACTTGGGCATGCTTTGCGCCTTTGTTTCCATCTGCACGTCGCTCTTTGCGGTTTACCGCGAGAAAAGAGCCATCCGGGAGCAGGAAAACAATATCGCTTAAGGAGGCTAAGGCTATGTATGAATCCTTGTTAAAAGACGTTATTGATATTCATATCCACACCTCTCCCGATGTCCGGCAGCGCCGCTTAAATGACATCGAGCTGGCAGTCGAAGCCAAGCGCGTAGGCGCCCGGGCCATTGTTATCAAGTCGCATGTGGTGCCTACGATGGACCGCGCCGCTATCGCCGAAACTGTCGTCCCCGGCATCCGCGTTTTCGGCGGTCTGACCCTGAACGCCCATGTAGGAGGCCTCAATCTTCTCGCCGTAGAGACCGCCTTGAAAATGAACGCCAAATTCATCTGGCTTCCTACCTCGTACTCCGCTAATGAGCGCAGCCGCGCTCAGGCAACGGACGGCGTCGAGGTCGTAAAAAACGGCAAAGCCGTCCCTGTACTGCGCGACATTTTTCAATTGGTCGCCGCCTCAGATGCAGCGCTGTGCACCGGCCATTCTACTCCCAAAGAAACACAAATCCTTGTGGAAGAAGCCAAAAAGCAAGGCGTTAAAAAAATTATTATCAACCACCCGGAATGGCGAACCGTTGACATGTCTCTTGAAGAACAGAAGAATCTAGTTTCGGAAGGCGTTTATTTTGAGCGCTGCTACGCCCGCGCCTTAGGGGGCGGCCAATACGATAAAAATTTCCAGCGAAACCTGGAAGCCATTGAAAAAATCGGCTACCAATCTACGATTATCGCCACCGACGGCGG
>CAZKCR010000057.1:0-11604 GCA_964551055.1 uncultured Anaeromusa sp. | reverse complement strand
GGCTTCGCCATGTTGCTGGAACTCAATGGGGCAGTAAAAAATATATGAGCATGAAGCATTTTGAATCAACCTACTCTGAAGAGTAACTCGTTTTCTCTAGAGCTGCAAAAACGAATTTGCGAAACGATCTTGACGATACCAGTGGCGGATACGCTATGGAAACGATTGCGGGGCTTGCTGGGACGAAGGCAGCTCGGGGAAGATGAGGGGATGGTCATTTTTCCCTGCAATGCCGTACACACCATTGGCATGTCTTTCTCGCTAGATTTGTTGTTTTTGTCCCGTAATGGCACTGTCTTGCGGTTGGAGCATGATGTGCGTCCTTGGAGCATGCGGTTTTGCCTAAAGGCGTATGCAGTTGTGGAAGTGCCTGCGGGCGTGTTAAAGCATCGTTCATGTCAAGTTGGCGATCGGGTGGCTTGGGAATGAAAAGAGCATATTGTCAAAGGTCATTGCCTGCTTTATATAGGTAATGGCCTTTCGTTTTACATAGTAGGAATGCGCGAAAAAATGGCGAAGTTAAAATTATAGAAAAATGTGCGGAGGATTAATGCATGGGATTTGGAGCGATCATGATAGGCGCCATTTTAGGGTTATTTGTGGGCAAATTTCTTGCTGATTGCATATACCACATCCCCAGGCAGCAGCCGCTATGGAGCGGGCGGAGACAATGTCCGCACTGTCAGGTTGCCTTGCTGTGGCAAGATAAAATTCCCTTATTCGGGTATATATTAAATCGCGGGCGCTGCCGATATTGTCATGAGGCAATAGGGATGCAGCAAGTAACTGTGGAATTGGCAACGGCTATATTGAGCAGCCTTGCGATATGGCAAGGTGAGACTTGGTTGCAAAGCGGGGCGTTTATGGTCTTGGCGGCATTTTTGCTGCTGATTTCTTTTATAGATTATGAATGGCAGTTGATTTTTGACAAGGTTCTTGTTTGGTTTGCAGCATGCGGCTTGGCCATAAATGTGTTGGGAAGCGATTCCTGGCTGCAAGTACTTTTGACACATGGACTTTCTGTTTTTAGCGGAGGCCTTGCCATGATAGTGATTGCTTTGGCAAGTCGAGGCGGCATGGGCGGTGGCGATGTTAAGTTTGTCATGGCTGCTGGGTGTTGGTTAACGATGTCGCAGTTGTTTTTGATGTTAATGACAGCCTTTTTCGCTGGGGGTCTAATTGGCGGTTTGCTGTTGCTTTTGGGACTTAAGGGACGCAAGGATTACATTCCTTTTGGCCCGTTTTTAGCATTGGGAAATTGGGTGGCTTATTTATATGGACGGCAGCTGTTGCAGTGGTATTGGCAGGGGATTTTTTAAAAACATCTTAGAAGAACGATGAAATTATGAAGCGAGGAAATGAAATGAGTCGGATTGTTTTTATTTCTCCTTATGGAGATTTGTCGAAGCTGGCGCAATCGGTGGCTGGCGAATTGGGAATCGAAGCGGAATTTCATGCGGGGTGGCTGGATCAAGCGGGGGAAGTCGTGCGGGAACTAAAGGAGCCGGCGGTAGATATTATTATTAGCCGGGGCGGTACGGCGGAGTATCTTGCAGAGAATTTTGAAATTCCCGTGGTGCGCTTAAAAATGAGCGCCTATGATATTTTGGAATGTATGCATGAGGCGAAGCGATATTGCAAAAATATAGTCATTACTATTTTTAATGAAGCCTTGATTGGGAAAACCATTCTCGAAGATGCCTTTGATGTATCCATCACCGAGGTTATTTTTTCGAGCTTGCCGGAATTAAAAGAGAAGATTGCTTCGTTGGCTCTTTCGGGGGAATATTGCATTCTCGGCGGCGGTCCCTCAGTAGCTTATGCGGCAGAGTATGGCCTACCCAGCGTATTTTTGCGAACAAGTCGGGCAACTATTGAAGAGGCATTTTTGCAGGCTGAGCAAATTGCCAATTTGCGTCGTGAAGAAACACGTAAACGATATCGGCTGCAGGCCATTTTGGATGCGGCCAATGAAGGGATTATCGCGGTTGACGCCAAAGGGGTTGTGGAGCTATACAATAAGGCGGCAGAGCGCATGTTTGGCATTGATACGCTGCAGGTACTGGGGCAGCCAATTGCTACATGCATTCCCAATACGCGCTTGGATAAAATCGTTTCTTCCGGGCAGGCTGAAGTTGACGAGATTCAAAATATTGGCGATGTGCGTATTTTGACGAATCGCTTTCCCGTGCAGTTGGAGCAGGAAACCATGGGAGCGGTGGCAACCTTTCAGGAATTATCTAAGGTGGTTAAGGCAGAGCAAAAGATTCGCAAGGAAATTACCGGCAAGAGTCGCTTTCATGCTAAATTCCATTTTTCCGATATTATCGGTTCTTCAGTGATTATGGAACAGAAAAAAGAAATTGCCATGAATATTGCCCGCTCGGATTTGACGGTGTTGATTTATGGACCTTCAGGAACAGGAAAAGAATTGTTTGCTCAGAGTATTCACAATGCCAGCGCCAGGGAATACGCGCCTTTTGTAGGGGTCAACTGCGGGGCGCTGCCGCCCAATTTGTTGGAAAGTGAACTCTTCGGGTATGAAGAAGGCGCTTTTACCGGCGCTAAGCGTAAAGGGAAGTACGGTCTTTTTGAGTTGGCTCATGGCGGAACGATTTTTCTTGATGAAATTGACTCGCTGCCGCTTGAGATGCAGGGGCGGCTGTTACGAGTGCTGCAGGAACGAGAAGTGTTGCGTATAGGAGGAGAAGCTATTATTCCGGTGGATGTTCGGGTGATTGCCGCAACCAATCAACTGCCGGACGAACTTTTGCGGCAGAAGCGTATTCGGGAGGATTTGTTTTATCGTCTGAATGTCTTGTATTTGGAATTGCCGGCCTTGGCAGCGCATCGCGAGGACCTGCCTCAGCTCTGTGAGTCTTTCGTTTCAGAAAAAAAGCTGCAAGTTATGCCTTTAATCGAAAAATTGATGCCCTTTTTCTTTAAATATGAGTGGCCGGGCAATGTCAGAGAGCTTTATAATGTAACCCAGCGCGTATCATTTTTTGCAGATTCCTATAAAATCGGCCAAAACAGTCGGCAGTTTATGGAAATCGTAGCGCCGCAGATGCTGCGGACTACAACCGGAAATGATGTTGATGAACAAGGGCTGCGACAACAGGTACAAGATGCGGAGGAAATTTTGATTTTGAGGGCTTTGCAAGAACAAGGAACATTGGATCGGACTGCTGCTTACTTAGGGATTGGGAGAGCTACATTAACGCGTAAGCTAAAAAAGATCCGTGAGAAAAATGACGTAATATTAACTTGATTAGAGATGAAATAGGATCATTTCAACAAAAACCAGGCTCAAATATGAGACTGGTTTTTGTTGCTTCTATAGAACAAATGCTGAATTTGTGCGACTTTACACATTGGCACGCATCTTGCTCTATAAAAAGCAAGTGCTACTAAGAGAAAGGAGGCGTACATAAAAGGCGACTACGTCTGACACGTTGGATTCTGCAGGCAAGAAATGGAGGGTTATGCTCATGCCGGAAAAGAAAAGTAAATATCGCTGGTTTGTTATGGGACTATTATTCATTCTCTACACTGTTGCTAATGCTGACCGGGCCAATATTGGGTTTGCGCTTCCGTACTTGAGAAAAGAGTTTGCCATGTCCAATACGGAAGCGGGCGGTATTATCAGTTTGTTTTTCTTCGCTTATGCGTTTTTTCAAGTTCCTTCCGGTTTTTTGGTTAAGAAGTTTGGCAACCGAACCATGTTTACCATTGGTATGCTGTTTACTTCTGTATTTACAGGTATGTTGGGCATGGTAAATTCTGTATTCGCGCTTAAGGCGTTTCGTTTTGGCGTCGGTATTGCAGAAGCACCAGTGGCTATTGCTAGCTCATCAACTATCAATAATTGGTTTCCACCCAAAGAGAAGGGGACGGCGACTGGTATTTTCCTGGCGGGGTCAAAGTTTGGACCTTTGATTGTACCTATGCTCTGTGCGTGGATTATTTCCACTTGGGGCTGGCGGGAGATTTTTATTTTCTTCATGATTCCTGGCCTGATTTTGGCGGTGATCTGGTTTTTCTTGGTGGCGAATCGGCCCAGTGAAAGCAAGTTTGTTAATGAGGCAGAAGTCGAATACATTGCCGATAAAACGGTAGAAGCTAAAAAGGAAGAAAAGCCGAAACGCATTTATAAGTTGTGGTGGGTGGATAAAATTGTTCGCGCTAAAAAAGTGGAACTGCTGTCTACGCCGTCGCAGGTGTTTCGTTGCTGGGATATGTGGGGCGTTGCTTGCGGTTATTTCTTTGCCGTAGGACTGTCCAGTGTATTTATGTCTTGGTTGCCTACCTATTTGGTAACGGTGAAGCATTTTGCCATTATGAAGACGGCTTTTGTCGCGTCGGCTCCCTTTGCAGGGACTGTGGTAGGCAATTTCTTTGGCGGTTGGTTTTCGGACAATGTGTTGGGTAAGCGCCGCAAACCCATGATGATGGTAACTGCTGTTTCGACAAGCATTATGATGTATTCCATGTTAAACGCGCCGGAAGATCCGGTTCTGTTGGGAATATTGCTGTTCTGCGCTGGCGTTTTGCTGGCTCTGGGCTACTCCATGTACATGGCGTATGGCATGGGACGGGCTAACAAGGAAACCTATCCGGTTGCGTTTTCCTTGGTTAATACAGGCGGGCAATTAGGCGGCGCCTGCATGCCTTTGATCGTAGGTGTGATTTTGGACAACTTCAATTGGGACGCCGTTTGGCTGGCTTTGGCATTCGGATCGTTTATTTGTTTGGCAATTGTCTCTTCGGTAGTCGAACCAGTAGAAGATCCGGTAGAAAAACCCAATGCAGCGCATAAGACAGCGTAAAGTTTAATTTGAGAAAAGGGTTAGGGGGAAATCGTAATGGTAACAGCAACAGTTGCTCCAGGAGCTTTGCAGGGAATTCGTATTCTTGACTTAACGAGAGTGTTGGCAGGTCCGTATAGTGCGCAAATTTTGGCGGATATGGGCGCTGATGTGATTAAAATTGAGCAGCCGAACCGAGGGGATGACGCTCGCGGCATGGGGCCGTATCAAAATGAAGAAAGCATTTACTTTATTACGAATAATCGTAATAAAAAAGGCGTGACACTCAATTTGAAAGCGCCTAAAGGCAAAGAAATTTTCTTGGATTTGGTGCGCAATGCCGATGTCGTCATGGAAAATTATCGTCCCGGAACCATGGAGAAGCTGGGCTTGGGCTATGATGTGCTGAAGGAAATCAATCCGAAAATTATTTACGGTTCTATTTCCGGCTTTGGTCATTATGGACGGTATACTAAACGGCCTGGCTATGACATTATTGCGCAAGCCATGAGCGGCTTGATGAGCACTACGGGTTGGCCGACGTCTGGGCCGACGCGGACAGGGACGCCGCTGGGAGATGTCTTGGCGGGTTTATGGCAAGCCATTGGCATTCTTGGAGCCATTCAGGCGCGCAATAATACCGGCTTGGGGCAAAAAGTGGATATTGCCTTGGTAGACTCTGCAGTAGCGACGATGGGCAACATTAATATGCTGTATTTATCAGAAGGACGTATTCCTGGTCGTATCGGCAATCGTTACGAGTCGGCGTATCCTTATGATTCGTTTACTTGCACTGATGGAAGCTGTGTAGTTGGCGTAGCCAATAATAAGCTGTGGCATTTGTTCTGCGACATTATGGAGCAGCCGGATTTGGCGGAAGACGAGAAGTTTTGTAATGTGCCGGACCGGGTAGAAAATCACGACGAACTGCATAAAATCGTGTCGGAATGGGCTGCTGTTCACACAGTAACCGAAGTTGTCGATTCGTGCTTGAATGCGGGCGTGCCGGCTGCGCCGATTTATAATACGGCGCAGGTTAAAGCGGATCCTCATATTGCTGGCGATCGGGAAATGTTTGTGGAACAGGACCATCCTAAAGCTGGAAAAGTAGTAGTGACAGGCTCGCCGTTGAAGATGTCCGGTACGCCCGTAGATCTTACAGCGCCGGCGCCGACTTTAGGGCAGCACAATGCGGAAGTGTATGGCGAAGTGCTGGGCTTAGACGCAAAACAGGTAGCTGCATTAAAATCCGAAGGCATTATTTAAGAAAGAGGCGAGAACTTTGAAGTTACCAAAACAGGTAGAAGTTATAGAAGTTTGTCCGCGTGACGGGTTTCAGAATATAAAAGAAGCAATTCCGACTGCGACTAAAATTGAGATTATTGATCGCCTGGTAGAATGTGGTTTTGGCGTGATAGAGGCTACTTCTTTTGTTCATCCCAAAGCCATTCCGCAGATGGCGGACGCAGCGGAAGTGCTGCAAACTGTAAAAAAGAAACATGGAAATCGCGCCCAATTTGTGGCGTTGGCTCCGAATTTGTTTGGCGCTAAAAAAGCCATTGAAAATGGAGCTGATGGAATTACCTATGTAATATCGGCCAGCGAGGACCATAATTTGGCAAATACAAAACAGACGATAGCGCAGTCTGTGGCGGCGTTGGAAGAGGTTTGCAAAATTAAAGGGAGCACCAAAGTGCGTTTGGCTGTAGCTACCTCTTTTGACTGTCCTTTTGCTGGGAAAGTACCGGTAGAGAAAGTAGTTAGTTTGGTAGATGCCGCGTTGAATGCCGGGACTGACGAAATTGTTTTGGCCGATACGATTGGCACGGCTACGCCGCTGCAGGTAGAAGAACTATTGGGGACTCTATCGCGCCAATATCCTGATTTTCCCTTTGTGCTTCACATTCATGATACCGATGGCATGGGGCTGGCTAATGTCGTAACGGCTATGAATTTGGGAATTACTCGCTTTGAAACAGCAGCCTTTGGTTTGGGCGGTTGTCCGTTCGCTCCGGGAGCGGCCGGTAATATCGCTACTGAGGATTTGGTGCATATGCTGCACAAAATGGATATCGCCACAGGTCTTCAGTATGATAAAATTGTGGAAACAGCTCATTATATTGAAGAAAGCTTGCATATTTCGCCGGTGGGTCATATGTCCCGTGTGGCATGTAGCATCAAGAATTGAATTCTTGCCTGTAGCCTGGACTGTATTGAGACGTAAGTTTCAATACAGTCCTTTTTTTGCTTTTTCTTTGCTTTTTGGTTAGAAATTAATGAAAAAATTAAACAAATAGGGTACTCTGATATTATATGGAGAAAAATAACGGAGGTGTAGACTGTGCAGCAAGCCTGGCGGGCCTTGAAACTTCCTGAAAAAGGAATCATCTCTCTGGTAGGAGCTGGCGGGAAAACCTCTTTGGCGTTGTCTTTGTTGGCAGAGGCGCAATCAAAGCAGTTGCCTGCTGTGCTGACGACAACAACCAAAATGCATTGGAAGCAATTGGCTCAATTCAGGCCTATTGTTGCCGATTCGGCGGCGGAAACGGCAGGGAGGCTGGCTTTGCGGCAGGCTTTGGGACAGACCGCCGCTTGGATTGGAGGCTGGCTTGGAGAGAAAGCCGTAGGCGTAGAACCGGGGGAAGTGGATGGCTTGCTTGAGCTGTTGCCGGAGGCAGTGGTCTTGGTGGAAGCGGACGGTGCGAAGGGCTGTTGGCTTAAAGCGCCGGCTTGTCATGAACCGGTGGTTCCATCCGAGACGGCTGTGACGATTGGCGTACTTAATATACGAGCCTTGGGAAAGCGGTTGGAAAAAAAGTTTGTTTACCGACTGCCTGAAGTTTGCAGCGTGTTGGGTAAGAAAGAGGGAGAATGTATAGAATTGCGCGATTATGCGTTGCTGGCGGCTTCTCCGAAAGGGATTTTTCAATATGCCCATGGGCGGCGATTGCTACTGCTCACAGGGGGAGAGAAAACTAAAAAATTTTCGATGGCTGACTTTGTGGCTTGCTTGTATGCCGAGCAGGCTAAGATAGAGATTTGCGCTTTGGCGCATCGCCATGAAAAAACGATGCGCTTAGAGATGCTGGAGGTGCAGGAGTTGTGAGTATGGCGATAGGAGCTGTCGTTTTGGCGGCAGGCATGGCAGTGCGCATGGGGCGACAGAAGTTGCTGCTGCCGTTAGACGGCAAGCCGATGTTGGCTCATGTGCTGGAAGTGGTGGCGGAAGTTCCTTTTGCAAGTCGAATTGTTGTCATTGGGGAACCGAGAGAACCATTAGCGGCTTTATGCCAGGAGCAGGGACTACCCAGCGTTTTTAATGAAAAACGTCAAAGCGGTCAGGCGTCTTCTATTGGCTTGGGTTTGGCTGAACTGGAGGACGATTTAGATGGAGTGCTTTTTTTGCAGGGAGATCAGCCGTTGATTACGAAATCTCTGCTAAAGCGAATGCTGGACGCGTTTGGGCAATTGCATGATTCTAAGGCTATTTTGGTTCCGGTGCATGCCGGGGTGATGCGCAGTCCTATTTTGTTTGGGGCGTACTGGCTGGCGGAACTGGCGCTGCTGGAAGATGATCAAGGCGGTAAGGAATTGGTGCGGCGCTATTCGGAGCATGTAAAAACGCTGGCTTGGGCGGAGCCGTTTGTTTTTGAAGATGCGGATACCTGGGAGGAATATTTGCGGCTCCAACAACTGCTGCAAACCCCGAACAAAGGATGAGGTTACTTTATACCTTGCTCGTAAATTTCTAGAATGCGGTTGTCGCGGAACAAGATAACCAATGCGCTGTCATCTTCATTGCGCCAGACCATGAAGCGGGTGCTGGCAGCTGGCAGGTTTTGTTTTTGTGGTACGGTAATGGACGTGATTTCCTGTCCGTCGCGCCGCAAAAGGCGTGCTGTTTCTTCGTAAGTCATGCCGGGACGGAGCTGCAATATATCGTTAACCGTAATGAACTGCGCTGCAGGCGTTTGCTTTTCCGGGGAAGAGGAAAAGGCTAAAGATAAAAGAATGGCGAGAAGACCGAGAAGCAGAATTGTGCGGGGGCGCAACGACGTAGGAAGATTAGTAGGGAGCATGTAAGTAAAGCCTCCTTTAAAATAAAAGAAAACTGATAGTTCTCTGACAGAATTCTTCATGGCGGCCGCAAATCCTTTTGTGACGGCCTCTGGAGACGCTTGGCTCGTCTTTGACAAACAAGGAGAATGACAGTACAATAAAGAAAGCATTCCGACGTACGCTGCACGGCGTGCGTCGTTCCTGCTTTTTAAAGGAATGAAGTTATTGGTTCCTTAAAATATGCAACAACGGAAACGAGAGGTCGGATAGGATGGTTCTTGTTGAAGAACAGGTTCGCTTTGCAGAAACAGACGCTATGGGCGTAGCGCATCATGCTAACTATTTTCGCTGGTTTGAAATTGGCAGGGTGGCGTTGCTGAAAAAGGCAGGAGTATTTTTAAACGATCTAATGGCGCAAGACGTTTTATTTCCAATTACCGATGTGTCCTGTCAGTATCGGGCATCGGCTCGGTTTGACGATGTCTTGGCGATTGAGACCAAGCTGGTAAAAGCGTCGCGGGTAAAATTGGTTTTTTCTTATCGAGTGATACGAGTGGCAGATCAAACACTTCTGGCGACAGGAAAGACACAAAACGCGTTTACAAATGGCGCTGGGCGTGTTTCGCGCGTGGAACCTGAATTACATGAACGGTTAAGCAGGTGGGTGGAAGATGACTGGAAAGCATAAAGCGCCAATAGGCGTGTTTGATTCCGGTGTGGGCGGCTTGACGGTAGTTCAACAATTGCGCCGTCTGTTGCCGGCGGAGGATATTCTCTATTTTGGCGATACTGCCAGGGCGCCTTACGGTGGCAGAGAACCGGCGGAAATTTGCTTGTTTATGAGCCAGATTCTTCGCTTTATGGAAGAACATGGCGTGAAGCTGGCCGTGGTGGCCTGCAATACTATGACTGCCTGGGGCTTGACGGATGCGCAAGGGCGTTTTCCTTTTGCGGTAATCGGCATGGATAGCGGCGTGTCCCAGGCGCTGCAGGTCAGTCCTGGTAAACGTATTGGCGTTATCGCAACGGCGGCGACGGTGAACAGCGGCAAGCACGAACGAGATGCGGTTGCGTTGTGTTCGGATGTACATTTTTTGGGGCAATCTTGCCCGGAATTTGTACCGTTGATTGAACAGGAACAGCTAGAGTCGCCGGAATTGCGGCAGGCGGCATTGGCCTATTTGCAGCCGTTGCGGCAAGCGGGAACGGAAGCTGTAATTTTGGGCTGTACGCACTACCCAGTAATTGGGAGTCTGCTGCGGGACGTTTTAGGGTCGGGAGTGACCTTGATTGATCCGGCGTTGGCGACTGCGCAAGCAGCCAGAAGCGTGTTGCAAGAACAGGGGCTGGAGGCAACGCAACGGCAAGGACGCATAGCGTTGTATGTGTCTGGCGATCCCTTGCGGGCGCAGCGACTGGCGTCTGTGATTTTGCAGGATACGCAGGTGGAAATTTTGCATGCGTCAATGGAAGAAAAAGAAATTAACCGTTTGGAGGCATGAAGGTGGAATTGCTAGCAGTATTTATTTTGCTTGTTGGTTTAGGAATTCTAGGTGTATGGATCTATATTGTACGTCAAGGCGATTCGGAGATTGAAATTTTGACAGCGCAGCGTACCGAGTTGAAGTTGGTTTCCAATGAAGATGGCAGAGCTGTTTTTGCTGCGCAAATTCCGTTATGTAATTTGTCTGCTCAAGACGGGATTATATTGGATGCGTTTCCTCGTCATTTGCTGCCGCAAGAGCAGTATGACGCCGCGCGAGTCGAATCGCGTCTGGAACTGCTTACGGCGCCGCGCGAAGATGGATATTTTGAAGCGGTTATCATTGAAGGTAACAAAGGGAACACGTTTGTATTGACAGTGGCGCTGACAGCCAAGAATGGCTTGGCGGCGGAGGCTGTGGCAGGCATGGCGGATATGCCTGTGGAGCTATATTACCAAGTAGTGGGCCGAGGTGAATGTACGCTACATAAGGAGCGGCTAGTTCTGTCGGCTGCGGAATTTAAGGCGGCATTTTCGGCGCAGCCGGTTGTTTCCGAGACTGCGGAAGCTGAAATACAGCCAGCACCGGCAGAGGAGGAAGCGTAATTATGGAAAAGCTTGAATTAGTGCCGGTGCGCACGCGTATTTTGACACCGGCAGACAATATTGTAGATGCTATTGAGATGTATGGCAAAGATTTGATCGGGCCGGATGATGTGGTTTCCGTGGCGGAAAGCGTAGTGGCTATTACCCAGGGACGCATGGTGCGGCCTGAAGAAATGAACCCTTGTTTTTTGGCGCGGGTTTTATGCCGTTTTATTCCGCAAAAAGCAAGCTTGAGCAGCATTTACGGCATGCAGCTGGCCATGGACGCTGCTGGGAAATGGCGGATCGCGTTTTGGTTGTTTGTTGGAATGCTGGCGAAGCTGGTGGGCAAATCCGGCGTGTTTTACGCCATGTCCGGCGAGCAAACTCGTTTGATTGACGATGTGACGGGGACGATGCCGCCTTTTGATAAGCATATTGTGCTGGGGCCGGAGGATCCTGAGGGCGTCTCGAAAGAGATTAAAGAGCGTTTGGGATGTTATGGCGCTGTTGTGGCGGATGTAAATGACTTGAAGCGGTCTTATGTGCTGGGCGGTTCGCCGGGAGTGGATTTGCGTAAAGTGGAAAAAATGCTGATTGACAATCCCTTCGGCAATGCTTCGCAAAAGACGCCCATTGTCGTAATTAAGAACTATGCTAAAATCGCTT
>CAZKCR010000056.1:0-11632 GCA_964551055.1 uncultured Anaeromusa sp. | reverse complement strand
AGGAATATCTTTGTATAATGGAAAAAGCGAGGGATAGCCATGAGCCTATACGGCAGGGATTTTTTATCAATACAGGAATGGTCTACGGAAGAACTGGAACAAGTGCTGACAGTGGCAGCAGATTTGAAAAAAAAGCAACAGCAAGGAGATGCGCATCCGATTTTGCGCGGTAAAACGCTGGGCATGATTTTTCAAAAATCCTCCACCCGCACCCGGGTTTCTTTCGAAGTCGGCATGTGGCAGCTCGGAGGGCAGGCGCTGTTTTTAAGCTCCAATGATCTGCAGATTGGCCGCGGCGAACCTGTAAAAGATACGGCCCGTGTGCTATCGCGCTACTTGGACGGCATTATGATTCGCACTTTTTCTCATGCTGAAGTGGAAGAACTGGCTGCGTATGCGGATATTCCGGTCATCAACGGCCTTACGGACCGGCTGCATCCGTGTCAGGCGATGGCGGACCTTTTGACCATTCGAGAGCATAAAGGCTCTTTGAAAGGGTTAAAGATGGCCTACATCGGCGACGGCAACAATATGGTCCATTCGCTGATGCATGGCTGTGCCAAATTCGGCATGGACATTTCCGTTGCCACTCCCACGGCATACGAGCCGAACGCAGGGATTGTAGCTGCGGCAAAGCAGGTAGCTCAAACCACAGGCAGCCGCATTGAATTGACGCAGGATGTCTTGGAAGCAGCCGCAGGAGCGGATGTGCTGTACACAGACGTCTGGGCCAGCATGGGGATGGAGAGCGAACAAGTGGCGCGCCAGGCCGTTTTCAAAAACTATCAAATCAACCAGCAAGTGCTGGCTGCGGCCGATAAAAAGGCCATTGTCCTGCATTGTCTGCCGGCGCATCGCGGCGAGGAGATTACCGAAGACGTTCTGGAAGGTCCGCAATCGGTAGTCTTTGATGAAGCGGAAAACCGGCTGCATGTGCAAAAAGCCATCATGGCCCTGGTAATGGGCGAATAAGCGAGGAGGAAGTTACAATGAGTGAAATCAAAAAAGTGGTATTGGCCTACTCGGGAGGTCTGGATACTTCGGTAATCATTCCCTGGCTGAAAGAAAATTATAATGGCTGCGAGGTCATCGCTATGTGCGCTGATATCGGCCAAGGCGACGAGCTGGATATCGTTCGGGAAAAAGCCATTGCTTCGGGCGCCAGCAAAATTTACGTCGAAGATTTGGTGAAGCCTTTCTTAGAAGAGTATGTCTGGCCGACATTGAAAGCCGGCGCTGTTTACGAAGGAAAATACCTGCTGGGTACATCCTTTGCCCGGCCTTTGATTGCCAAAGCTATGGTGGCCATCGCTGAAAAAGAAGGCGCTGACGCCATTGCTCACGGTGCTACCGGCAAAGGCAACGACCAAGTCCGTTTTGAGTTGACCGTGAAAGCCTTGGCGCCGCATCTGAAAATTATCGCTCCCTGGCGGTTATGGGACATTCGCTCTCGTGAAGATGCCATCGACTATGCGGAAAAACACAATGTTCCTGTACCGGTTACTAAAAAACGCCCGTACAGCATGGACCGCAACATCTGGCATCTCAGCCATGAAGGCGCTGATTTGGAGTTCCCTTCCAACGAGCCGCCGATGGATTTGTACATGGTTACCAATCATCCGGAGCAGGCTCCTGATGAGGCGGAGTACTTAGAACTTGGCTTTGAAAAAGGCATTCCTGTCAGTGTGAACGGCGAAAAGCTCGACAGCGTAGCGTTGGTGACCAAGCTGAACGCCATTGGTGCTAAACACGGCATCGGCATTGCGGATATCGTGGAAAATCGCTTGGTGGGCATGAAGTCCCGCGGCGTGTACGAGACTCCTGGCGGCGCTATTTTGTACTATGCTCATCGCGAGCTGGAATATTTGACACTGGACCGGGCGACGCTGCACTTCAAAGAACAAACCGCTATTCGTTACGGCGAACTGGTTTATGACGGCATGTGGTATTCGCCGTTGCGCGAAGCGCTGGACGCTTTTGTGGACAGCACGCAGCAGACCGTTACCGGCACGGTGCGCGTGAAGCTGTATAAAGGGAATATCCTGAGCGCCGGCAGCAAATCCCCGTACTCCTTGTACCATGAAGGCTTTGTCACCTTTGGCCGTGACGAAGTATACAACCAGGCTGATGCGGAAGGGTTTATCAACCTCTTCGGCTTGCCGCTCAAAGTGCGGGCCTTAATGCAAAAAGAGGCAGGTATAAAATGAGTAAGAGCATGTGGGGTGGACGTTTCACCAAAACGACCGACGCCATGATGGAGGAGTTTAACTCCTCCATCTCTTTTGATAAGAGAATGTACCGAGAAGATATTGCCGGCAGCATGGCTCATGCGGCTATGCTGGCGCGCTGCGGCATTTTGACGGACGCCGAAGCTGCTGCCATTCGCCAAGGACTGCAAGACATTCTGGCGGATATTGAAGCTGGTAATTTTTCTTTTGAAGTCTCTTTAGAAGACATTCACATGAATATCGAAAAACGCCTGACTGAGCGCATCGGCGCTGTAGGGGGCAAGCTGCATACGGCGCGCAGCCGCAATGACCAGGTCGCAGTGGATACGCATATGTATGTGCGCCGGGAAATCGGCGAAATTGCGAAACTGCTGGAAGACTTGCAAAAGGCCTTTGTAGAGGCGGCGCAGAACAATCTGCAGGTTATTATGCCTGGCTATACGCACTTGCAGCGGGCTCAGCCTATTTTGTTCTCCCATCATATGATGGCGTACTTTTTCATGCTGGCGCGGGATTTCGAACGACTCCAAGGCGTGCAGCGCCGGACGGACATTCTGCCCTTGGGGGCGGGAGCGTTGGCAGGCACGACCTTCCCGATCGACCGCCACTATGTGGCGGAGCAGCTTGGGTTTGCGCAAGTCTACCAAAACAGCCTGGACGCCGTAAGCGATCGCGACTACATTTTGGAGTTCCTTTCCTTCGCGTCCATCCTGATGGTGCACTTATCCCGGATCAGTGAGGAGATCATCCTTTGGTCTTCGGCGGAGTTTGCCTTTATTGAACTGGACGATGCTCATTGTACAGGTTCCAGCATCATGCCCCAGAAGAAGAACCCTGATATGGCGGAGCTGGTGCGCGGCAAAAGCGGTCGGGTCATTGGCCACTTGATGGCGATGTTGACTACGGTCAAAGGCTTGCCTCTGGCGTATAACAAAGACTTGCAGGAAGACAAGGAAGGCTTGTTTGATGCTATCGACACCATTAAATTCAGCTTGGCTGTCTATGCGGCGATGATCCGCGGCTTGCGGGTGCGCCAAGAAAAGATGGAGCAGGCTGTGCGTCATGATTTCTCCAACGCCACCGATATGGCGGATTATTTGGTGAAAAAAGGACTGCCTTTCCGCCAGGCTCACGAAGTGGTCGGCAAGACGGTACGGTATTGCATTGAGCAGGAAAAATGGCTGATGGATTTGTCCATCGCCGAGTTCCAGCAGTTTTCACCGCTTTTTGAGGAAGATATCTTAGAGGCGATCAAAGTGGAAACTTGCGTGGAAAACCGTAACTCCTTCGGCGGTACTTCGCCTGCACAGGTAAAGCTGGCTATGGAAGCTGCGGAAGAAATTATCCGAAAACAGCAAAGCTTCCTTGACATGTATACAAAAAACGATATATAATGGGTCTAATGCTAGCGGACTTATTACAGGTTGTATGCATGAGAAGGAGGCAGTCAGACTATGGCGGAAATTAAAGTAACAAAGGTAACTACACCCAAGGAGCTTCCCCCGCAGGATAAGCTCGGCTTTGGCCACTACTTTACGGACCACATGTTTGTCATGGATTATGAGACAGGTAAAGGGTGGCATTCGCCGCGCATTGAGCCTTACGGCGATTTTGACCTTTCTCCGGCGGCTATGATCCTTCATTACGGTCAAGGGATTTTTGAAGGGATTAAAGCATTCAAAACTGATGATGACCGCGTTGTCATTTTCCGGACGAAAGATTATCTGGCACGGTTCAATCGTTCAGCAGATATTCTCTGTATTCCTCAGATGGACACAGAGCTGCTGAGAGAAGGACTGCACAAGCTGGTCGAGCTGGAAAAACGCTGGGTGCCTAAAGGTGAAGGTACATCCTTGTATGTACGTCCTTTTGTTATTGCCGACGATCCCTATGTGGGAGTAAAAAGCTCGGACCGCTATAAGCTGTTTATTATTCTCTCGCCGGTTGGCGCTTACTACGCCGAAGGCTTTAACCCGGTAGCCATCAAGGTAGAAGATCATTATGTGCGGGCTATCAAAGGCGGCCTCGGCGAAGCCAAAACGCCGGCCAACTATGCAGCCAGCTTGAAAGCGCAAATTGAAGCGAAAAAAGAAGGCTTTGCACAGGTTCTTTGGCTGGATGCCTGTGAGCGCAAGTACATTGAAGAAGTAGGTACGATGAATATCTGCTTTAAAATTGGCGGCAAAGTAATTACGCCGGCATTGAATGGCAGCATTCTCGGAGGTATGACTCGTCGCACGGTGCTCGAGCTCTGTAAAGACTGGGGCGTACCGGCAGAAGAACGGGCCATTTCCATTGATGAAGTATTCGAAGCTCATGCCAAAGGGCAGCTGGAAGAAGTATTTGGTACTGGTACGGCTGCAGTTATCTCGCCAGTAGGCGAGCTTTGCTGGAAAGGTCATAAGATCAGCATTCATGACAATAAGACCGGTCCTTTTGCGCAAAAGCTGTTCGACCATGTTACAGGTATTCAGTCTGGCAAGATTGCCGATAAGTTTGGCTGGGTTGACGAAGTAACTCGAATTTAAGACTTTTTTCCCAGGTCCATGCTGTAAATGCATGGACCTGGTTTTTTTGAGACCGTCTATGGTCTCATTTTTGCACTTATCATGAGAAAATGCGTAAAGCAATCGAAAAAAATACATTTGTAAAAAGGGATTGAGCCGCTGAAGAACGAATAAAAAATCAATATATATGAATTTACAGGCTGAGTATGAGCAGCGTGAGGGGTTTTCGGCATGATGTCCCAAATTGAAGTGATCTTGGCCACTTTGAGCGGTCTTGACGTGATTGACATTATTATAGTTGCCTTTGTGTTGTATCGGTTGTATTATATGATTCGCGACACTCGCGCAGCGGCATTGGTGAAAGGGCTGATGCTGCTTCTTTTGGCTACGGCCGGCAGCAAATGGCTGGGGTTAAACGTAGTGTATTGGCTGTTGCAAAAAACGGTTACTGTTATGCTGGTAGCTTTGCCTGTAGTGTTTCAACCAGAGCTGCGGCGGGCGTTGGAGCAATTAGGGCGAGGCAAGCTGTTTCGCAAAAACGCCTTTTTGAATGAAGAAGAAACAGAGGATTTTTTACAGGAAATGGCTAAGGCCGTGGCGGTGCTGGCCAAAAACAAAATTGGCGCATTGTTGGTGTTGGAACGAGAAACTGGTCTGGGAGACTATACGGAAACAGGCATTAAGGTGGACGGTATTGTTTCCAATGAATTTTTGATTAATATTTTTATTCCGAATACGCCGATGCATGACGGCGCTGCTGTTTTACGGGGCAATCGCGTGCTGGCGGTAGGCTGTCTGCTTCCTTTGACGGAAGACCGCAGTTTGAGCAAAGAGCTGGGGACGCGCCATCGAGCGGCTATCGGTATTACCGAGCAGACCGATGCAGTGGTGGTGGTGGTCAGCGAAGAAACCGGTACGATTTCGGTAGCTCGTTCCGGTAAGCTGACTCGTTATTTAGATACGGAAAGCCTAAAGGAAATGCTGCGTCCCTTGGTGGTGCAGCGCCATACAAGTCTTGGGGACTTCTTTAATTGGAGGCAATAAGCTGTGATGCAGGGATTGGCGAACTTATTGCGCAGAAATTTGGCAATGAAGCTGTTAGCGCTTTTTTCCGCCATTTTTTTGTGGCTTTATGTAATGAATGAACAAAATCCGCCGGCAGAGGTCAGTTATAATGTACCGATAGAGGTGCATAATCTGGCCAGCGACTTAGTTGTGCATCAATTGCCGGAAACCGTGCGAATCCGAGTCAAGGGACCGCGCAGCGCCGTGGCTTATCTGAATCCGGCGGACATGAAAGCGCTGCTGGACCTAAGGGGGCTGGGCGAAGGAAAACATACGCCCCGATTTCAAGTGAATGTGCCGAACGGCGTAGAATTATTGGAAATTCAGCCAAATCCTGTGCCCATTACCTTGGAAATGATCATCTCCAAGGTAGTGCCTGTGGAACTGCGTCTAAACGGAGGCCCGGAACCGCAGACGGCTAGTGTGAAGACCGACCTGTCGGTGAAGCAAGTACGCTTAGAAGGGTTGCGCAGCGCTGTGGCGGCGGTCAGTCAAGTTTTGGTGACGATTGATGCCAGCGGCAAGGACGCTTCTTTTGAAACGGAAGCTCCTATTTTGGCGTTAAACAGCGAAGGACGGATGGCGGAGGGCGTTGCCATCACACCAGATGTTTCCCATGTTCTTGTTGCCTGGTCTAAGCCGCAGATCAAAAAACAATTGGATGTGGAAGCGGCTTTTCAGGGACAATTGCCGCTGGGGACCAAGATTACCCGCATGGTGATTGTGCCCAACAAGGTAGAAGCGCAGGGCGATAAGGTAGTGCTGGACGGCATGCCTTACATTTCTACAGAAGTCATTGACTTGTCGCAGGTAAGCGGCAATCTAGATCGGGAACTGGTCTTGCAGCCCCAGCCTGGCGTGGCTTTCCAGCCGGCTAAAGTTCGTGTGCAAATTACGGTAGAGCGCTGAGGCGTTTTTTGAAGATAGGAGTAAGAAGCTTGATAGTTATTCATAATTTTCGTACCGCTCTGGAGGATGAAACTCCTTTAGCGATGGCCGCCGCTAAACGGCTGGGGCTAAAAGAAGCAGACATCCAACAGGTGCGAATTGTCCGCCGGGCGGTGGACGCGCGGCGCAAGCCGCATATTTCTTTTGTTCATACGCTGCAGGTAGAAACGCCGCTGGAAAAGGCGGTATGTAAAAAACTTCGCAATGATCGGGATATTGTTTTGGGGCAGCCCAAAGAACGGCCACCGATTTTGCTTGGCGCGAAACCGCTCCCAGGGCGGCCTATAGTAGTAGGTTTGGGGCCGGCGGGGCTTTTTGCCGCGCTGGCTTTAGCGCGCCAGGGATACCGGCCATTGGTCTTGGAGCGGGGCCGGGATGTGGAGCGGCGCAGCCAAGATGTGGCGGATTTTTGGCAAACCGGACGGCTGAATCCGGCAAGCAATGTACAATTTGGCGAAGGCGGAGCAGGCACCTTTTCCGACGGCAAGCTGACGACGCGAGTGAATCATCCGCGGATGCAGGAACTGCTGGAGGTCATGGTGGAGGCTGGTGCACCGCCGGAAATTGCATACTTGCACAAACCGCATGTGGGAACCGATTTATTGCGTCTGGTTGTGAAGAATCTGCGTGAAGAAATAAAACGCTTGGGCGGCGAGGTGCGATTCGAGCATCAGGTTACTGATTTGCAGGTGACGGAAGGGCGCGTTGCCGCCGTTGAAATCAACGGACAAGAACGCGAGACTACTGCGGCTGTGCTGCTGGGCATTGGTCATAGCGCGCGCGATACGTATGCGATGCTGCAGGCAAGAGGGGTCGCGATGGAAGCAAAACCTTTCGCCATTGGCCTGCGTATTGAGCATCCGCAAGAATTGCTGGATCAAGCGCAGTATGGCGCTGCTGCAGGGCACCCGCGCCTGGGAGCGGCGGATTATGCTCTAGTGTACCATCATCCCCGAAACGAGCGGACCGCGTATTCTTTCTGCATGTGCCCGGGAGGTCTGGTCATTGCCAGCGCTTCAGAGGAAGGCGGCGTTGTGACCAATGGCATGAGCCTCTACAGCCGTGCTTCAGGGCTTGCTAATAGTGCGCTGGTGGTGAATGTACTGCCGGGAGACCATGACGGCACACCTTTAGGCGGCGTGGCCTTTCAGCGCCAGTGGGAGCAAGCGGCTTTTTGTGCTGGCGGCGGCGGTTATGCGGCGCCGGCGCAGGCGGTGGGCGACTTTTTGCAAGGTCGTAATGGCAAGACGGAGTTTTTGACGGCTCCCAGCTACCGGCCTGGTATTAAACGGACCCATTTGGGGGATTGTCTGCCTGCGTTTGTCAGTGATACTCTACACATGGCGTTACCTGATTTTGGTAGGAAAATCAAGGGCTTTGACCATCCTGGCGCGGTGTTGACGGGTATAGAAACGCGCACATCCGCGCCATTGCGCCTTTTGCGTGGACGGGATTTTCAGTCGCTTACGCTGCCGGGCTTGTATCCTTTGGGCGAAGGAGCCGGCTATGCCGGTGGCATTATGAGCGCCGCTCTTGACGGCTATATGGCGGCGTTGTCGTTGATGGAATCTTACGGACCGCCGCGTTAATTATTAATTTGAAGATTTTCTAGAGGGGGATTTTAAAAGTTATGGCAAGATTGTTTGGAACCGATGGAGTTCGGGGGATTGCCAACAAGGAGTTGACGCCGGAGCTGGCGTTTCGGTTGGGTTGGGCGGCAACTACCTATTTCGGGCGGCATAGCAAAAGTCAACCGACTATTTTGATTGGGCGGGATACACGCTTATCCGGGCCTATGCTGGAAGCCGCTTTGGCTGCTGGCATTTGCGCCGCTGGAGGCAAGGCGGTGCTGCTGGGCGTAGTGCCGACGCCGGCTGTGGCTTATTTGACTCATTCGTGTAAAGCGCAGGCTGGCGCTGTTATTTCCGCGTCGCATAATCCCTATCCGGACAACGGTATCAAGTTTTTTGCCGGTACAGGGTATAAATTGCCTGATGAAGTAGAGGATCAGCTCGAAGAGCTTGTGCTGTCTTGCGACGAAAAAGGCGGCAAGCGACCGACTGGCGCTCAGGTAGGAACCATTGAACATAGCCATGAACTGTTGGATCGGTATCTAGACTATTTGGCCGGAACGATTAAAGGCGATCTAAAAGGCTTGCGCGTGGTGCTGGATTGCGCCAACGGAGCGGCGTTTGAAGCGGCACCGCGTATTTTGGAACGCCTGGGTGCCGAAGTTACGGTGATTTATAATCATCCCGACGGTATTAATATTAATGAGGGCTGTGGCTCAACCCATTTAGAAGCGCTGCAGCAGGAAGTGCTGCGGCAAAAAGCACATGTGGGAATTGCCAACGACGGCGACGCGGATCGCTGCTTAGTGGTAGATGAAAACGGGAAAATTGTCGATGGTGATCAGATTATGGTCATCTGCGCTTTGGCTCTTTTGCGTCAAGGAAAGCTGAAAGAGCATACGCTGGTGGCGACGGTCATGAGCAATCTGGGGCTGCACCAGGCTATCCGCAAGGAAGGAGGCACGGTGGTAGTGACGCCGGTGGGCGACCGTTATGTTCTGGAAGCCATGCGCGCCTCCGGATTTTCCCTGGGCGGCGAGCAGTCCGGTCATATCATTTTTCGGCAGTTCAGCACTACAGGCGACGGCATTTTGACGGCGCTGCAGCTGTTGGCTAATTTGAAGGAGAGCGGCAAAGCCATGTCCGAATTGGCCGGCGTGATGACGCGCTTTCCGCAAGTGCTGGTCAATGTGCGTGTAGGCACCAAAGAAGGCTGGCAGGATAATGAAGCCATTTGTGCGGCTATTGAAAAGGCGGAAGCAGTTTTAGGCGAAGAAGGACGCATATTGGTGCGCGCCTCGGGTACGGAAAAGCTGATTCGCGTGATGGCGGAAGGGCCTGTGCAAGAACAGCTTGATTCTCTGGCCCAGGAAGTGGCGGCCGTTATTGACCGCGAACAAGCGTAAAGGAAGACGTAAGACAGAAGTAAGTTGACCAAATGACAGACGTCGAGTACAATAACCATATATGACGTTGCGAAGGAGCACGGGAGGTGCTCCTTTGTTTACTGTCAGGCTGGTTTTGCCCTAAGGAGGTGGAAACAGCAAGGCAAGCAAAGCCGACCATGAAGCGCTGGCTCTTGACTGTGTTGCAGTCAAGAGGACGAGGAAGAGGAGCATCGAGACCGTCAGCGGATGCCTCTCGGCGGGCCTGCAGCCGCAAAAAGACGACAAAACCCGTGGGTGACCGCGGGGACAATGCGTCTTGGCAGGAACCTCCCTAAGAAGTGTAAGCAGGAGGATACTATTATGTGTGGTATTGTTGGTTATATCGGTCCCGATCAGGCGACCCCGTTTTTGTTAGAAGGCTTAAGCAAGCTGGAGTATCGGGGGTATGATTCGGCAGGTATTGCGGTTTTCGACGGCGCCAAAGTGAATGTGGAGAAAAGTGTGGGGCGTTTGAACGCTCTTTGCAAGCGCTTGGAAAATCGGGAACCTCAGGGGCATGTTGGAATTGGCCACACTCGTTGGGCGACCCATGGCCGTCCGTCGGATGTCAATTCGCATCCTCATACGGATTGCACCGGTAAGTTTACGGTGGTGCATAACGGGATTATTGAGAATTACCTGGAACTGAAAGAAGACTTGATTGCTAAAGGCCATGTCTTTACTTCAGAAACTGACACCGAAGTAGTAGCGCATCTGCTGGAAGAGCATTACCAAGGAAATTTTGAAGAAGCTGTAAAAAAAGTACTGGCTGAAATCGAAGGTTCTTATGCGTTGGTGTTCTTGTCGGAAGAAGACCCGGACAAACTGATTTGTACCAAACAGGACAACCCCTTAGTTATCGGTCTGGGCGAAGGAGAAAACTTTATCGCCTCGGATATTCCCGCTATTATCAAACGCACCCGCCGTACGTACATTCTCAGCGACGGCGAAATGGCCATTGTGACCAAAGATGCTGTTTGGGTGATGAACCGTCAAGGCGTGCCTGTTACCAAAAAAGTATTCGAAGTCAAATGGGATGCGGAAGCTGCGGAAAAAGGCGGCTACGAGCATTTCATGATTAAAGAAATCTATGAACAGCCTAAAGCGGTGCGGGAAACTATGACCGGACGACTGGCTAAAGATGACAGCCATATCGTGTTCGAAGAATTAAAATGGTCGCGGCATGATATGGACAATATCAGCAAGATTGCCATCGTGGCTTGCGGTACGGCGTATCATGCAGGCATGGTAGGCAAGAACTTCCTTGAGCGCTTGGTACGCATTCCGGTGGAAGTGGACATTGCTTCCGAATTCCGTTATCGCTCGCCGCTGATTGACGAGAAGACTTTGACGATTGTCATCAGCCAATCCGGCGAAACCAGCGATACCCTGGCGGCGTTGAAAGAAGCCAAGCGTCTTGGCTCTCGGACGCTGGCGATTACCAATGTGTTGGGGTCGTCCATTGCCCGGGAAGCAGATCAAGTAGTGTACACTCTGGCTGGCCCGGAGATTTCCGTAGCTTCCACCAAAGCCTATACAACGCAGCTGGTTACGTTGTGCATGCTGAGTATCTATATGGCAGGCCTCAAAGAAACGCTGCCGGTCGAACGTATTCAAGAACTCATTCGCGGCCTGCGGGAGCTTCCGGCACAAGCGCATGAAATCCTGGAAGACGTAGAGCCTATTAAAACCTTCGCCCAGCAATACGGATTCAGCGAAGACGTATTCTTCATCGGCCGTTCGCTGGACTACGCAGTGGCGTTGGAAGGCGCTCTGAAGCTCAAAGAAATCTCCTACATCCATGCAGAAGCCTATGCCGCTGGCGAACTTAAACACGGCACCTTGGCCTTGATTATTGAAGGCGTGCCGGTTATCGCTTTGGCGAC
>CAZKCR010000055.1:4853-11744 GCA_964551055.1 uncultured Anaeromusa sp. | reverse complement strand
GTCAATTCCATGCTGGCGCCAATGCGAATTTCATTGGCGTCTCCCTTAGGTTCGCTTTTGCCGCCACAGCCGGCTACCAACGCTGTTGTCAGCGTTGCCGCCAAGGCTACGCCAAGCCATTTTTGCCATTTTTTACTCACCCTACATGCCCCCTGTTTCATCTCATGTTAGAATCTACCGTATAATTCCTGGACGTTCTTACCGTGCTTCCTTGCCGTGCGCAAGCATTACAAAATTACATCACGCATGGAACTCTGTGTTTTTTGCACGGATAATCTTGTCCGTTGTCCTTTATTATATTTTCCTACATCCTCCATGTCAATCAAAAGTTCATGCATTTTCCCATTTATCGACATATACTGTTCACGAAGTCAAAACATGTCTATTTTTAGACGCCATTTGTTTTTACGACGTGGATTTTGTGATTTAGCGCTCTCTTTCGCGGGGAGTACGGAGACTGAACAAGAGTCGCGGTAGTAAAGTGAGGGCTACGGTGGCAAAGAGTGAACAAGAGAATCGGAGTCACGGAGGGTTCGAATGAGGGAATGGTTTGTTACTTTTCGTGCTTTTCACGGTTGGATAATAAATTAGAGAGACGTTGATAACGAACCGCGAACCATGCGAAAGACACGAAATGATTTTATTAATTCCCCCTCTTTCAAACCCTCTGATTTTCCGGTTTTCTTGTTTATTTCTACTCCGTTGATCCCTCCCGCTACTCCCTTTACTCCTGTTGCATTGATCGTGCCTCATTCTTCTCCTTCGTGCCCTCCGGTCACTCCCGCGACTCTTGTTCAATACTCTATTCTGGACAAGAAAAAAGCGCCGCCTCGCTAGGCGGCGCTTTACACGTTTAGTTACAAGGCAAGGGAGCATTGTTGGTATGCATCGACCAGATGCCGCAAGGGCAAATGCCAGCGCATACGCCACAACCGATACAACGGCTGTCGTCCGAAACATACGCGAACGATCCGTCTTCCTGTATTTCCCGGGAAATAGCCTTTTCCGGGCAAGATTTTTCACACATATGGCAGTCGCGGCAAGTACCACAACTGATACAACGCAGATAATCCTCTTTAGCCTGCGGAACCTGACCGCTTTGGCAGCGTTCAAAATACTCCGTAGATAAGCGACTTTGCGGCAACGCCACTTTTTCTTTCGCTGCATAGGTTTCGCCAGTCAATTCCGCATGCAAGGCTTTGGCCGCTTCGCGAGCAGTGCCAATGGCATCCACCAACAGGCCGGGGCGAATGGTATCCCCTGCAGTGTAAAGGCGCTCCGCTAGTTTTCCCGCCGGACCGGCTTTAAGGAAGCCGCGCTCCTGGGGCAGTTCCGCAGGCAAGAAGGACAGATCCGGCACTTCACCGATGCTGATAATGACCGTGTCAGCCGCCAGCAGTCTTCCATCGGTCAAGCGCACGCCTTCTGCAGTAATTTCCTGGGTAGCTGCGGGCCAAAGCAGCACGCCGCCCAACTCTTCTACATGAGCGATTTCCTTTTCAAACGCAGCCGGCTTAGCCACGTCAATGCAAGTGACTTCCTCTGCGCCCACTTCGTAAGCACCTAACGCCACATCCATGCCCGCGTTGCCGCAGCCGATGACAACGACCTTCTTGCCGATTTTCGGCTGTTGCCCGCTGTTGACAGCTTTGAGGAATTCCAAGCCTTTGACCAAGCGCTCGGAACCAGGCCAGGGAATCACTTTGGACACATGGCCCCCGGTAGCCACTACCACGCCGTCGTACTGTTGCCGCAGTTGCGCAAATTTCGCGGCATCCACGGTCTCATTGTTGCGATACGTTACCCCCAGCGACGCCACGCGGGCTACTTCGGCTTCAAGTACTTCCGCCGCCAGACGGGAGCGGGGAATGGCTTGTTCCATTTTGCCGCCCATTTTCGCATCACTTTCAAAAACCGTTACGTCATGTCCCTGACGCACGAGTTCCCAAGCCGCTGTCAGACCAGCCACGCCGCCGCCGATAACAGCTACGGATTTGCCTGTTTTTTGTGCTGCCTGCGGCAAGGTTACTTCCCGCGAATACCGCCCTAAAGCGCCAATCTGCGCCGACAAGTCGATCTGACCGCGCGTACAGGCGTCCATGCATAGGTTCGGACAAACACTGCCGCAAACCGAGCCAGGAAACGGCGTGTATTCCAGCACCAGGCGGTAAGCTTCACCAACCTTGCCATCACGGAGCAAATTAAAGCGATCCTGCGAAGGAATGGAAGCCGGGCAATTAAATTGACAAGGAGCAGCAAAACGCGCATTTTCCCATTGCGGTACGCGCTGACGCATCACACCGCTAGTGACTAAACCGACCACCGAAAAATCATCTTTCACTACATCACTGAAAATACCGCCGGGAACCCACTCATTTGTCCGGAAATCAAAAAGATGGGACTCAACTTTTTTAGGCCGTTCTTCATAGGTAAGAGGTACGATTTTTTGCCATTCATTCCACTTGGTCAATTCTGTTTTCAGTTCTTTACGTTCTACAGACTGCAAAAAATCATCCATGTGACTGGACAGATAGTCAATATCCGCCGCTTCCAAGGCGCGCACCTTTACGTCCTTGGCCGAAACACCGTGAAGCGGTCCACGAACATACACTACGCCGCCCACCATGCCGACGCAAGAGCGATCGCCCAGCACCGACTCGTCTTGGGGCACATCTACGCCGCAAACAACAGCAATGCCGCCGGACATAAATTCAAAGGAGAAGCTGCCGCAACGCTTCAAAACCCAAAACTCAGGCGGTGCATACAGAGGGTCATGTTTCATCAAGGAACCGGAACGCGTTCCGGCTCGACCGCCGACATAAATGCTGCCTCCAGCAGCGCAATGGGCGGTAGTGTCACCTCCATCGCCTTTGACAACAATGCGGCCGCCGGCATTCAGCCAGCCTACATCCGCCGAGGACGATCCTTCGACAATGACTTCCGTTCCCGGCATGCACATGGAGCCCACGCGCTGCCCCGGATTCGTTACCGTGAAACGAAGCGATTTTCCTTCGGGGTGCCATAAGGGACCGCCGATATCATGCTGGCCGCTGGCCGCAATATGAAATTCTGTTTCTCCCGCCGCTAACGCCTCGCTGATGGCGGTCAGGAGTTCTTGTGTAGACAGGCGTTTTCCTCCTGCCAAAGTATCAATCGTAAGCATCTCCAGTTCCTCCTTCTCCCTATCAGCAGACGTATTGGATGGCCAATTTTTCCGCTACAGCACGGTCCGTAGTTACCAGCGCATCAGAGCGTCCTATAGGCAGCGAGCTGTTGCCTACAGGAGCCATCAATTTTTTGAATTCACTGTTCAGCGCCAGCGTGTAATCTACAACTGCCTGAGCTGCTTTATCAATGTCCAGACGCCCTACCAGACGCGGATCCTGCGTACAAATACCAGTGGGGCACTTGCCAGTGGAACAAGAATTGCAGCGACCATGTTCGTTGCCGACACAGCCCATCAGTTGAATGAGCACCTTGCCGATAAAGACGCCGTTAGCGCCTAGGCAAATCAGTTTAAACGCATCCGCCGCCGCGTTTCCTGTAAGGCCTACGCCGCCGCCGGCAAAGATAGGAATCTGACCTTGTCGGCCTTGCTTGACCGCTGCCAGATAGCATTCACGCAACTTGGAAACCACCGGATGACCGGTATGGTCCAACGATACTTCATTGGCTGCTCCAGTGCCGCCTTGAATGCCGTCGATGAAAAAGCCGCCGCAAATGCGGTACGGGTCACGAAGCAAATTGTTATATACCGAAACCGAAGTAGCCGAAGCGGCGCATTTGATGGCCACCGGTACCCGGAAGCCAAAAGCGGCGTTCATCGAAAGGAACATTTTCTGCACCGATTCTTCAATGGAGTACAAGCCCTGGTGGTTCGGAGGCGACATAAGATCCGCTTTCGGCACACCGCGGATAGCCTGAATATGCGAGGCCACCTTGGCTGCCGGTAAAAGACCGCCGTCACCGGGCTTCGCGCCCTGGCCGATTTTGATCATTACCGCGGCCGGATCGACTTTCATTTTCGGCATCGCCTGAATGATGCGGTTCCAGCCGAAATGACCGGAAGCAATCTGCAGAATCACGTACTTAAGCTGCTCGGATTCCATCAGCTTCACCGGCATGCCGCCCTCTCCAGAGCACATGCGCACCGGCAAGCCATGCTTTTCATTGAGATAAGCCGTAGCCAGCGCCAAGGCTTCCCAGGCTCTGGTTGACAACGCTCCAATGGACATATCACTAAAAATAATCGGATAAATCCAGCTTACCGGCGGCGTATGACCGTTTAATTGCAACGAACCATTCGCCGAAGCCAACGGCAGCTGCGACGGAGGAAGCACGCGGCCCAAAGGAGTGCGCATATCGAAGGTATGACGCTCCGAATCCAGCGAAGGGTCGGTCATCTGCGAAATACGGCCCACCACAATGCGGTCCAGCGTACGGTCCGCGTTCAGATTCGTGCGGCCGCCGCGCTTAATGGTAGCGCCGCCGGCTCGAGCCAACAAATTCTGACGCGTATCTTCGTTGCGCACCGGGCGTATGGCCTGATTGGGACAGACCTTCTCGCACATAGCGCAGCCTACACAGGCATTAGCCACCGAACGCTTTTGGCGGATCACCGGCATAGCAGCATGCTCTTTTACCGGGTTAGGCACCGGGCCTCTGGATACGACGCTGCTGCGCCGCTCTACGCCCGCTTCAATGGCGCCGAAAGTACAGGCGGCTACGCAACTGCCGCAGAGCGTACACCGCTCGGGGTTGTATTGTATTTTCCAGTTGAGGTCGTTGACGCCTACATCCTGGGTTCTTACTGTTTCCATCGCTCTACCTCCAACTGGTTGTTAATCAGCACGATTTCCCGCTCATTGGGATAAATATCGCTGGCAATATCACGATCCGGCAAAATGGCGTTCAAACCGCACACCTCAGAAGAAATAGCTTTCGTCACTGCGTCGCCGCCAATAACAACAGGCCGCAGCTTTTTGGAGTCACAGCAGGTCATCATCCGCCCGTCCGGCAAAAGACCAATAACGGTGTTAGGACCGTTGATTTCCAAATGCCCCAAGGATTGACGAATGGTGGTCAGCACATCCTTGTCCGGACGCTCTTCCATTTCGCTGAACGGCAACGGGGTAATTACATGCTTGTAATACTGCAACGGCCACTTGAGCTCATGCAGCACATAATGCAGCGTATAGAGGAAATTCTGCGAGTCCGACTCAAAGCCGATATAGCCGCGATGCAGCGATTTTTGATATTCTTTGTTTTTGGTATAAAACGTGTTCTCACCGTTGGCGCAAAGAGTGTAGCCCTGCAAGAAGAAGGGATGCGCCGCATAACGGACAATGTCGTAGTTAGTATTTTGGCGGCACTGCACCACAAGGTTGCGTGCCAAAAGATCTCCCGTATCATCCCAAAGGCGGAAATACGTGGCGATATCTCGGGGATCGCCGATTTCTTTCAAGGTCAACACATCCGGCCAGAAAGAATATACATACCCTTCATCTTCCGGCTCCAGAAGCGCTCGCAAAGCCAAGCGGGTATCCATAAGCAAGTCTTCCTTTTCTTCTGCCGGAGCGGTCGCCAAATAGTCCGGGTAGTCGTACTGCCGGAAAATGTAGTAAGGCATCGCTTGGATATCCAAACCAACCTTGCGGCTGCCTCGAGGAATCCATTCCTGCAAAGGAGTAAATCCAGCGGAGTCCATATAATCCTCCACCAGTTTAGCTCCCCGCTGCGTACAGGCTAACGACAAAAGAGGCTTGTCCTTATGCTCGGCAAAACGCCCCTCCAAGTCCTGTAGCGTCATGGCAAAACCGGAATTATCATGCCCCTTTTGCTGGGGCAGCATGAGCCGCAATGCGGCCGACGGGTGGAATACTTGACTGCTCTTAATGGCGCCAATTCTACACATGTGACTGTCTCCCTTCCTTCTCTCTCTGCAAAACTCTTCAAGCACATCGCAGCGTCAGCGCTACTTTCTCGCTGAACAAAAAGGAAAAGACCCTGCGCAAAGTGCCGACATCCGCCGGGACCTTCCGCAGGGTCTTTTCTACCCACGGTGTAAAGAGGCGGCTTCGCCTCTCCTGTGCCGCTTGGACCAGACCGCTAATAAGCGCGGAACCCTAGGCACACTCCCTGAAAACATTTGTCTTTTTGTATACAACACTGTTTCCATACTAGTATTTATTATAAGCCAAGGTTTTATACTGTCAATATGCATTTTAAAAAAAGATTTTTTCTGACAAATCCTTTATTTTCGCGTTTGTTTGCTACGATTGTATTTTGTTTTTTGTATATTTATACTCCAAACGGCTTGTTGTAAACATCGTTATTGTCTTACGCCAAGTGTTAAGCATGCCTGTAATTCACCTGTAGACGCCGCCTTATTCTTACGGAAACCACCTTGAATGAAGGGTAGTATGTTTTGCATTGTTTTGCTGTATACATACATCTTCCGCAAATGGACACAGCGTTTTTAATACTAAAAAAAGCCCCGTTGCCGCCAAAAGAAGGCGAAACGGGACTTAATTCTATAGTTTATACATTATATATAGGAAGAAACTATGCCTGAATTTTCTCCATTTCACAAGTTCCATGAAAAAAAGCGCCATCCGAAATATTCAATACAGCCACCTTCACATCTCCTGTCAAATGAGCCGTAGGGTACAACTCCAATTTGCCAGTAAGCTTCAGATTGCCCCGAACCGTTCCGGCTAAAATAACATTTTGGGCCTGAATGTCTCCTTCAATCAAACCGCCTTCTCCCAGCAATACATCACCATCGGTAGTGACATCACCGGCCACTTTGCCATCAATACGCAAGCTTCCTTTCGCCGTAATACTGCCTAAAAGTTCACATTCCTTGCTAATCATGGTCTCCACCGGAGC
>CAZKCR010000055.1:0-4753 GCA_964551055.1 uncultured Anaeromusa sp. | reverse complement strand
CCCATATAAGAAATAAGCTGCCCCTTGTTCACATGCTGGCCCACAGAAACAAGATTCTGCGAGTTATGTCCGTATAAGGTGTGGATGCCATTACCATGGTCAATCTCCACCAAATACCCATAGCCGCTAACCCAACCGCTGCCTACAACCGTTCCTTCGGCTGTAGCCAAAATCGGCGTTCCTGAGTCATTGGCAATATCAATACCAGGGTGCCAGTCTCCGCTACCGCCGCCAAAAGGAGAATTACGCCAACCAAAACGAGACGTTACCGACCCGCTGGCAGGCCAAATGGATGGAGTGGCCGCCTGAACTGCTTTCTTTTCTAATAAATTGCTGCGAAGTTGACTTAAACTTTCTTCCCGTTCTTGCATTTGCACTCGAAGATCATGCACCACATTCAGCAAATCTCCTGCTGAAGGCTTTACTTCCGGCCCGCCTTGGCCGTCATAAGCAGTCTCATTAGCAGGACGATTCACACCGCCACGCGACACGTCTGCCTTTTCCTCACTATTTACCATGCGACGCAAATCAGCATCCAGCTGATTCAAACGCTGCATATCTGATTGAATAGATGCCGTTTCCTTAGCCAGCTGATCAATCTGCTGCGCTTGCACCAGATTCACCTGTCGCAATTGCTCCAATTCCTGTTTATCTGCGTCCGCCATAGATGCTTGACTGCGATAGGAAAGAGTCATCCCGCCTACAGCAACAATACAAACAAAAACAGCAGCAGCAACCGTCTGAATTAATTGCAAGGGAATCCGAATCGAGCGCACATTCTGTCCATGATGAGGCACCATCATCAGAGTAAAATCCTTACGTTCTTTTTTTTGCTCTGGTTTTTTCAAAACCGATAGCCTCCTTTCTTAGGTCTTAGGAAGTAACTCCCAAAAATGGTTTATTCGACACAAAACAAAAAAATCCTGCCACAACTTTCTGCGATGGCAGGATTTCCTTTGTTTCTTTTATTAATTAATCAAGGTTTGCTTTTTGGCTTTACTCAACGCTTCATTTTCTTCTGTAGACAGAAGGTAGCTGGAAGTGCCATGTTCAACCGGTTTAGCATACACTCTGGATTCAGTTCTCCCAAACAAGCTGGACAGTACTACGCCAGTATCTTCTGAATCTAAAAGCGCAATAGCAAAGCTTAAATCGCTGCCCGTATCTTCAAAGGCTCGAAAGCGAACCACGCCAACCTTTTGCACGCACACACGCGAAACTGCTGTCAGTTCTTCTACCTGCTGCGTTAGCTGCGCGACCTGTCCGCGCAATTGACGCACCTCGCTGATATGATTTTCCAACAATTGCTCAAGGTTCGCACCTTCCATGCCGGTCATTAATTTTTCATAGCGTTTTTTGGACTTGCTCATTTTGAAGTTCAGATTGATGAAAAACGTCAGCGCAATTAGCACCATTACCGCAAAGACCAACAATAAATACGGTAAATAGTTCAAAATCCATTGCTGAATTTCTATTAATTCCTGTTGTCCCAAGATAGATCGCATCCTCCCCTAAGTAACTACGGCTTTTAGTTAAACCGCACAGACGCTTACCGAAAAGAGCACGCATCTGCATGTGGTATTTTACTACAAATTCCCCTAAGAAGCCAATGATTTCATACAACGCTGCGTTAAAACAATTATTTTGAATTTAAGTAAAGAAAAATTCCAAAAAACACAACACCCTAAGCTGGCCAAAACAAAACCAAAAGAGGCGCCACAAAAATAGCTGGCAGCAGATTGGCAATGCGAATATCTCCCAAATTCAACATACGCATGCTAATGCCTACAATCAAGAGACCGCCAACAGCGCTCATTTCGGTAACAGCTTCCGTTGGCAAGGTAGCCCCAAAAGCCGCTGCAGCCAAAGAAATGGCGCCTTGGTACAACAACACAGGCACTGCCGAAAGAGCTACGCCAGCGCCCATACTAGAAGCAAATACAGCAGAAGCAATACCATCCAGCGTAGCTTTCGCGTACAACGTCGCCGCATCATCGGTCATACCGTCCTGAATAGAGCCGACTACCGCCATAGCACCTACGCAAAAAACCAAACTGGCCGTAACAAAGCCTTGGCCTACATTGCCGTATTGTGATCCCAAGCGCTGCGTTAACCAAGCCCCCATTCTTTCCAGTCTTGCATCAATATCCAAAAACTCACCAACCAAGCCTCCTAAAACCATACTAACAATAACAAGTAAAATGTTCTGTGTTTTTAAGGCCATTGTTACGCCAATCAGCCCCACTGACATGGCTACGCCGGACAAAACCGTCTGTTGATATCTTTCTTGAATGCCTTTACGTAGTAACAGACCTACTGCGGTACCTGCCACAATAGCTGCGGCATTAACCACACTTCCCTGTATCATAAATATCCTCCTTCAACTCAAACCTCTTGCGCCAAGCATTGAATAGCCTTAATGGCCTCTTCTATTTCAGCCTCTGTATTAAAGTAGCCTGGACTCAACCGAATCGTTCCTGTTTCCAACGTTCCCAGGGTTTGATGCGCCCATGGCGCGCAATGCAGCCCAGCTCGGCAAATAATACCTGCTTTTTCTTCCAACCACAACGCAGCCAGATTACTATCCATGCCTTCTACGGTAAAGGAAAGCACCGCCGTCTGCAACTGTCCCGGCTTTTCCCCTTTTATACTTATCCCTTGCATAGGACGAAGCGCGGCCCGTAAGGTTTCCGCCAAGCCACTTTCACGAGAACGAATCGCCGCCAAGCCTGTCGTACGCACGAAACGCACTCCTGTCAATAAACCGGCCAAACCAGGCGTGTTTAATGTGCCGCTCTCCAAGCAATCTGGGTAAAAAGAAGGCTGCTCCCGCTCTTCCGAACGGCTGCCTGTACCGCCAAAAACCAAAGGTCTTACAGAAATTGCAGGAGCCACATATAAACCGCCTGTGCCCTGCGGTCCCAAAAGTCCTTTGTGTCCGGCAAAAGCAATAACATGCAAGCCCCAGGAAGCCTTGATCTCTTCCACGCCTGCGGTCTGCGCCACATCCACAATCATCAGGCATCCATGCTTGGCCGCCAGCTCTGCCGCTTCCTGTATAGGCAAAATAGCACCTGTTACATTGCTGGCGTGAGTCAAAACTAACGCTTTAGCTCCAACAAGGGCGGCTTCCAGCGCTTTTAAGTCCAAGGGACCTTCTTGGCTTGGTGAAATTTTACGAATGATTACGCCTTTTTGTTCCAGAACATGCAATGGCCTTACTACTGCGTTATGTTCCCAAGAAGAGGTAACCACCACATCACCAGGCTGCAATAAGCCAAAAAGAGCGGTATTCAACGCCTGAGTGGCATTACTGCAAAAAGCGATGCGTGTCGCATCATCAACGTCAAAGAGCGCTGCTATTTCTTCTCTGGCTTCAAAAGCAATACGCGCCGCCTGTCTGGCACCCTGATGCGACCCTCGCCCAGGCGTGCCGGGAACCGCGTCAATACAGGCTGCAACGGCTTCTGCTACTCCTTTCGGTTTAGGCCAAGTTGTTGCAGCATTATCCAAGTAAATCATAGTTTCACCTCTAAATAGTTACGATAGAGAAATATGGGGAATAAGGAACGATCAGGAGTATAGGGAGGATGCGGAGGAGTAGGAACGGAATACAGAGGAAAAGAGGAAGACATACTAGCGTGAAAACCTCTTTCGCGTCTTTCGTGTATTTCGCGGTTCGTTCAACGTCTTTCGAATTTATTATCCAACCGCGAAAATCGCGAAAAGTACGAAATGAAGATCCATGAATGGTGTAGCATCCTATCTCTAACAGAAAAGTCAGAGTCGTAAGCTGAGGGAACGAATAAGGCTCCGGCGGCCGCGACTGTATTTGAGACTTTTGGGGAGCAAGACGGTCCGCAGGACGCAAACGCAAAAGACGACGGAGAAAAGTTCCGTATGTCTGAGCGCTAGCAACTTCACGGAACTGCCGTTGTCTCCTGTTTTTGCGAGTCACGCGGAAATCTTGTCTCAAATACAATTATGCCGCCGTTTTTACAGAAGCTCCTATTCCTTGAAAACTTTAGGTTTTTCAGCCGCAAAATACTTATAAATTCTGGTATAGAGAAAAAAGGAAAGCCCCCTTCTTTCGCGTCTCTCGTGTATTTCGCGGTTCGTTAACAACATCCCTACATTTTATTATCTAACCGCGAAAGTGCGAAATTATGGCCTCCACATAAAGACAACGGCAGCTTTACAAAGCTTCCGTTGTCTTTTACTTGTATATATTGTTTCACGTGAAACAGAAATTACACACTAAACGGACCTTGCTGCTTGAAAGCAAAACTACCAAGATTCTTTTGCTCTTGTATCAATTCCAAAAGACGTTCCAAATCTTCTTGGGAATAAAATTCGATTTCAATTTTACTTTTTAATTTGCCAGGCTTAATGCGAACCTTGGTCCCCAATCGATTTTGCAAACGGTCTTCCGCATCTTGCCAATATACATCAGGCACAATTTCATCTTTTTGACGAGGCTTGCGCTCCTTCTGCCCGGCCATCAACCTGCGCACCCATTCTTCAGCGTCCCGAGCCGACAATTCTTGCTCTAAAATGGTTTGCGCGGCCTCTTCCTGCAAGGCTTCCGTCGGCAATGCCAGAATAGGTCGAATCTGCCCAGTTGTCAATAAGCCCATTGATACGTGTTGTTGTACGCCTACCGGCAGATTTAGCAAACGCAAGGTATTAGCAATCAGCGACCGGCTGCGTCCAATCTTGCGCGCTACTTCCTCTTGCGTTAGTCCAAACTCTT
>CAZKCR010000054.1:0-11897 GCA_964551055.1 uncultured Anaeromusa sp. | reverse complement strand
CCATCAAAGCCAATGTCCAAAAAATGCGCACCGCCGTTTCCCGGCGGAAAGTATAAAAAACCAAACAGGGCTGCAGAAAGCTTGTTTTCAAGCTTTCTGCAGCCCTGTTTGGTTTAAAGCCAGTCATTATTTATTGGTTTGTTTATCCAAAATAAACACCCGATACAAATACAGACAAAATAGGATGGTCACCAACGCTGCAAGCAGCGGATTAAGCGCATGCAATCGCATCTGATAGACGGCGTCCAGCCAATCAAAAAAATTACCAATCATAATTAGTAAAACTGCAAAGCTAGCCAAGCGAAGCGGTGAAGCTACTTGCCAAAACACTGCACATACGCTATTTTTTTTGAACTCTTCCATGGATTTCTCCTCACCCATACCGAAAAGCAATACCAAAGCTGCCTCGAGGATAGTTCCATTTTACGATTCCTTTTTGTGCGCACAATACCCGACAAGTACCGCACTCTAAACAGCCTGCATAATCAAAATTGATTTCGCCTTCTTTTTCCGTATACAACACGGCCGGACATACCACCAAGCAAGCTTTATGGTCGCACGAAGCACAAATACTCTTATCCAGCACAATATGCGCTTCTTCCTCATCGACCTCAAACTTATTCAGCCCCAACAACTCTTCTGGCCCTTGCTTTTTAATGGTCATATGGATCGTACTCCCTTCCAGCCATCAGCCAGCAATTGTCCAAAAGATACATGCCGCTTTACAATATCCCGCATGGCTTTCGGCATTTTTTCCGGAACCTTGCCATCAACAGTAAACATAAACTTCATCATTTCGTTCACCAATGCTGGATACTCCTTGGCCATTCGTGGAATCGACACAATTTCTGGCCAGCCTGCAAAAAGCTTCATGGTAGAAATCAGTTGCAACTGTTCTAACTCTTGCAAATACGCAGCTCCTACAATCTTGGAATTTTGCTCTCTTAAAATAGCTTTTGCAGCAGCAATTCCACTGACAATAGCCAAATCAATTCCCCTTAAAATTGTGCCCGTGTTGATACAAAAGCCAGCTGCATCTCCCACCGTCAGAAATCCTTCGCGAGACAGTGTTTTCGGCACTCCGTTCCACCCACTTTCCGGCACCAAGTGAGCGCCATACTCCAAAGAGGTTCCATCACCAATCAGAGAGTAAATTGCCGGATGCATCTTAAATTCTTGGAATACCTCATGCACGGAACGGTTTTGCTGCGCTGCCGCCGCCGGACTTACCACAATGCCCAGGGAAACGCTGTCTTTATTGGTGTAAAGAAAACCGCCTCCGGAAATACCTCCAGTGCAACCAAGAACTACACGAGCCGCGCCTTCATCTTCAGCCAAATTGAATCGATCCTGCAATACTGCAGCTGGAAGTTCAATAACTTCCTTAATCCCTACCCCCACCGAATGGGGAGTAAGCTCTGAACGCAATCCGGCTTTTTGCGCTAGAAAAGAGTTAATGCCATCTGCGGCAATTACCACATCCGCATACATCGCGTCTTCCCCTGCCAGCACGCCTACTATCTTACCCTCTTCGATCAACAGATCATCCACACGAATGCCCGATGCAACCATGGCGCCTTGTTCTTCCGCTTTGGCAGCCAACCACTCATCAAAAGGAGCCCGCAGAACCGTATAGGATTGAGGCAGTTCTTCCTTAAAACCGTAATCCACATAATCTACGGTGACGGCACTGGAATCTCCTACCATCATAATCTGCTCCCGTACCACTTTGCGTTCTAAGGGCGCTTGTTCGTGCAACCCCTCTTCCAATAATTCCAACGCATACGTATACAAGCGCCCGCCTGTAACATTCTTGCTCCCCGGACTGGCGCCGCGTTCAATGACCAGCACGTTTTTCCCCGCCTTGGCCAGTAAATAAGCGCATGCAGAACCAGCTGGCCCGGCGCCCACTATAATCGCATCAAATTTTTCTTCTTCACTCATTGCCCTCACCCACCTTCGCATCCTATCGCTTCTGACATGGCCGCTGTTCGACAGCCTGTTCTTACGAGTGCAGCGCCTTCGTTAATAAAGGAACAATTTGATACAAGTCACCGACAATTCCATAATCTGCCGCGGCAAAAATGGGGGCATTTTCATTTGTGTCTACCGCCACAATTACCTTGGAGTCCCGAATCCCAGCCACATGCTGAACCTGACCGGAAACGCCTACCGATAAATACAAATTCGGTTTCACTTTTTGTCCAGACAGGCCAATATACGTTTCGCTAGGCAACCAGTGATAATCTTCCGCCACGCTCCGCGTGCAGCCGATTTCCGCTCCCAAAGCTGCTGCCAAGTCTCGTACGAGGGCCATGTCTTCTTCTTTACCTAAACCTCGCCCTACACAAACCAATTTCTCCGCCAGACTGATATCGGCTCCCTGCCTGACAATCGGGCAGACATTGCCAATAATCATAGCGTCCTCAGTGCTCACCGTTTCAACGACAATCTCCCCTGCCCTTGATTCTTCTTGCTGCGGAACTTCAAATTTACGAGGCGGAATCGTAACTAAAGCCAACCCTGACAACGTTTCCGTGCAAACAGCCAGCCCTCCATACATCATACGTTCTGTTTCAATAGCTCCGTTTTCCACTCGTAATACCTGAGCATCTGTTACTAAGCCGCTTTGAAGGTGCGCCGCCACCTTGGCCGCCAAATCCTTACCGCGCATAGTACCGCCAATCAGCAACGCTACAGGATCTTCCCGCTCCATTACCTTGGCCACGGCCGCTGCATAACTTTCCGGCCAAATCCCTTCTCCTTTTAAAACAATAACTTTATCAGCACCACAAGCTACAAGTTCTGCCGCAGCGCTTTCTTCCAAAGTCAGCGCACACAGCGGCTGTTGCAGTGATTCTGTTAATAATTTACCTGCTGTCAACAATTGCTTTGCCACATTGGTATCTTCTGAATAAACCCAAATTCCAGCCATCCTGTTCCCTCCTCTACTTACAGTACGCCTTCTTTTGTTAGACCGGCAACAAGGGCTGCCACTTTTTCAGCAGGCGTCCCTTCCTTATACAGTACATTTTTACGACTCATCACAAAGCCTTGTACCGCTTTTACTTTGTACTTGGGCGCCAGCGCCGCTGCATCCAGATCCAAATCCGCCGCTTTCCACTCGGTAACCGGTTTTTTCGCAGCGCCAAGAACCTGTTTCAAGCTGGGAATGCGCGGTTTGTTGATTTCAGGCAGTACGGTAAGCACAACGGGAAATGAAGCGGTAACCACTTCTGTACAATCACCGATTTTCCGCGTGGCAACTACTTGATTCCCTTCTATCTTCATTTCCGATACAAAGGTGATTACCGGAATTCCCAGTATTGTTGCCAAACGCGGTCCTACTTGCTGTCCATATGTGTCCGCGGACCCTTCTCCGCAAAGGATTACATCATAAGCGCCAATCTTGCGCAAAGCCGCTGCTAAAACTTGCGAAGAAACAAACCCGTCCGCACCATCTGCCGCAGCGTCATTCACCCAATAAGCCTGTTCCGGCCCTCTCGACAGAGCATCTTTCAACGATTGTTTCGCCGCACTAGTACCAAAAGTAAGACAAGCAACCGAAGCGCCACAGCCCTCCGCCTGCCGAACCGCTTCTTCGATGGCATTGCGATCATACTCACTAATTTTGTATTTAGCCCGACTGGTGTCCAAAGACAAATTAGCGGGATTTATTTTAATGTCTTGTTCATCCAACACCCATTTATAGCAGGCAATAATAGTAGCCATAACAACTCTCCTTTTTTCATAATTAGAACGCCCTTGCGGCCCTCAAACGCCAAATGCATTTTCTTATTGGAAGACTTGGCAGGGACCTGCCCTGCCTTGTTCTTCCATTCTATTCTATTTGCCGAAGCGTCCGCTAAAAGCGGGTTTACGCTTTTCTACAAAAGCTGCCATACCTTCTTTTTGATCCTCACTGGCAAAACACACGCCGAAAATGTAGGCTTCATATTGCATTGCATTAGGCAGATCCATTTCCAAGCCCCTGTGAATAGCATCTTTCGCCAGGCTAACTGCCGTAGAGCTCTTCTTCATCATACGCTTAGCAATATTTTTAGCTTCTGTCAGAAGCTCTTCCTGTGCAAAAACTTTTTGCACCAAACCAATGCGCAATGCTTCCTGGGCGTCAATCATATCGGCCGTATAAATTAGCAGTTTTGCCATACCGCGTCCAACCAACCGAGCCAAACGCTGGGTACCGCCAAAGCCTGGCACAATACCCAGCCCTACTTCCGGCTGCCCAAACTTAGCACCTTCTCCTGCAATGCGAACATCGCAAGCCATCGCCAACTCGCAGCCGCCGCCAAGAGCAAAGCCTTGCACAGCTGCAATCACCGGTTTAGGACATTGTTCAATCTTCAAGAAGGTTTGCTGGCCTTTTTCCGCAAAAAGCTTACCTTCGAGCACGTTCATGTCCTTCATTTCCGTGATATCAGCGCCTGCCACAAAGGATTTTTCACCGGCGCCGGTCAAGACCACAGCCTGAATGCTCTCGCTAGCCGCCACTTCATCAAACGCCTTCGATAAGTCATCAAGAACTTGCGAGTTTAACGCATTCAACGCTTTAGGACGATTGATCGTAATCAGTGCAATCCCTTCCTCTTCGGTTACCTGCAAAGTACTGTATTCAAACATGGTATTTCCTCCTTCAATAAAACGTCTTATAAAACATCGGAAGCAAGATTCATGGGGCTATCCCGGAAAATTCGTTCATCCATCCGTTTTAACTGCGGCGATACGATAACTTTAGCATCTACTTGAGCCAGCACATCTTGCTCCAGGTCAACGCCGGGAGCAATCTCAGTCAACACTAATCCTTGCGGCTCCAACTGGAACACAGCTCTCTCCGTAATGTACAACACGGTCTGATTGATGGAGCAAGCATATTTACCGCTAAAAGTAATCTGTTCTACCTTGTCGATGAACTTCTTAGCTTTTCCCTCTTGTTCAATAATCAGTTGGCCGTCACGGATCGCAGTCCGTAGACCGCCCGCTGTCAACGTGCCGCAGAAAACGACCTTTTTCGCGTTCTGTGAAATGTTGATAAAACCGCCGCAGCCTGTCACTTTAGGGCCAAATTTACTAACATTTAGATTTCCTTCACTATCCACTTGAGCAATCCCTAAGCAGGTAATATCTAAGTTACCGCCATCATAAAAATCGAACATTGCCGCATGGTCGATCATCGCTTCAGCATTGACGGTGGCTCCAAAACTAAGTCCCGCCGCCGGCACGCCGCCAAAACCGCCTGCCTCCACTGTAAGAGTCAAAGAATCGCCAATGCCTTCTTCCGCCGCCACTGCGGCAACCCCCTCCGGCATGCCGATGCCTAAATTAGCCCGACAGTTAGGCACTAATTCCATTGCTGCTCTCCGCGCAATCACTTTGCGTTCATCTAACGCCAGCGGCTGCAAGGCGCTCAACGGAATTTTCACTTCACTGGTATACGAAGGATTATAGTATTCACCAAAGGTCTGGTTAAACTTATCCTTATCTCCTACCACTACATAATCCACTAAAAGCCCTGGCACTTTCACGTTTCTCGGATCCAGAGTCCCGTTAGCAGCAATATTCTCCACTTCGGCAATAACAATCCCGCCTTTCGCTTTGGCGGCTCCGGCAATAGCCATCGCTTCACAATATACCGCTTCCCGTTCCATCGTCAGATTGCCTTTCTCGTCGGCCGTGCTAGCGCGAATCAAGGCCACATCCAGAGGAAACGCCTTATAAAACAAGTATTCTTCCCCGTCAATTTCCATAACCTTAACAATATCTTCGGTAGTACGGGAGTTCAGCTTTCCGCCCTCCAATCGCGGGTCTACAAAGGTTCGCAAACCGACTTTACTCAGCACCCCCGGCTTGCTTCCAGCCGCTGCACGGTACATATGAGCGACCGTGCCCTGCGGCAAATTATACGCTTCTGTCAAGTTGTCAATAATCAATTTTCCGATGCGGGGAGCCAAGGCATAATGCCCGGCAATGACCCGTTTAAGCATGCCTTGATTACCAAAATGGTTGGCCCCCCTCGTTTTACTGTCGCCAATACCAGCACTGAACTGCAGCGTCAGATCGCAAGGATGTCCAGTCGCCAAAAAGCTTTCCTCACAAGCCGAGCTCAACGTCTCCGCATGTTCGTTGCCTACAAAACCAGTCATCCCTATATGGGCTCCGTCCTTAATTAACTTGATGGCTTCTTCTTTGCTAATAATTTTCATGGCTTACAGTTCCCTTCTTTTTGAATTAGGATCTGCGCTTGAGCGCACCTTCGCTACAGCAACCCTGTCATTGAATGGAACATAATGATGACAAATACCATAAGCGTCTTAATGACTGTCATCGCAAAGATATCGCCGTAAGACTGTTTATGAGTCAAACCGCAAACAGCCAGCAACGTAATAACCGCTCCATTATGGGGCAACGTATCCATGCCACCGGAAGCCATAGAAGCGACACGATGCAAAATTTCCGGAGACATGCCGATGTTCGCGGCCCAAGCTAGCCATTCTTTCGACATCAAATCTAAAGCAATGGACATCCCGCCGGAAGCTGAGCCGGTAATTCCCGCCAGCACATTGACTGTTACCGCTTCCGACACCAGAGGCGATCCGCCGATATGAATGCTCAGCAATGCATGGGCAATATCCTTGAATCCTGGCAGCGAAGCAATGACGTTTCCGTACCCGACTTCAGACGCCGTGTTCATAATTGCCAAAAGAGAACCGATAGTGCCTGCGTTCAAAGCCTTTTTCAGGCCTCCCTCAGGCATGCGTTTCAAGCCAAAGGCAATGGCGACCAAAATGCCGCAAATTAACGCCACAATCAACGACCAAATGCCTACTACATTTTTGACAGCAACTGCGGTCAAAGGCAGCTTCATCGCTTGGAAGGGTTTCAATAAATCTGGATCCCAAGTAAAAACACTGTTTAAAACAAAATTAACCACTAACACGGTCAAAAGAGGTAAAAAAGAAATTTTCCAATCCGGAAGCTTCAAAGTTGCTTCATCCAGCTCTGGCGGTTCGTTCAGCGTATGTACGCCATATCCTTCGCCGTTTGCTTGCGCTTTTTTCTGCCGATGTGTCAACCACATCATGCCCAGCATAAAAATCAGGATGCCGCCAATTAACCCGCTGATGGGCGCTGCGTAAATGCTGGTTCCAAAAAAGCTGGTCGGAATCAAATTTTGAATCTGCGGCGTCCCTGGAGCGCAATCCATAGTGAAAGTGAAAGCCCCCAAGGCAATCGTACCGGGAAGTAGACGCTTCGGTATATCCGCTTCTTTGTATAAAGCCACTGCAAATGGATATACTGCAAAAACCACTACGAAAAGACTGACGCCGCCATATGTGAGTACGGCGCAAGCCAAAACGACGGACAAAATCGCTCTTTCCTTGCCTAACCCCTGAATGATAGCTCTAGCAATTGACTTGGCCAGTCCTGTATCTTCCATGACTTTGCCAAATACCGCCCCCAGCATGAATACGGGGAAAAACGATTTAATGTAGGTAACCGCCTTGGCCATAAATAATTCTGTATATGCCGGCATCACGGAAAATCCTTGCAGTGACGCTGCCAGCAAAGCAAAAACAGGTGCAAATAAGATGACGGAGAACCCACGATATGCAAAGAACATCAGTAAAAACAGGCTCAAAATTATCCCTAAGACTTCCATGCATTCGTCTCCTTTTTTCACTATGACGGAGCGGCCTCCAACGGCCGCCCTGTCATACTACTTCTTTTTTCAGTCTTTTTTTAGGTTACCGCAGCACGCTCCCGGATATTACCATACGCTGCACTTCATTAGTTCCTTCATAAATGGTGCAAATTTTGGCATCTCGATATAAACGCTCCACTTTGAAATCTTTGATATAGCCGTAGCCGCCATGAATTTGAATAGCTTTAGAGCAAATGAAATCGGCAGCTTCTGAAGCGAACAATTTAGCCATGGCTGCTTCTTTGCTAAAGGGTTTGCCATCGTCTTTCATGGCCGCAGCTTGGTACGTCAAAAGCCGTGCAGCCTGAAGTTTCGTCTCCATATCCGCCAGCATCCACTGAATTGCTTGCTTAGTCGCGATTGGCTTGCCAAACTGCACGCGCTCTTTAGAGAATTTAACAGCTTCATCTAAAGCAGCTTGTGCAATTCCCAATGCTTGTGCGGCAACGCCAATGCGGCCTCCATCCAAGGTTCCCATGGCCATCCCAAAACCTTTGCCTTCTTTGCCAATCAAATTAGCCTTAGGAATCCGACAATTTTTAAAGATCAGTTCCGTTGTTTGAGAACCACGAATGCCCATCTTATCTTCATGTTTGCCGATTTCAAAGCCAGGAGCGCCTGCTTCCACAACAAAAGCGCTGAGGCCTTTTACCCCTTGAGACGGATCGGTCAGCGCAAAAATAATATATACGTCACTGACGCCGCCATTCGTAATAAAACATTTCGTACCGTTTAAGACATATTCTTCACCGTCTGCTACCGCCGTACACGTCCCAGAAGCAGCATCAGTCCCTGCGCCAGGTTCTGTCAGTGCAAACGCTCCCAGTTTTTCTCCTTTGCACATCGGCGTTAAAAATTTCTGTTTCATCGCTTCATCGCCCCATTTAAAAATAGGCCACGTCGCAAGTGAACAATGGGCTGAATAAATGATACCCGTCGAGGCACAGGAACGAGACAGTTCTTCCACAACCATGATGTAACTCAAATAATCTGCTTCCGCACCACCGTATTCGGCCGGATACGGCATGCCCATAAAATCAAGCTCTGCCAATTTTTTTACAACCTCTGCCGGATACCGTCCCGTCTGATCCAATTCCGCAGCAATTGGCTCCAGGTTTTCCAAAGCAAATTCACGGGCATTCTGTTTAATCAATTGTTGTTCTTCCGTCAGATTGAAATTCATAAGTACGACCTCCTGTTAAATTATATTATTTTCTAAATGTCATCCTTTAGGGGGCATCACCAAGGCTTCCCCGTCTAAAACCATCTTCCCGTCCTGATTCGTGCAAGTAGTCCGCAAAACCAAGCGATTCTTCGCCTCATTGCGATCCATTACCTCCGCCTTAGCGGTAATCGTATCACCAAACTTAACTGGAGCCGTAAATTTCAGACTTTGGGACATGTAAATCGTCCCTGGACCGGGAAGGTGCATACCAAGAACTGCCGAAACTAAACCGGCGCTCAACATGCCATGCGCAATGCGTTCTTTGAACATTCCTTGCTTGGCCGCCTGCTCATTGATGTGAGCCGGATTCAAATCCCCGGTAATTCCTGCAAACAGATAGACATCTGTTTCGGAAATCGTTTTAGAAAACTCCGCACAATCCCCAACTTGAATCTCTGCCATTGTCTTACCCTTCACATCTGTTCCTCCTTTTTATTTTTTCACTTTAAAATGTTTTCCGATTATTTACTATGCAAGTATCATGCCAAAAAGCGAACAAGCCGAATTACACGGCTTGTTCGCTTTTTAACGAGTGTCCGACACTGTCGCCCCGACATATAATTTATGCAATCCGACACTTTATTTAATTTATTCTAAATTTTCCGTCGTTTATAGAATCTTATATTTTTTGATTTTTTCGTACAGCGTTGCCCGATGAATTCCCAGTATTTTAGCAGCTAATGCTTTATTTCCCTTTGTATGGCGTAACGTTTCTTCAATCCGCTCTTGTTCGGTTAAAGTTCCCTCCTTTGAAAACGGCCTTGTCGGTTCTTCGGCAGCATTCATTCGCAATAAGCCTAAAGGCGGCAAATGGCGCGGCTGAATCAACGAGGAGTTGACTGTAGCGCTTATCTTTTCCAGCACATTCAACAATTCCCGCACATTACCGGGCCAACTGTATTCGCGTAACAAAGCTAATGTTTCCGGTGCAAATTGTTTGATCGGAATGCCTAACTTATGGCACACTCCTGGGATCAAAATATCGATCAACTCACTAATGTCTTCCCGCCGCTCTCGCAATGGCGGCAGTTGCAAAGAGATCACGTTCAGCCGATAATACAAATCCTCTCGAAACGTAGTTTCTTTAACCATTTCTTCCAGCGGTTTATTGGTCGCTGCAATGATACGCACGTCACAAAGCTGCGTCTTTTCACCTCCGACATGTTCAAAAGTCTTCTCTTGCATGATTCGTAGTAACTTTGCCTGCATAGCCAACGGCATATCGCCGATTTCATCTAAAAAAATCGTTCCCTTATCGGCCAGCTCAAATTTCCCTTTTTTACCGCCTTTGCGGGCGCCGGTAAAGGCCCCTTCTTCATAGCCAAAAAGCTCTGCTTCCAGCAAATCGTGCGGAATTGCCGCGCAATTAATGGAAATAAACGGCTCATCCCTTCTGGCGCTTGTATAATGAATGGCTTTGGCAAATAAATCTTTGCCTGTGCCGCTTTCCCCTAAAATCAGCACCGTCGCATCTGTCCGCGCCGCTTTTGCCGCCAAGTTTTTTACGTGAACCATTCCCCGAGAGCGACCAATAATCACTTCAAATGTCGGTTTCGCTTCACCAACCGGGCCTAGAGATACTTCGCCCCGCGGCGAATTGTTTTCCCACTGCAAAAGTGCGCTGACCTCGCTGATATCCTTAAACATAGCTTCACCAATAGCGCCTATAATCTCGCCATCTTTAAAAATCGGCACGCGATTAACAACCACTTTCCTGCCTTTAACTCGTTGCAGATCGGCTAACTCAGGAATGCCGGTTTTCAGCACAATATCCAGTCTAGAATTCTCTATCACGTCTTTAGCCTGCTGCCCTAACAAGTCTTCACGCGGAATTCCCATAATTTCTTCATAAGAATGATTGGCTAAATTAATAATATTGTCGTTCCCAACTACGATAATTCCTTGCTTCAGATTTTCGAAAATGCACAACAATGCTTCTACTTGGCGCTGGCTCTTATGCAGTTCCTTCGTCATATTTGCCGTTTCCGACAAATCCTCAACAATTGCCACCGCCCCAACAACCTTAGCTCCTTCTTTAATTGGCGCCCGATTAACCCGAATGCTCTGCTCCTCGACCTCAATATAGTTATTCAATTCGCTTTCACCAGTCTGCAGCACTCGCAACAACCCCGTATTGGGTACGATATCACGAATAAATTTTCCCTGCACCGCTTGCGTCTCCACGTTCAACAGGCGTGCTGCAGGTTCGCTCATCATTTCTATAATGCCATATTCGTTAATGATTACCACGCCGTTGCGGGCAACTTGCAACAACGCATTTACCTCATCGGACGCCCGGCACATCCGCTTATAAAAAATGTCCAAGAAGCATTGACGATCAATCATTCCTACCAAACGATCCTGCGCATCCACAACAGGCAAATGCTCAACCGGAATTTGCCATGCTTCTTCCAAGGAAGTATCCGTTCGCACCGTAACCACTCTTTTAGTCATCACGTTTTCCACGGTCTGTGATAATGGCAAGCGATTCACAATCGTCTCAACGATCTGCTCTCTGTCCAAAAATCCTTCAATTTTTCCTGCTACATTCACCACTGGTGCACCACTTATTTTATATTTGTAAAATAAGAAAACGGCATCTTCCAACGTCTGTGTGCCTCGAAGAGTCTGCGGGTTTGAAAGCATGAAATCTCTTGCAAGCATCTAGTCTTCCTCTCTTTTCTTCATTTTCAAGAGTCAGAAAGTTCCTTTTTGATGGATAATTCCATCTTCATTGGCGATTGCCCTTCTTTACATGTTTACAAATATTCTAGTAAGAAAATATAAAGGACCTTGCAAATAAACGATATTCACATAATTACATGCGCTTATCCGAAAATTTGTTAATAACTCCTTGCCCAAACATACTTTGCCGCACAAAAATTTGTGTTGTTCATAATAAAAAATCCCTTCAAGACGATTTTAAACCGTCTTGAAGGGATTTTTATATTA
>CAZKCR010000053.1:10374-12358 GCA_964551055.1 uncultured Anaeromusa sp. | reverse complement strand
CAGGACAAACAGCATCTCTCCGACGTCTATGAAGAACTGCAGGCCAATTACGAGGAGTTGGAATCTCTCTATGGCCAATTATCCCAAGCAGAAAATGAGTTGAAATTGAAGATTCGCGAGCTAGAAACAAGCCAAGCCTCGCTGCGCGAAAGCGAAGACCGCTATCGCTTGGCTATGGCCGGCTCCAATGACGCCATCTGGGATTGGGATCTGATCCGCAAGCAAGTTGTCGTTTCTCCCCACTGGGCGGAGCGCATTGGCTTTCCTCCCGTAGCCTACGAAGACAGCATTCAACGCTGGCTGCAGCACATTCACCCAGAAGATCTGCCGGGACGACGCCAAGCCATGCGGCAGCACTTGCTCAAGCAAAGTCCCCATTTTTCGGTAGAGTATCGTTTCCGACTGCCTAACGGCCGTTATTGCTGGGTGTTAGAACGCGGTAAAGCGCTTTTTGATGAGCAGGATAAACCGCTGCGCATGTGCGGCTCCTACACCGATATTACGTCTCGCAAAAAGCAGGAAGAGCGCATCCGGCACATGGCTTATCACGACACGCTAACCAACCTGCCCAACCGCGCCAACCTTCTAGAAAAACTCGCCGAGCTGCTGCCCCAGCAGCAAGAAGAAAAACGGCATACTCTTTTTCTTTTTGACCTGGATAATTTCAAGTTCATCAATAATTCCTGGGGCCATGCCTGCGGCGACGATGTACTCCTGGAAATGGCTCACCGCCTGCAAAGCCTGCTGCCTGCCAATGCTATGGCCACTCGTCTTGGGGGCGATGAATTCGCCACCTTACTGGGCCCTTTGAGCACCTGCGAGGTCGAGGAATGGGCGCAGCGCATTTTAGACCTTTGCAGCCGTCCGCTCATTGTCCGCGGCACCTCTCTGCCTCTGTCAGCCAGCCTTGGCGTATGCCCTTTAAGTAATGAGCTATCCGCCGATGATGTGCTGCGCAACGCCGACACCGCGCTCAACCGCGCTAAAAGCGCCGGTAAAAAAACCTGGCGCCTCTACGAGCCTTCTATGCAGGAGGCCATGATCCGGCGCATACAGTTAGAAAGTCAGCTGCATCAAGCCTTGGCCGCCAGGCAGTTTCTTCTTTATTTTCAGCCCCAGTTGGACTTACCCAGCGGTCAAGTACTTTCCTTTGAAGCTCTCATCCGCTGGCAGCATCCGGAACGAGGCATGGTCTCGCCGCTGGAGTTCATTCCCCTAGCCGAAGAAACGGGCTTGATTCTGCCAATCGGCGAATGGGTGCTGCGCAGCGCCTGCCGCTTCTTGAGGCAGCGCTCACCGCAAGAACCGCCCATCCGCGTAGCCGTCAACATTTCCGGCCGCCAGCTTATGCAGACCGATTTTACCCAACGTGTCCGCCGCATTTTGGCAGAAGAAAACATTCCTCCCGAATGGCTGGAGCTGGAACTGACAGAATCCATTCTCATGGAATCCTTTGACGAACATGTCTTAAAACTGCAGGAGCTGCGCGAAATAGGCTTAAGCATCTCTTTGGATGATTTCGGCACCGGCTACTCTTCTTTGACCTATCTTAGCCAGCTCCCTATTGATTGCCTCAAACTGGACAAAACGTTTTTACAAAAACATCATGCCGAGCAAAACCAAGCCATTGTCCGCGCCATGATTCGTCTGGCCCACGATATGAGGCTCTCCGTCGTAGCGGAAGGCGTGGAAACGGAAGAACAATTCCAGCGGCTTTGCAGCATGGGCTGCGATTTAATTCAAGGCTACCTCCTCGCCAAGCCCATGCCAGAGGAAGACGCCCTTTCTTTTTCCGTACCGCCAGCATTATCCGCCAGACCAACCTAGGAAGCACAGCATCCTTCTATGATGGTGCAAGGATGTCCATTGCCGCTCTAAGGGTTCTATTTTATGATAAAGATACTCGCTGATATTGCTGCGCCCCCTGTGCAGCACCCTCTCTAGCTGCAGTTCTCCGACTGCAGCCCCGGCAGCGAGTCTTGCT
>CAZKCR010000053.1:0-10274 GCA_964551055.1 uncultured Anaeromusa sp. | reverse complement strand
TTTTGGCTCTTCTCCGGCATTTCTCCCTATAAGCACGCGCAACGCCTCGGCATAAACATCCCCTGCTTCTATATCCCTCATATCGGCTCCAGTCTCTACCGTGCGCTGCTGCAGATCACCCATATGGCTCATCTGGAAATAGACAGCATCAGCTTTGACACCTTCAACCGCCAAGAAATTGAGGAAACCTTTCTGGATGCCAATATGCCTCTGCCAAAATTGTTTCTGCACGAAACCGAAGATATCGTCACCGCCGCCGAACTGACGGACTATCATTATCAGCTTTGGCAAAGCGCCCAAAGCCATATTGCCGTCACTTGCTACCTGGCCACCTATGAAAAGCTCAAGGAGCTTGGGGTACCGGTCTTCCGCATTTGGCCCACGCGCAGCAACATCCGCACGACAATCGAAGTGGCGCTCAACGCCGTGCGGGCGGAGCGCTTTAAGGGCGGCCAACTGGCGATCCAGCAAATTACAATTGATGACTATGACGACATGGTACGCAACTCCTCCAGCTATGCCGCCAAAAAAATAGAACTCCGCCTCTATGAAATCCTGGTCGATTACGCCAAGCAGCTTCAAGGCTCCATCATCGTGCGCGGCGACGGTCAATACACGCTCTATTCCACACGGGGTATTTTGGAAAAATGGACGGAAGAATTGACCGTTCTTCCCTGTTTCGATGAGATCACCCGCCAAGTCAGCGCCAAGGTCAGCGGCGGCATCGGCTTCGGCCCCACTGCCTATGTGGCGGAAGAGAACGCCTTTCACGCCCTGGGACTGGCCAAACGAGCCGGCAAAGGCATGTGGATGGCTGTTACCGACAGCCGAGAAGCAGTAGGCCCTCTCAGTTCGCCTACGCATCTGAAATATTCTCTGCGCGCCAGTGACTCTGTTTGCCAGCACTTTGCTGAAAAGCTGAACCTCAGCCGTACAACTGTCAACAAATTATTTGCCGCCTTGGACCAACTGAAGCGCGATACTTTGGCAGCGGACGACTTAGCTTTTCATTTGGGCATCACCACCCGCAGCGCCAGACGCCTCCTGACGACCTTAGCCAGCCAAGACCTGGCCGATGTCACCGGCGAGGAACTGCTGAGCAAGGGCCGGCCCCGCAAATTGTACTCCATTCACTGGCAAAAGCTTCTGCAACCGGCTATTGATGAAACATCGCCTGGAGGTTGACACTATTACACACTCAGTATATACTGAATATAATTTGAGACAAAAGAGCAACGGAGCTCTTCACGAAAGTGGAGGGTTCCGTTTTTTGCATTTTGTATTTTTCTGTTTTTTTATTGTATTTGGCTTTTTATTTTCGGAAATGTCTTTTAAAGACTTTTAATCATGTGGTATGATACGCTTAAGAAAGCACACAAACGAACAACATTGTTCTGGAAGTGCACATGCTCGCGGCTTTCTAAAGTTTATACACAGAGGTGCTTATTATGCTTGACAAATCCAACCTTTCTCAACTGGAACGCCAGCTGATTGCTTGGCGCAGACAGCTGCACCGAATCCCGGAAGCCAGCTACAAAGAAGAAAAAACATCTCAAACCGTTGCTGCGGAACTGCAAAAGCTAGGACTTTCCGTGCAGACTTTCAGCAACCACTATGGCGTATGCGCAGTGATTCACGGCAGCCATCCCGGCCCTGTGATCGCTTTTCGCGCAGACATGGACGCTTTATCCATCCAGGAGGAAGTACAGTCCGAATTCCGCTCTGAGCATGAAGGCGCTATGCATGCCTGTGGTCATGATGGCCACATGGCGATGCTCCTTGGTTTAGCCAGCTTGCTCCACAATAACCGCCAGCATTTAGCGGGTACGGTTAAGCTCTTTTTTCAATCTGCCGAAGAAGCTTCGCCCGAAGGAGGCGCTCATTTCTTCCTGGAAGCTGGTCTTTTGGATGATGTCTCCGCTATTTTCGGCTTGCATTTATGGCCAGATCTTCCTTGCGGCGAAATCGGCCTGCGTACAGGCGCACTTATGGCCGCCTCAGACCGTCTCAGCATTACCATCCTCGGCGAAGGCGCTCACGCCGGTCAGCCGCAGCATGGCATTGATGCGATTACCATCGCCGCTGACGTGCTGCAGGGAATCAGCCATATCTTAAGCCGCCAGTTAGACCCGTTGGAGACGGCCACCATCAATATCGGCCAAATCCATGGCGGCGACCGCTATAACGTCATCGCCCGCGAGGTCACCCTCGAAGGCACGGTCCGCACTCTTTCCGAAGGAGTTCGCAGTACTCTGCCAAGCAAGCTGGATCGCATTCTCGCCGGTATGACCGCCTCTCAAGGAGGCTCTTATCGCCTTAACTATCAACATGGCTACCCTGTACTCAACAACTGGCCCCAGCCTACGGCTCTCTTAACACAGGCTGCGATAAATGTTCTCGGCGTTGACCAGGTGCATACCGACGTTAAGCCCGTCTTAGCGGCTGAAGACTTTTCCAAATACCTTGTACAAGTCCCCGGCAGCTTCTTCTGGCTGGGCTGCGGCTTCAAAGACAAAGAAAACCATGGCCTGCACAGCCCTTATTTCGAAATCGACGAAACAGCATTGCTTCACGGCGTAGCCATTTTGTATCAGACTGCTTTGCTCGCGTTAAAGCAACCGGAAAGCGCCGTTAAAACGCCTGTTTTCTCTTGAATTTTAGGAAATGTCCTTAAAAAACCTTTGAGGAGGTGACGTTTTCCATTCTTTCTCTTCTGCCTATCAACATTGCACACTAATTATCTAAGTCAAAGGAGGATCTGTTTATTATGAGTCATCCCTCGTATGCGTCCGACACGACTGACAACCGAGGCAGCTTTTTACGCAGCCTGGAAATCGTAGGCAACCGCTTGCCCAATCCGGCCATTTTATTCCTCTTGCTCATTTTCGCCTTGGCCGCCCTTTCTGCAGTCTTAGCGTCTCAAAATGTCACCGCCGTTCATCCGCTGACGCACAAGATCATTCCTATCAAAAGTCTTTTCAGCCAAGAAGGCCTGCATTGGTTCATGACCGACATGATTAAGAATTACATCAACTTTCCGCCACTCGGCATGATTTTGGTTTTGACGCTAGGCATCGGCTTAGTAGAAAAAACCGGCCTTATGGAAAGCCTAATCAAAACAGCCATCCATACCATTCCTAAACGCTATATTACTTTTACGATTATTATCATGAGCTTTATGAGTCACTTGGCTTCCGATGCCGCCATTGTCGTTGTACCACCGATTGCGGCCATGGTATTCTATTCGATGGGCCGACATCCATTTGTTGGTTTTGCCTGCTCTTTGGCGGCCATCTATTCCGGTTTTACCGCCAACATCTTAATCGTCACCACCGACGTCCTCCTCTCCGGCATTACCACGCAGGCGGCTAAAATCGTCGATCCCAACATGGTTGTCACACCGGTAGACAACTGGTATTTCATGTGCTTTGCCGTTTTCTACTTAGCGATTTTAACGACAATTGTCACGGAAAAATTCGTAGAACCCCGCATGGGCAAATACATTGGCGAACAAACAGTCGTCTTGGAAAAGCCCTCCGGCCTCCAATTGTCTTCTTTGAAAGCCGCCGGCTGGAGCACTTTGGCTTTCGTCGCCATCCTGGTCGCTCTAGTCGCTCCAGAAGGCGCGATTTTGCGAAACCCTGAAACTGGTGGTATTCCCGGGTCTCCTTTTATTAAAGGCATTGTACCGCTGCTTTTTCTCTTTTTCCTTACAGTCGGCTTAACGTACGGCCTTAAGGTAGGCACGGTCAAAAGCGGGGACGATGTCGTCAAAATGATGACCGAATGCGTTCGCGGCCTGGCCGGATTCTTGGTCATGGTCTTTGCCATCGCCCAATTTATCGCCGCTTTCAGTTGGACCAATATTTCCACCCTCATCGCCACATCTGGAGCAGATTTCTTAAAAAGCATCGGCATGACCGGCCTGCCGGCACTTCTTTGCTTCATGCTCTTCGGCCAATTCATGGGCCTCTTCATCGCCAGCGGTTCCGCGATCTGGTCACTCCTTTCGCCGGTGTTCGTGCCCATGTTCATGCTGCTGGGCTATCATCCCGCCTTTATCCAGGTGGCTTTCCGAGCTGGCGACGGCGCCTTTAACACGATTCAGGTAGTCAACCCGTTCTTGCCCCTGTTCCTAGACACGCTGAAAAAATACAAAGAGGAATCCGGCATTGGCACCTATCTATCCCTCATGATGCCATACGCTCTTTCTTTCTTTGCCATGTGGTATGCATTGTTTATCTTCTGGTACCTCATGGGACTGCCTGTAGGCCCTGGCATTCCCCAGCGCCTCTGGTAAGAAATAACCTAAGCTGGGCATCTCGTGCAAGAGATGCCCAGCTTCTTGTGCTTTTATTGCCAAAATCAATATATTTTCTAAGATTATGGAAACTTAACGTTCGAGGTGATCGTACTTGAATTTCTGCAAACAAATTCAAAGCAGCCTCGCTGCAAAAGTCATTTTAGCAACGATTTGCGGCTTGCTGTTTTCTCTTAGCGTTCTCGGTCTTGCCAGCTATTACAACGCCAGAAACATTCTCATCAAGGATGCTGAAGAACTGCTGATTGAACAGTCTACAGGCTACGCCACCGAAGTGAGCCTGTGGCTGAACGCCAGCGAGCAGGAAGTTTCCCTGCTTGCGACTATGCCCAGCATTGTGAATGGCGATACCGAGGCCGCGCTGGCCTTCTTGCGGGAAGAAGCCAAGCGCAATCCAAATTTCTTACGTTTCTGGCTGGTCGATACCCAAGGGAGAGCCATCCATTCCACTGGTGACCGTACCAACATTGCCGATCGCGCCTACTTTAAGCAAGTCATGAGCACCGGCAAGTCCTTGATTACAGACCCCATTATTTCCAAGGTCGAAGGAAAAACCGTTATTTCTGTTGTCGCGCCCATCAAGAAAAACGGTCAAATTACCGGTGTTATCGGCGGTACGCTAACCGTAGACACCTTGATGAAACGTCTTGGAGAAATTCGTTTTGCCCAAAGCGGCTTTGCTTTCATGATCCAAAAGGACGGTCTTTTGATTAGCCATCCTGACAAGGAAAAAGTCATGAAGCAAAATCTGCTGAAAGATGAAACTCTCCCGGCCTCGGTAAAAGCCCTTGGCGAAAAAATGACCCGCGGCGAGGAAGGGCTGGGCCAATATGACGCCGCCGGCGGCTCCCGCTATCTGGCTTATGCCCCCATAGCCGGCACGACCTGGAGTCTGGCTTTGGAAGTTCCCAAAGAAGAAGTAACTGCCAAACTGACCTCTTTCACTTTTATTTCTATCGGTCTCAGCCTGATCATTCTGGTTCTCACCTGCGCGGCAGGAGTACTTGCCGTACGGCGCTTGATTCGCCCGATCACACTCCTCAATGAGCAAGTAGAACGCATGGCCCAGGGTGATTTGACCATCGCCGCCAACAATCAAGCTTCGGTCTGCAACCACTCAGCTGATGAATTGGAGCTGTTGTCCGCCAATTTCGCCTCGATGGCCGAAACGATGCGACACTTAGTACAGCGCGTCGCTCAATCTTCCGAGCAGTTAGCCGCTTCTTCGGAGCAACTAACAGCCAGCACCGACCAGTCCGCCCAAGCCGTAAACCAAGTAGCTGAAGCCATCAGCCTGGTAGCCGGCAGCGCCGATGCACAGCAGCGCAGCATGACAGACGCTCTGCAAACCGTGGAAACCACTTCGCAACATATTAGCAGTTTGGCAAATAATAGTTCGCAAATTGTCGCCACCGTGGCGAATACCTCTAAAGCCGCAGCTAACGGCGATACATCCATTGCCGCAGCCACTCAGCAAATGACTTCTATCTCTCAGTCTGTCAGCCGTTCTGCTGCGGTAGTAACCGCTTTGGGAACACGCTCTCAGGAAATAGGGCAAATTATCGATACCATTTCCGGCATTGCCAGTCAGACCAACCTACTGGCCTTGAACGCAGCCATTGAGGCCGCCCGAGCCGGCGAGCAAGGCCGCGGCTTTGCCGTCGTCGCCGAGGAAGTGCGCAAGCTGGCGGAACAATCCCAGGAAGCAGCCAAAAAAATCGCCCAGTTAATCGGAGAAATTCAAAATGAAACCGCAACCGCCGTAGCCGCAATGGAAGCAGGCACCAAAGAAGTGGAACAAGGAAATCATGTTGTAGCGACAGCCGGCGACACATTCCGGGAGATTTCTTCCTTCATTGACGCCATCTCCGCACAAGTTGCCGCTATGTCTGAAGCCTTTAACGCCATCACTAAGGGCAATGACGTTATGGTCTCTTCGATCCGCACCATTGATGATCATAGCCGCAAAACCAGCGAACAAACACAGACCGTCTCCGCCGCCACGGAAGAGCAGTCCGCTTCGATGGAAGAAATCGCTTCTTCCAGCCAAGCCTTGTCCTGCATGGCGGAAGAACTCCGAGCAACGGTAGCGAAGTTTAAAATTTAAGAAGGGAGCTGCTTGTTTTTTCACGACTCACACCAAAACAGCTCTTTTTTTATCATACATTGTCAGAAAGCCTCGGCAGAGCGCCGCTATGCCTACGTTTTCTTTCGCGTCTGATAAAAAAACCTCTTGTTTAGGCGGAGCGTTCATTAAAACGCACAGTTCCCTAAAAAAGTTACCGAAAATCGAAGAGGAGACTAGCCACACTGGCCAGTCTCCTCTTCATTTTTAAATCCAACCCCTTCGAACCCTCGCTCTACTCCCTTTATTCCTGTTAAAAGATCGTATCGCGCATTCTCGCGGTTCCTTCTTAGTAGTTAGTGGCAAGAATTTGGAAATGCGCTTGCGGATGATCGCAGACCGGGCAAACAGCCGGAGCTTTCGTACCTACGTGAATATGGCCGCAGTTGGCGCACTGCCATTGCTGCTCCTCAGGACGGGTGAAAACGCTTTCGTCTTTCAAGTTAGCCAATAATTTGCGATAGCGTTCTTCGTGTTCTTTTTCGATGTCCCCCACGGCTTCAAAGAGGTACGCAATTTTATCAAAGCCTTCTTCTTTAGCGGTTTTAGCAAAAGAAGCGTACATATCAGTCCACTCATAGTTCTCGCCCTCTGCAGCATCCAGCAGATTTTCGGCGGTTTTGGGCATGCCGTCATGAAGCAGCTTAAACCAAATTTTCGCATGCTCTTTTTCATTGTTAGCGGTTTCTTCAAAAAGAGCGGCAATTTGATTCAACCCTTCTTTTTTAGCCGCCGCCGCATAGTATGTATACTTATTGCGAGCCTGGCTCTCACCGGCAAAAGCTGCCTGCAAATTCGCTTCTGTTTTCGTTCCCTTTAAATTGCTCATACTATAAGTACCCCCTGTTATTTATTATGTTTAGTAATTAGGATATCACTTTTCTTCGGAAAGAGTCAACGCCGAAGCAGTATTTTCCATAAGCCATGCAGATTACAGTACGCATAAAGCACTACTTCTTCTGCCTCCTTTACATTGAAGACAGCTTCCGGGCTTTGCTCCGGCTCCAGTTCAACTCGCTGCACTTGACCGTCGGCTACTGCCCAAATCCAGCGAATCCAGTGCTCCTGCGTCATCGGGTGTGCGGCTGCTCCCACCTTGACCGCCACTTGTCCCGTTGCCAGCCACTCAGCCACCGGCAAATGCTTTTCCAGAGAAGCCTCCACAGTATTGGGTTCTAACTTGACCATCTTCTTGCCGCAGCACTCCAACCCGGCGGCCACCTCCATACAGGTAGCCGCAAACGCTTCGCCGTTGCAAATTTGCTCAGGGTTTCCTGGATTCACAACCTCCACAATATAACCGCAATCCGGACATTGGTATAAAACCACTGACTCATTCATGTTGATGTTCTCCTTGAAGGATAATAATTATCTACAAGTATTTTATCAACATTATTCTTATTTGTCTACCTTTCTAAAGCAACCGTTTTACAATGAAAATCCGAAAAACGTACTCATCTATATCACAATTCTACCGTTCATGGGAGCTGATAATTTAATGAATGCTCCATCAAAACATTAACAGCTCCCTACTACCACAAACCGATCAAATGCTGGCAAAGAAGCGACACCACAGCCACCGCCGCCCAGCAGGCTAATCCGAGCAGAATAGGCGCTAAGCCGTTTTTAAGCAACTTTCCAAGACGTGTATTAAGACCAATTGCCGCCATGGCTACGGCAATACAAAATTTCCCCGCCTGCCCTAAAAAATGAGTCGCTGTTTCTCCCAAAACACCGCTGGTGCTGATAAGGGAAGCTACCAAAAAGCCCAGCACAAACATGGGAAAGATGCGGGCTAACGACACGCCGCCTTCCTGCCTGAATTTACGAGCCTGGTATAAACCCAATACGACGGTAATGGGGATAATCATCAATGTTCGCGTCAGCTTAACTATCGTTGCATAGCTGCCTGCAGCATCACTGTAGGAATAGCCAGCCGCCACTACCGATGAGGTGTCATTAATGGCGGTGCCGGCCCACATACCAAAGCCTGCGTCGCCCAAACCCAATAAATGCCCTAAAAATGGAAACAGAAATACGGCGACAATATTGAAAAGAAAAATCGTCGAAATCGAATAAGTCACATCTTGCGTCTTAGCTCCAATCACCGGAGCTGTTGCGGCAATGGCCGAACCGCCGCAAATGGCGGTACCTACGCCAATAAGAATAGTCGTATCTCCGGGTAGGCGCAGCCAGCGCCCGACCAGCCAAGCTGTCAAAAATGCCGCGCTCAGCGTCGCCACAATGATCACCAGCGACTGCCCGCCTACTTGCAGGACATAATGCAAATTCATTTCAAAACCCAGCAACACAATCGACAGTTGCAGTACCTGCTTGCCTGCAAAACGAAGTCCCTCTTCCAATCGCTCCGGACGCTTCCATGACGCTAACAGCATCCCCAGTAAGATGGCAAAAACAGGACCGCCCACCAAAGGAACCTCCTGCCCTAATATCCACGCCGGCACTGCCAGAAGCAGCGCCAACATACAGCCTGGTATTGGTTTCATAGTTCTTCGCTCCCTTCTTTCTTAGCTTCAGCATACCCCTTGTCGTTTTATATGTAAAATACTATAATTTTATATAATCAATAATAAATCACCTATGGAGGTGCATGATGACATTTCGACATTTGACCATCTTCCTGCAGGTCTGCGACAGCGGCAGCATGACCGCCGCCGCCAAAGCTCTTTTCGTAGCACAGCCTTCTGTCAGCCAAGCTATTGGCGAATTGGAAAGCCATTATCAAGTCAAGCTTTTCGAACGTTTAGGCCGCCGCCTGTACCTTACCGAGCCCGGCAAACGCTTGCTCACTTATGCCAGGCACATTGTCAATCTCAACCAGGAAGCCGCCGCCGCCATGCGCGAAGTCAGCGAACACGGCATTTTGCGACTGGGAGCCAGCGTCACCGTCGGCACCTACTTGCTGGGCCCCTTGTTGCACCGCTTAAGCGCCGTCAAAGCGGATATTGAAGTCACTTCTTATGTTAACAATACCAGTGTCATCGAAAATGACCTTTTGGAAGATCGCCTGGATCTGGGTTTGGTCGAAGGAAAAATACAATCCCCTTGGCTGGTAACAGAAAACTTCCAAGAAGACGAAATGGTGCTTGTCTGCGCGCCGCAGCATCCCTGGGCGAAGGAAAAAAGCATCCGCGCCGCTCAGCTTGAAGGGGCTTCCTTTATTGTCAGAGAAGCTGGCAGCGGCACTCGTGATCTTTTTGAAGCCGTCATGACCAGCGCCGGCCTAAACTGGAAGTTGGCAGGCTGTTATAATAACGCCGAAACCATTAAAGCCACTGTAGCCGCCGGTCTGGGACATACGGTCATCTCTCGCCTGGCCGTAGCCAAAGAAGTGACCCGCGGCGAACTGGTCATCGTCCCTTTAGACGGCTTATCCTTTGTGCGCACCTTCAAAATTGCGTACCACAAAAACAAGTACCTTGCTCCAGCCATGCAGTTCTTTATCGACTTAGTCCTGCGCACCCCGCAAACGCAGCTTCTGCCGCCACTGCCAGCAACCGGTACGCCAACTCCTCCGACTGCTAAAAAGAACGCGCCGCCGGCTAAAGACATTCCCATCTGGCTGTAAGACCAGAAGTCGCGAGATTTGAACAGGAGTCGCGGGAGTAAAGGGAGGGTACGACAGAGGGTTGCGAATTAGAAAAATCAGATAAAGGCCAGAGTAGTAAAACGAGGAAACGACTGAAGCTGTGACGGCCGTGATTGTATTTGAGACTTTTATTGGAACAAGACGGTCCGCAGGACGAAAAAGTAGGGTAAGGTGGATGACAGTTTCGCCTGTTTGAGCGCAGCGAGTTAAGAAACTGC
>CAZKCR010000052.1:0-12394 GCA_964551055.1 uncultured Anaeromusa sp. | reverse complement strand
AGATCCAGATGGTTGGTAGGTTCGTCCAGAATGAGGACGTTGGCGCCGCTGACCATCATGCGGGAAAGCATACAGCGGACTTTTTCACCGCCCGAGAGAACGTTGGCTTCTTTTTGGCTTTCCTCGCCGGAGAAAAGCATGCGTCCCAAAAATCCGCGGATGAAGGTTTCGTCCTGGTCACGGGAGAACTGGCGCAGCCAATCTACCAGATTGAGAGTGACGTCATCGAAGTAGGCGGAGTTGTCTTTGGGGAAATACGCCTGAGTCGTGGTAACGCCCCACTTAAATTCGCCTTGATCCGGTTCCAATTCACCGGCAAGAACGCGGAACAGGGCGGTTTTAGCAATGGAATCAGGGCCGACAAAAGCAATTTTATCGCCTTTGGCAACTAAGAAGGATACGTCATTCAAGACTTTTTCGCCTTCGATGGTAACGCTGATGCCGTCGACAGACAGAAGTTGAGCTCCAGCTTCACGGTCCGGCTTAAAGGCGATATAGGGGTAGCGACGTGAGGATGGTTTGATGTCGTCCAAGGTCAGCTTTTCCAGCTGCTTTTTCCGCGAAGTGGCTTGTTTCGATTTGGAAGCATTCGCACTGAAGCGTTGGATGAAGGTTTGCAGCTCTTTCATCTTGTCTTCTTTTTTCTTGTTGGCGTCTTTTGCCAGTTGCAGAGCCAATTGGCTGGATTCCAGCCAGAAATCGTAGTTGCCTACGTAAAGCTGAAGACCCTCAAAGTCCAAATCAGCAATGTGCGTGCAGACCTGATTGAGGAAGTGACGGTCATGGGATACTACAATGACGGTGTTGGGGAAATCATAGAGGAAGTTTTCGAGCCAATTGATGGATTCAATGTCCAAATGGTTGGTAGGTTCGTCCAGGAGCAGAATGTCAGGGTTGCCAAACAGCGCTTGCGCTAGGAGTACCCGTACTTTTTCTGCGCCGCCCAGTTCGGACATAAGCTTGTCATGCAAATCTTCGCTGATCCCGAGGCCATTAAGAAGACGGGCGGCTTCGGTGTCGGCGTCCCAGCCGTTCAGTTCTGCGAATTCGCATTCCAGCTCTGATACGCGCATGCCGTCTTCATCGGAAAAATCTGGTTTTGCGTATAAAGCATCTTTTTCTTCCATAATGGCGTATAGGCGGCTATGACCCATGATGACGGTTTGCAGAACCGGGAACTCGTCGAATTCGTAATGGTTCTGTTTGAGTACCGCCAAGCGTTCGCCGGGAGTGATGATCACATCGCCTTTAGACGCCTCAATTTCGCCGGACAGCACTTTGAGGAAGGTCGATTTGCCGGCGCCGTTGGCTCCGATAAGGCCGTAACAGTTGCCGGGGGTAAACTTGACAGAGACATCCTTAAAGAGAATGCGCTTGCCGAATTGCAATTCAATGTTGCTTGTACTGATCATGTTGGTTGCATCCTATCCTTTTCACGATATATTAAAACAGATTCTTTCATTTTAACACAGAGCGAAGCAGAAGTCGATTGGCAGGATTTTGCAAAAAAATATGGTCTAAGGTATTGACAAGGAGACAAGGGAACGGTATGATTTGCTTAACATATAAATCAAAAGCATTGAATGGGAAAAGTAATTGTGTAATCTACAGTACAGCGAGCCGATGACCGGGAAACCGGAGGTGTAAGGATCGGCCTGGCAGAACGCAATGAATGGTCCCAGGAGCTGTCCGCTGAACGGTTACAAGTAGGCGGCACCGGAAGCCCCCGTTATCGCAGGCTAGGATATCGGTTCTTAGAACCCGTATCTAAAGAAAGGGAAAGCAACGCTTTCTGAACCAGGGTGGTATCGCGAAACCATTTCGCCCCTATAGAGGGATGAAATGGTTTTTTTGTATCCTGGCAGAAGTAAATGGTTTTCCAAAAGAGGGTGGCACCACGAGCCTTTCGTCCCTTTGGGTACGGGAGGCTTTTTTATTTTACCTAAAAGCAGGCATGGCCATTGATTAAAAGGAGGCGCAATCATGTTTAAAGAACTGTTGCAACGCGTAGTAGCCGGAGAAGATTTGAATCGTCAACAAGCGCAGGAAGCCATGCGGGCTATCATGAGCGGCGAGGTGGGCGAGACGGCCTTGGCAGCTTTTTTGACGGCCTTGCGTATGAAGCAAGAAACGCCGGAAGAAGTAGCTGGCTTTGCAGCGGCTATGCGGCAATTGGCACAGCCGTTGCAAGTTGACGGCGGCTTGCTGGATACTTGCGGTACTGGCGGCGATGGCGCAGGCACCTTCAATATATCGACAACAGTCGCGTTTGTTTTGGCCGGTGCGGGCGTGAAAGTGGCTAAACACGGTAATCGCGGCGTTTCCAGCAAGAGCGGCAGCGCCGATGTACTGCAAGCGTTGGGTGTGGAAGTAGAATTGGTTCCGGCTGGGGTAGCTCAGTGTATAAAAGAAACCGGCATTGGCTTTTTGTTTGCTCCTCAGTTTCATCTGGCTATGCGTCATGCGGCTAAAACCAGACGTGAGCTTGGCTTCCGTACAGTATTTAATCTGTTAGGCCCCTTGACCAATCCTGCTGGAGCGGAATATCAGTTATTGGGTGTCTATCAGCGCTCGCTGACCCGAGTGGTTGGCGAAGCCCTGGCGGCGTTAGGCGCTAAGCGTGCGATGGTAGTGCATAGCTTAGATGGTTTAGATGAGCTTTCGACGGCGGCGCCGAACCAAGTGACCGAAGTAGTGGACGGTAAAGTAAATTCATATTTGCTGGATGCGGCAGATTTGGGCTTTGCTCCTGCGAAAATAGAAGACTATAGCGGTGGTACGCCGGTAGAAAACGCGGCTATTACGGAAGCGATTCTGCGGGGCGAAAAAGGGCCGAAGCTGGATGTTGTGCTTTTGAACGCAGCGGCGGCGCTGCTAGTGGCTGGCAAGGCGGAATCGCTCCAAGAAGGTGTTGTGTTAGGACGGCGCAGCATAGAGTCGGGAGCCGCCTTGGCGAAGCTGGAGGAATTGCGCCGGGTTAGTCAAAAGGTTAGGGGACTTTCGGCATGAAGATCAAAATCTGCGGCTTGCGCCGACCGGAAGAGGCGGATGTGGTTCGCGCTTGCGGGGGGGACTACATTGGCGCTGTCTTTGCACCAAGCTCTCGTCAGGTAGACGTCTTGCAAGCGCAGGTGATTTTTGGGGCAGCTGGGAGCGTAGGGCGGGTAGGTGTTTTTCAAAACGCACCGTTAGCTCAGGTACAAGAAATTGCTCAAGCTTGTCAATTGGACTTGGTTCAACTACACGGCGAAGAAAGCGAATCCTATGCTCGTTTGGTGGGAAGACCGGTATTGCGCAGCGTTCCTGTAACTCCAGGAGAAGCGGTGTCGAAGAAGCTGTTGCAGCGCAGTGGCTATGCCGGGTTGCTGCTGGATACAAAGCTGCCGGGACAGAACGGCGGTACGGGAGCGACCTTTGACTGGCTTGAACTGCAGGCATTGCGGCGGGAAGCCTCCTCGCCGCTTTGGGTGGCGGGAGGCTTGACCGCGGCCAATGTGGCGGAGGCCATTCGGCTGTTGCGGCCAGATGGCGTAGATGTGTCCGGCGGTGTAGAAAGCAGCCGGGGAGTAAAGGATTGCGCGGCCATAGCAGCTTTTATTGCTGCGGCGCGTCAAGCGGAGGAGGAGTATCTTGCTGAACCATATTGTGGAGAATAAACGTCTGGTGGTGGCCGAAGCGAAACGTAAACGGCCTTTGCGGCGCGAGGATATAAAGACAAAAGGCGGCTTTCGTTTGCGTCAGGCGATTGCGGAGCGTGACTGGTCCCTGATTGCTGAGTGCAAGCTGGCTTCGCCGGCTAAGGGACGGTTGACGACACGCCATAGTGTAGTGGAATTGGCGAAGATATATGAAAAAAACGGAGCGGCGGCTCTTTCGGTGCATACGGATGCGCATTTTTTAGGACGCTTGGAGGATATCGCGGCCGTAAAGGCGGCTACTTCGCTGCCAGTGCTGCGCAAAGAATTCATTGTTGATGAGTATCAAATCTATGAAACCGCTTTGGCGGGAGCCGACGGCGTGCTATTGATTGCGGCAGTGCTGCAAGCGGAAGAATTAAAACGATATCAGGAGATTGCTGAGGATTTGGGCCTGGATTGTTTGGTAGAAGTGCATGGACCCGCAGAACTTCCGGCGGCTCTGGCAGCGCAAGCGCCGCTTTTAGGTATTAATAATCGGGATTTAACGACCTTTCGCACGGATGTGGAGCATACCTTTCAACTGTTGCCGCAGTGCGCTGGACAGCTGGTTATTAGTGAAAGCGGCATTAAAAACGGAGAGGATGCCAGGCGGTTGCGCCAAGCCGGGGTAAGAGGAATTTTGGTGGGAGAAGGATTGGTGGTGGCGGACGATGTGGCCGCCATGACCCGAGAAATGGCTTTAGTGGAGTAAAAGCCTTGCTGCGGAGGCGCGGGGGCTGGATAGGATGGATATGTGATGAACAAGATGATGAGCGAGGCGGAGTTTTGCGAGCTGGCTGGACAGTATGATTACGTGCCTGTACATGTACTGCTGCCTGGAGACCGGGAAACGCCGATTTCTTTATATGAAAAACTGGTTGGCGATGGCCAAGGATTTTTACTGGAGAGTGCTGAAGCCAACCGCACTTTCGGGCGGTATTCCTTTTTAGGGTTCCACCCCGAATGGCGTCTGACGGGTCGAGCTAAGGAAACCGTGGTGGAGACGCAGCAGGGCGAGGAGATTCTTGCGTTGCCTCCGCTAGAGGCGCTGCGCGAAGTGCTGGGACGCTGCCGCGTCCCGGATATTGCGGGGCTTCCTCCATTGCGCGGCGGCTTTGTAGGTTATCTGGCTTTTGAGGGTGTAACGACCTGGGAGCGGGTGCGGGGCATGAACGTACCTGATGATATGGTATTGCTGGAAGCCTTTTTTTGTCGGGATATGGCTGTGCTGGATCACTTGACTCATTCGGTGGCTCTGATTACTTGGAGCAGTGGCGGCAGTGATCAGGAGGAAGCCTATGAACAGGCTTGCTCTCGTTTGGAGGCCATGCAGGCGGCGCTGAATGCGCCTGGACGAGAATTGCAACAGACGCTGCCCGGCGTAGCGCTGACGCGCGAAGCCAAGGCGGAAACCTTTTTGGAAGGAGTGCGCAAGGTTAAGGAGCATATTGTGGCAGGCGATACGTTTCAGACGGTATTGTCGCTGCCCTTTCACAGACCGCAGCGCTGCCATCCTTTTCAACTGTATCGTCGACTGCGGCGGGTAAATCCATCGCCATACATGTTTTATCTGCAGTTCGGCCGCAAGCAGCTTGTGGGCGCTTCGCCGGAGATGCTGGTGCGAGTGGAAGACGATATTGTGCGGACCTATCCTATCGCAGGTACAAGACGTCGCGGCGCAGACCGGCGGGAAGATGCGGCGCTGGAAGCTGAGCTAGTGGCCGATCCCAAAGAGCGGGCGGAACACGCCATGCTTGTTGATTTGGGACGCAATGACCTGGGGCGCGTAAGCACGCCGGGAACCGTAGAAGTCACTCGGCTGATGCAGGTGGAATATTTTTCTCATGTTATGCACATGGTCTCGGAAGTGCAGGGCAAGCTGGCGGCGGACAAAGACGCTATCGCAGCTTTGCAGGCTTGCTTCCCAGCCGGCACGGTCAGCGGTGCGCCTAAGGTGCGGGCTATGGAAATTATTGCCGAGCTGGAAGAAGAACCACGGGGTGTTTACGCCGGAGCGGTAGGATATTTCGATTTCCGCGGCTCTATGGATACTTGCATTGCTATTCGCACCATGGTGGTGGAAGACGGCATTGTGACGGTACGGGCCGGCGCCGGTCTTGTTGCCGATTCGACGCCGGAAGGCGAGCTGGAAGAAGTGCGGCACAAGGCGGAAGCTTTGCTGCGAGTGCTAAGGGAGGTAGAGCGCGATGTGGACGCTGATTGATAACTATGATTCTTTTACGTACAATCTGTATCAGGCACTGTGCAAATTGGGCGCTGAGGTGCGGGTCGTGCGTAATGATGTAATGACGGCCGCGCAGGCTGGCGAAGGCAGTGAGGGCATTATTCTTTCTCCGGGACCGGGAACGCCGGCAGATGCCGGTATCTGCGCCGAGGCGGTACGGCTTTTCGCAGGCAAGCTGCCGATTTTGGGCGTATGCCTGGGACATCAGACCATCGGTGAGGTGTTTGGCGCTAAAGTAGTGCGAGCGCCGCAGCCGATTCATGGCAAGGTCAGCAAAATTCGACACAACGGCAAAGGGATGTTCGCCGGTATGCCGCAGGGATTAGAAGTAGGACGCTACCATTCGTTAGTACTGGAAGCTTCGTCCATACCTGATTGCCTGGAGGTGACGGCTACTACAGAAGACGGCCTGGTCATGGCGGTGCAGCATAAGAACTATGCAGTCACTGGTATTCAGTTTCATCCGGAATCCATTTTAACGCCGCAAGGGGAACTCTTATTGCGGCAGTTTTTAGAAATTCATAGCACAGTACAGAGCTAAGCTGCAGGAAAAGAGCAGCAAGTAGGATAGAGGAGGCGGCAGTATGCTGACGCAAAGAAAAGCAGAACAACAAACAACGATTGTGCGCGTAGGCGACGCTCGTATTGGCGGCGGTCAGCCAGCCGTTATGGCAGGGCCCTGCGCTGTGGAATCGAGAGAGCAATTATTGACAGCCGCTCGTTTGGTTAAGGCTGGCGGAGCGCAGATGCTGCGCGGCGGCGCTTTTAAGCCGAGGACATCGCCGTATGCCTTTCAGGGGTTAGAAGAACAAGGCTTGCGGCTGTTGGCCGAAGCTAGAGAAGAAACAGGTCTGGCGGTAGTTACGGAAGTCATGGAGACGGCGACAGTGCCATTGGTGGCTTCCTATGCGGATATGCTGCAGGTAGGAGCGCGCAACATGCAAAACTTCGCGCTTTTGAAAGCCTTGGGCAAGGCAGGCAAGCCGGTACTGCTCAAACGAGGTCTTTCGGCAACCATTGAAGAATGGCTGTGTGCGGCAGAGTACATTTTAGAAGCCGGGAACAATCAGGTGGTGCTCTGCGAGCGAGGCATCCGTACCTTTGAGACACATACGCGCAATACTCTGGACTTGGGGGCGGTGGCGGCTGTTAAGGGACTGAGCCATCTGCCTGTCATTGTCGACCCCAGCCATGGTACGGGTCGAAGGGAGCTTGTGCACCCCATGACTCTGGCGGCGCTGGCAGCCGGAGCGGATGGGGCGCTGATCGAAGTGCATCCTTGTCCGGAAGAAGCGCTGTGCGACGGGCCGCAGTCATTGCCGCCGATGGAGTATCTGGAACTAATGGATGATGTGCGTTTTTTCGGCAGGCTGCATAAGCGCGGCCGCCGCGGATTAGAGAAAGCAGTATAAAACCGCGCAAGCGGTTTTTTCTTTTGGCGGCAAGAAAAGTAAGGTACAATATAGAGGAAGTTGATTAATACAGGAGCCAAAGAAAATGAATGCACTTTCTTTTTTTGCACCAACCAAGCAAGGCGTATTTTTGCGTCGTCCCAATCGATTTGTAGCGGAATGTTTGCTGGAAGGCAAGACGGTGCGCGCACACATGCCCAATCCGGGGCGCATGAGGGAATTACTTTTTCCCGGCGTGACCATGTGGTTGGCTGAAGGCAACGAAGCGAAGCGCACCACTGCTTATTCGGTAGTGGCAGTAGAAAGAGACGGGCAAGCGGTGGTTTTGGAGACGTTGGCTTCCAATCGGATTGCTCGCGAACTGTTGGCGAGGCGGGCTGTCCCTGGCTGGGAAGATTGGCAGGTAGCGTCGGCGGAAGTCAAGGAAGGACTGCACCGCTTCGATTTTTTGCTAGAGAACAGTAGCGGCGAAACCATGCTGCTAGAGGTGAAATCATGCACTCTCTTTGGCGAAAACGGAGCTATGTTTCCTGATGCAGTGACGGCTCGGGGCAGCAGCCACGTACGAACGCTGACCCAATTAGCTCAAAATGGGCGGCGGTGTGGAGTTCTGTTTATTGTTCATGCTGAAAAGGCCGAGTGGTTTTTGCCAGAATATCACACAGATCCTGCTTTTGCGGCCGCTTTGTCGGCGGCAAGGCCGTATGTGGATATTCGAGCCATGGGTATTTCATGGAAGCATGGTTTTTCGCTAGGAGCTGCAAGAAGTTTGGATATTCCCTGGACTGTCTATGAGCAAGAAGGCGCCGATGGCGGCGTTTATATGGCTTTTCTAGAGATTCTTGCAGATTGCAGGCTGCAGATTGGCTCTTTGGGAGAACGTGAGTTTTTGGCAGGTCATTATGTGTATGTTGGCTCTGCGGCGAAGGGCTTGGAGGCCCGCATTGCCAGACATGGGCGATTGCGTAAAAAGATGCATTGGCATTTTGACTATCTGCGGCAAGCTGCAGTTTGGCGAGGGGCTTTGCCTATTCGCACCCAAGAGAGGCTGGAATGTTCTTTGGCGAAAGCTGTGCGCGATTTGGCGGCAGCGGAGATTACCGGCTTTGGTGCATCGGACTGTCACTGCGGGAGCCATTTGTTCTATTTTGCACAGGATCCGCAGCGTCAAAAAGAGTTTCAAGATATGTTTCAATGGTTTCGCATAGATCGGTTGCAGGGTATTCTCAAAAAATGAAGTAAGAATGTTAGATTCTTACTTGAGTTGCAGCTCATCCTTTGCTACTATGATATATATGGATTATTTTGGAGAAGTTGGTCGTCCTTCGTCCCCCGGGGCGAATGATGCCGGAATGGGGGAAGGATATGATCGGTTTTGACGAAACAATGCTGAATTTTGCAAAAATAAAGGTGGCTGGCGTCGGGGGCGGCGGCAGTAATGCAGTCAATCGCATGATGGACATGGGGTTGTCTGCTGACTTTATTGTGATGAATACGGATGCCCAGGCGGTGCAATCTTCGCCTGCTAATCAGCGATTGCAACTAGGCGATAAGGTGACGAAAGGACTTGGCGCGGGTGCTAATCCGGGCGTTGGTGAACAGGCTGCGTTAGAAAGTAGGGCAGATATTCTTAAAGCCTTAGATGGCGCGGATATGGTTTTTGTTACGGCCGGCATGGGCGGCGGTACGGGAACCGGGGCAGCGCCGATCGTTGCGCAGTGCGCCAGAGAGGTAGGCGCATTGACAGTAGGGGTTGTAACCTATCCCTTTTCTTTTGAAGGCAAACGGCGGATGGTCAAGGCGGAGCAGGGGGTCGCGAAACTGCGCGAGCATGTGGATACGCTGATTACCATTTCCAATGACCGACTGTTGAAAATTGCTTCGCGCCAAACCAGTCTGCTGGATGCGTTTTGCATGGCAGATGATGTTTTAAAACAAGGCGTGCACAGTATAGCGGGTTTGATCTCTAAACCGGCTATGATCAATTTGGACTTTGCCGACGTGCAGTCGGTCATGTCTTCTTCGGGCCAGGCGTTTATGGGCATTGGTATGGGAAAAGGCGAGGATCGGGCGATGGATGCTATGCAAAAAGCGATGCATAGTCCTCTTTTAGGTATCTCGGTGGAAGGTGCCCGGGCGGTATTGGTAAATGTAACTGGCAGTCAGGATATGAGCTTGCTCGAAGTGAATGAAGCGGTAGGCTTGTTGACGGATGCAGTAGACGAAGATGCTAATATCATTTTTGGTGCCGATATTGATGAAACGATGGGCGATGATGTGCGGATTACGATTATCGCTACTCGTTTTGGTCCGGAAACAGGGCCGGCCGCTTCGGTAAAAGCGCCTGAAGCCAAAACGGAGTTTAGCTTATCGGGAATGGAAATCCCCCAATTTATGCGTCGAGGATAAATTGGTTATAAACGAATGAAAAGGGTCCCAAGACGATGCTGTCTTGGGGCCCTTTAACGTTAGTTGCAACATTATGACTCGGCTGGTTCGTTTTTCTGTTTTTCCGCGCTAACTCCTTCTTCTCGCAATTCGTAAAGAAGGCTGATGAAGCTTTCTGCCAGTTGAGGATCGAATTGTTGGCCGGCCTGGCGCTTGAGTTCAGCAATCGTCTCTTCAAAGGAGAGCGCTGGCCGATAAGGGCGGTCATGGCGCATCGCTTCATAGCTGTCAATCAGACTGAGCATGCGTACGCCGATTGGGATATTAGCGCCTTTTAAGCCCATAGGGTAACCGGTGCCATCCCAACGCTCATGATGCTTTAAAATCCAGTCGCCGATACCGGAAAGCTCGGGGATGCTTTCGACCAAGCGTTGGCCTACCTCTGGATGCCGACGAATGTGTCTGCGGTCTTCTTCGCTAAGTGGAGCTTTAGAGGAAAGGATGCTTTCGCTAACGCTCAAGAGACCGATGTCATAATAACGGACGGCTGCTTGCAATTGCGAAATCAAAGTATCTGGAATTTGAAGCTTCTGTGCTAGCTTGGTAATCAGCATTTGCATATGTTGGATGTCTTTTTGCTGTGTCCCTTCACGTCCTTGAACTTTGCGCAAGAAGCTGTTGAGAATAAGCCTGCGAGCGGATTCGCGATGTTGGCTCTTATCATTGTACATATGATTGTCTGCTTGCCGGAAGGCGTCTTCTAAAGAAGTGATCTCCGGTGTGGCAATGGCATACCCAGTAGCTATGCTCAAGGGGAGCTCCGGGTGGTCTTGATTATACGTTGAGGCTGCTGTGCGAAGACGCTTGAGGAGTTGCGCCAGTTGTTGGTCTGTGCTGTTAGGCAAGAGTGCGGCAAACTCGTCGCCGCCGATACGAGAGATGATATCATCTCCGCGGAAATGCAGACGCAAGAGAGACGCTACATTGCAGATCAGCGCATCGCCGCTGGCGTGTCCTAAGGTATCGTTAATCAACTTCAGGCCATTGACATCAATAATAACAATGCCTGTGGGCAGACGACTGCTGCTTAAACGTTGCATTTCTCCTTCAAAGAAGGTGCGGTTAAAGAGACCTGTAAGTTGGTCATGCATGCTGAGGTGACGCAGTTCATCTTCCATTTTCTTACGTTCGCTGATATCCAATATGGTGCCGATAAGAGCCGGCTGGCCGCCAAGTGTGCCGAGTGAGGCGTAAATTTCTGCGAAAATAACCTGGCCGTCGCGGCGAATCAACTTTACTTCGTAATTTTCATCGACAAGTTCACCTTTAAGGCGGTTTTGCATGCGTTGTTGCACTTCGATCAGGTGATCTGGATGTACAATGTCATGAACCGGCATGCCGCCACTAAGTTCGCCTAACTCATACCCCAGCATATCGGCTAAACGAGGATTCGCGTACATAATGCGATTATCTAAAATGCCATAGACACCGACCATTGATTTTTCTACCAGTGTGCGGTAACGAGCTTCTGTTTCGGTGACCACTTTATTGACAATATCCATTGTCTCTAGCATGGTGGAAAGTTTTTCAGCATTGGCATTGAGTGTTTCGCCCAGATGTCGGAGCTCTGTAGGCGCCAATAGCAGACTTTGTTTGGAAAGCCGGGCCATATAATTTCCATTGCGGTATTCTTCTGCTAAATGCATCAAATATCGCAATGGGCGAAGAAACATTTCTTGGCCTAAAAAGAGCAAAAGCAACGCTAACATTGTGACAAGGCCTAGACCGATGAGCAGTGTTCGTAGCTTGTTTTCATGATGCTGATAAGCTTCTTTTAGATCCATTTCGCAAAATAGGATCCAATCATGGATTTCTAGCGGCTTGAATACGGCTATGACGTTTTGACCCAAATAGTCCGTATATGTACCGATGCCTTGTTGGGATTGCTGCGCCTGTTTGAAGCCGTCTAGGCGTTGTATCAGCGAACTGGGAATGTCTAGAGCGGCTCCTGCGATAACAGTACCGTCTGGAGCGGCAATATACATTTTTCCTGTCGTTCCAAAATGAACGGAGGACAAAATGTTTTGTAAATGGCTAAGCTGTGTTGTGCTGGTAATGACGCCGCGAATGGTTCCGTCTTCGCCACGGACAGGGGAAGCAAACACAATGACCGGCCGTCCCGTGGAGCGATCAACTAAGACATTGCTTAAGGTGACATTGCCCTGCTTGGCATGTTGGAAATAATCACGGTCGCCAACATATAGGTTCAAAGGGCCGTGTACGGAAGCTCTAGCTATGCCGCTTGCGTCGATAAAAGTCAAAGCGGTGAAATTACTTTGGACGCGGAACGTTTCATCTAGCACAAGCTGGATGTCTGCAGAGGTCCCCTGACGCACGGAAGGCAGGTTGCTCAACAGTTCGACGAAATTGGACTGCTCCGTAAACCAACGTTGGACATTGGCATTCTGAATGTCGGTGATATATTGTAATTCTCGATATACCGAAGGATCAGACAGAGGAGCGGACATGCGTTCTTGTAAGGGAAGAAGCAGCAATAAGGGGGTGAAAACCAGCAGCGCGGAGCTAAAAAGCAACCGCGATTGCATATCATCTAAGCGCAGTCTGCTGAGCAGATACGCAAGGGCGTCGCGCCAATTCATTGTGTCACCTCC
>CAZKCR010000051.1:1981-12420 GCA_964551055.1 uncultured Anaeromusa sp. | reverse complement strand
CGTTTGGGCAGCTCTTCGGCGAGGATTTCCATTACTTCCGTACTGGGCGTAATGGGGTATCCCGCAAAAAAGGTGACGCCAGCGGCGAGAGCGCCTTCGGCGCAGGCCTGGTTGCCTTGAATCAGTCTTGCTTTGGCCATCTTATTTTCCCGCCTCCTCTTTCACCACAAATATGGCATAGTCCGGGCAGCGCAGCTCGCACTGGCCGCAGTTGATACAAGCTTCCGGCTGCTTTGCGTATACTTTGCCTAATTCATCCAGTTCCAGCACTTGCTTGGGACAGAACGCCACGCAGATACCACAGCCTTTGCAGTATCGTTTGTTGATCTGTAACGCCATGAATTTTCCCTCCAAACAGTCTCTTTAAATGCCGCCTGTCTCTTTTAGCCTCCTGCTTTACACTATTGTAAAGCAGGAACCTTTACAGGCACATCTTCTTTATTATAGCAAAAAATCAACATTACCGGGGAGCTTTTTCTGGTTTCTTCATGTATACAGAGCCAGCTGGAGCGGATTTGAGTAATTGAAATTCCTTGAATCGCTCATCTCTTGCCATTTCATCCTGATGTTTTTGTTTTACAAGAAGATAAATAGCTTCCGTTTCTCCGGTTCGCAGAAATTCCGTTGTCGTCAGGCGCGGCATAGTATATTTCCCCTGCCATGGCTCCTGTCCTACTTCTCCGTCTTCCAGGCGATACGCAATGTGGCCGCTGTAGAAAACAGCCGAAGTGGGATAGTCCCCGTAAGCGGCTACAAGCGCAGGCGATGCGGGAATTGCATCGGCCAATTCAAAAAAAGAACGCCTCTCGCAAATAAGCGTAGCTCCCTGGGACAGCAAACCGCAAGCGCCCAGGAAAATACCAGTCGCAACCCAAACTACAACCCACTGGCGACGGCGTTTCCATTGCAACAACGCCAAGATCAAAAGCAACATCGCCACCACTGGCCAAACAACCTCTATTGGCGCAGCTTCAGGAATAGCACGTAATCCTTCTCCCAACAGAATCCAGAGCAGCGCTGTCGGCGCAGTCAGCCACCACAAAGAAAGCCTCCCTTGCAGCAACTGTTCCAGTTGCGCCGCCGCCAACAGGGCCCCTGGAAATAACGCTGGAAAAACATAGGTTGGATACTTGGTGGCCATCAGCGAGTAAAACAGCAGCGTTCCTCCCAGCCAAACCCACAAATACCGTGCCAGTCCTCCCTGCAGCAGCGCCACTCTCCGCTTCGTCAAGGCCGCCAACAGCAACCCACTCCAGGGCAAGAGACTCACAGGATACAAAACTAGGTAATAGTAAAAAACATTATCCTCTGGATGCTCAGACACCGTTGCCCGCGTCACATTATGCAAGCCCAGAAACGTATTCACAAACTGTTCTCCATGTTGCTGCAGCATCCAAACATACCAGGGCCCGACCAAAAGCACAAATACACCAATACCCCAAATCCAACGAAAGCGCTTCAAAAGGCGCCAGTCCCTGCATGCCATCACATAGGCAAGCAACAGCAAGCCAGGCAGCACCAAGCCGACTGGTCCTTTGGTCAGCACCGCCAGTGCGGCGGCAGCGTAGGCCGTCAGCCAATATTGGCTGCGATCTCGGCTTAGCCCCAAATACGCCTGTCCCATGGTAACGGCAGAAAAAAAGAACAAAATCGCATCTGTCAGTACCAATCTGGCCAGCATCCAGTATTCCAAAGAAGTGGCCAGCACAAGAGCCGTTAAAAACGCTCTCTTTTTGCTTGCACCGGTTTCTAAACAAAACCAGTAAGCATAACCCACACCCAAGGCGGCGAAAATAGCGCCAGGCAACCTGGCCGCCCATTCATTCAGCCCAAAAACGGCAAAAGAAGAAGCCAGCAGCCAATAGGTCATAACCGGCTTGTCAAACCAAAACGCCCCATAAATACGCGGCGACAACCAGTCCCCGCTTTCCAGCATTTCTCTGGCTGTCAGCGCATAATTCGCCTCCACCGGATCGGTCACAGGCATTACATGGTTATACAGCAAAAAGAAGGCCAGCGATACTACTGCCGTAAGAAGAACCGACCCGCTCCGGTTTTTCATAAGGGTCCCTCTTTCAATAGCAGCAGTACCTCATAGCGTGTTGCTAAAACCGTCATTTTTTTCTGCTCAGCTTCCGTCAAAAGCCGATAGTCCGATAAGCGCAACACAAAATACGCACGTTCTTGGCGAGATACCATTTGTTGCAGTACCGCCTTGGTATCCACTTTGTTTTGAAACAAAGTGGTACCGACTTCTTCGGTAGGCATGTCGGTATAGTACACAAAACCAGGCCGTAAAAATTTAATGACGTACACCGCCGAGACTCCGTCATAGTTTGCCTTAAAATCTTCCGCAATATCCTTCGCGGTAAACTGCGGTGCCGCCAGCGGCAGTAAAACAAGCACCAATGTCAGCAAAAAGGCGCTGGCTCCAGCTGTCAGGCTCACCCAAGCACGCTGATAGCCGCCTCGCCAAATCAGCCACGAAGCCCCGGCACCTGTGACAAATAAAATTCCAGCCGCAAGAAACGCCCCTAACGCCAGTTCCGGCATCAGCGTCTGTCCATAAATCAGTCCTGCCGCCAGCAAGCCATGCAGCGCTCCGCAAGCAACCGCCCAAGCGCGCTGACGCACAGGCTGCACCCAAAGACGGCTTAAGCGCCAGCCAACCAACATGGCCAATGGCGGAAACATGGGCAAAATATACGATACCAGTTTCGTCTTGGCAATCGTAAAAAAAACAAAAATAAAAGCTGCCCAAATGAGTAAAAATCGCAGCGTCCGCCGCTCGTACTGCGCTTCTTTTAACGCCAGCCACACCGTCTGCGGCAGCAGCGTAATCCAAGGGAAAAAGCCCAAAATCAAAACCGGCACAAAATAAGTCCATACATTGGACACATCGTGCTCTGCCGAGGTAAAGCGTGTCACATTATGCATACCCAAAAAAGTATCAATAAAAACCTGGCCGTGGATTAAATACATGGCTATATACCAAGGCAGTGCTACCACTGCATACACCAACAACCCTTTAGGCAGCTGTAACTTGACAAATCCCCTCCAATCGCCGCGGCTTAACAACTCCAACAGCAAAATCGTACCGGGAAACAAAAGACCCACAGGCCCTTTTGTCAAGGTAGCCAGAGCTGCCAGCACATAGGCCAGGGCCATGCGTTTTTCCCAATACGCCAGCAAACACGCCGTCAAAAAGAACGTCAGCGTACTGTCGGTTACAGCCCCCTTGGCCAAATAGAAAAACTCCAAACTAGTAGCTAAAACCACCGCTGAAGCTGCTGCACTAGCACTGCCAAAGCGATGCTGCATAAAGGCGTATACAAGCCAAACCGTTCCCAGCGCCATCCCTGCCGCCGGCAGGCGCGCCGCCCATTCCGTCGGCCCCAGCAGCATCGTAGCCCCCGCCACCAGCCAATAATACATTGGCGGTTTATCAAACCAGACTTCGCCAAAAATACGTGGCGAAAGCCAATCTCCTGCTGCCAACATTTCTTTCGCCGTCTGCGCATATACCGGTTCATCCGGATCTAATAAAGGCAGCGACCCGAGTTGAAAAAAGAACAAAATCAAACACAGCAACGTAACCATAATCCAACGCTGTTGCAAGTATTCCATCCTCCTATTGCAAATTACATTCGGCTTTATTCTGCCAAAGCCCCATAGGTGCGTCCTAACCCTTCTGCCAGCGGCATCTGAGGCCGCCAGTTAGAGTGCTGCTGCAAACGACTGGAATCTAAAGCCGAATGCAAGATATCCCCCGCTCTGGGCGCCTCCAGCAGTACCTGCGGCTTCACACCAGAAATATGGCTCAACATCTCAATAAGCTCTAAAAGCGAAGTTTGTTTGCCTGTACTGACATTATACGTACCAGAAGGCACCTGCGAAGCCAAAGCGGCAGTCACCGCAGCCGCTACATCTCCTGCGTAAACAAAATCGCGGGTTTGCCTGCCGTCGCCAAACAGTTGCAACGAACGCCCTTGACGCAACAAGCGGGTAAAAATGCTGACCACGCCTCCTTCGCCGCCATCCCCTTGGCGTTCGCCATACACGTTGGCAAAGCGCAGCGCCGCATATTCCAGACCATGCAACTGCTGATACAGCTTCAAATAGCGTTCCACCGTATGCTTGCTAAGTCCGTAAAAAGACATAGGCGCCGTCGGTTCTGTTTCAGCAAGAGGCAAGTTTTGATTATCTCCATACACTGCCGCCGAAGATGCAAAAACCACTTTACGTACGCCATGAGCACGGCACTGCTCCAATAATTCTACAGCAGCCACCACGTTCAATTCACAATCGTACACAGGTTTTGCCAAAGAAACAGGCACCATCGTCTGTGCCGCAAAGTGAACCACTGCGTCAAATTTACTAGCCGCAAAGACCCGGGCCAGCGCTGCCGCGTCCCGCACATCCTGTTCTATAAACCCTGCCTCTGCCGGCACGTAGGCGCGATTGCCGCTTGATAAATCATCCAGCACGGTAACCTTCCAGCCAGCCGTCAACAGCTGCGGCGTCAAATGCGACCCAATAAAACCGGCGCCGCCGGTCACCAATACATGTTTCATCTTAAACCTCCCGGGTATATAATGCCTAATTAAGCTGCATTTTTTAGACAGACTGGATTTTCTTCATAAAATCGCGTCCAAAAGTTTGAACCACCGCTATCGCGCCCAGCCCAAAAGGAATATATTCAGCCGCTACTCGCCAAGCCAAAGCCGCCACCCCCACCGTTCCCGGCGCAGCCAAGGACTGGAGAAGCAGCACGAAACCACCTTCAGCAATACCGGCTCCGCCCGGAGTCGGCGCCACATACAGCAAAATATTCAGCAACACCATACGACCCATAATCGTTAAAAAATCACCGTCTCCCCCTAGCCCCCAAAGCAAGGCTGGAACCAAGGCGTACAGCAAAAACAAACTGGCTGCCGACTGCAGCAACACTAGCAGCATCTGCCCTGGAGCCGCTCCCAAAAGCTGTACTGCGTTGCGCACATCCTTATACAAATTCACAATACGCCTGCGTCTGGCGCGGCGCAAACGCCGAACTAGCAGCAATACCAGTGCATCCGGCAGCGAGGTTCGAAAAAAAACAGGCATCGCCAACATGCTTAACAATAACGCTAGGGAACCTGCCAGCATTACCCCCTGCGAAAGACCTGGCAGCACATTGCCGTCAAACCAGAAGACTACGGGAGCAAATAAAAACAGTACCAAAATCGACAACAAGGTCCGTACTAAAACCAAAATCGTGGCCTTGCCGGTAGGTACGCCAGCACGGCGCAAAAATAGTACCTGGGCAAAGGCTCCTCCTGCAGCGCCTGGCGTCAACATAGCCAGAAAATAATTGCCAAAAACTACTTGATAGGCTTCGCGCAAGGTCACGGTTCTACCGCCGGCAATCGCCGTCAGCCGCACTAAGCGAGCTGCATCAAAATAAAGTCCGCCAATAGAAAGAGCCACTACCAACAAAAGCGAAGCTGGGCGGAACTGCCCTAAAGACTGCAGCGTATTGGCATCTACAGTCCAATAAAGCACAAACGCAGATATGGCTGCTACCAAAAATAGTAGCAGCCCAACGCGCCGATACATAGTTCGCATAATCTAACTCTCCAATGATTCATGTTATCTAATCTTACCATCATCGGCAAATGCTGACAAGATCACGTCTTAGGCCTGTACGAAATTCAAAATTCGCAAACCGCGCTCCTTTTCCAGATCGATAAACAAACCGTCCATGGTTCTCACCATCGGCCTTGTGGCCATGAATCGTCCTGGATGAACCACTTCCGCTACTCTGCCATCGCTCAATTCCACCACATTGCCTGTAAAATAGTCTCTAACATTATTCAAGAACACCAAGCACGTTGCCGGATCCAAAGTCCCAAACATTTCCTCCAGCATCATTTCCGCCACGGCAAAAGGCGACATACGGCTTGTTTCATCCTGGCCGGCCGTACGTCGATCATACAGATTGGCCACCGAAACAATACGCGCCACCGGATGAATTTGCGGTCCGTATAAACCTAAGGGGTAGCCGGAACCGTCCATTTTCTCATGGTGTTGAAAAACGGCAAACTTCACATTTTCAGGAATTCCCGGACATTTCTTTAATAATTGGTACCCATAAAAGGTATGGCGCCGATATAACGCCGCCTGCGCCGGATCACTCGGCTCCGCCATGTCTTGGTATTCTTCTGGAAGTTGTATTTTACCAATATCATGCAACAAGCCTGCCAATACAAGTTCTTGCAGCTCTTTGTGCCCTAAATCAAGCCAACGCCCGATTACGCCGCAGATCATAGCCACATTCATGGCGTGCTGAAAAAGCGGACCGCCTGCCTGTTGCAACATATGTAGATGGTTAACGACGCCAACTGCATTAACCATCTGCAATAAATGGTTTTGTACAAATGCTTTCAATTCCGGCAACGGCACTTCCTGCGTCTGCCGGATCCTATCAAATTGTTGCGCCACTTCCTCGGACACGGCTTCATATTCGCCAAAAAATTGTTTTTGCACCGCGCCTTTGGGCTGAACTGCTTTTTCACGTGAAAGCGCCTCGGATGACACCCGAATCGCCACCATCTTTATCTCCCAAAAACGCAGGCCGGCAATCAATTTATCCGTCAGTTCCGTTCCTTCCGATAAAATAACCTGATCAGTCGGACTCAGCACCTCTTTGGCAACAACCATTCCTGGCCGTAAATCTTCCAGCACATAATACCGGCTATTTTTCGAAGCCATCTTTCTTCCCCTTCTGCAAAACACTCATCCGAAGTGTTGCGTATCATATTGTGAGCCTTAGGCCGTCCTTGGCACTACACTTTATACTAAAATTCGTTACACCCTCACTACAATCCTGCTCTTGAGATCCCCTTATCCTCCTCGCCGCAGGCTGCAGCGACAAGTTTTCAACTCCCTTGCAAACCCCAAGCTCGCCAAGCCGCCATTTGCACTTTTTTCAGGGGAATCCCCTGTTCCTGCGCCAGTTTTTTACAATCTTCATACTCGGGCATAACATTATCTTCGCCCATTTTTATACGTACCTTCCCCCAAGGAGTTTCCACTTCCTGAAACACCCTTGTCTGAATGCGTCGTTTCAACTGCGTCGCCCGCACGCCTAGCGTAGACGTTTCCCCAAAGAAAATTTCTTCCAACTCCGCTTGCTTGTCTGGAAAACATAGCGCTGACAACACCACTCCGCTGCGGCCTTTCTTCATCAAGACCGGTGTCGTCCATACATCCAAAGCGCCGCTTTTTAGCAGCCGGTCCGCACTATACGCCGTGATTTGAGGACTTAAATCATCAAGATTGGCTTCCAGCAAAACAACGTCTTCTTGTCCTGCGGCATCCGCCAATGTTCCCAGGCAGAGACGCAGCACATTCGGCTGCGGCAAATCCCAGCCGCCGGCGCCGTAAGCTATACGTTCGCAAAGAAAGCCCTCTGGCTGCGCGCCAAAACCATTACTCAGTTCCGCCAGCAAGGCCGCGCCAGTGGGCGTTGTCAACTCTCTCTCTATTTCTCCTTGCGCCTGCGGAATACCGCAAAGCAACTCCGCCGTCGCCGGCGCAGGCACTGGCATCCGTCCATGAGCACACTCGACAAAGCCGCTGCCTGTATAAACTTTTGATGCGTATATCTTTTCAATTCCCAAATAATGCAAACCATATATCGTACCGACAATGTCGACTATAGCATCTACAGCCCCTACTTCATGAAAATGAACCTTATCCGGCGTCGTACCATGCACCTTGGCTTCCGCCTCGGCTAAACGCTGAAATACCGCTAGGCTGCGTTCCTGTACCGCCTGCGGCAACGGCGCGTTTCGCAATAAGGCCTCAATTTCCGGCAGATGCCGATGCTCATGATGATGGTGGTGCGGCTCCGGTGCTTTGCTTTCCGCCGCATGACCATGGTGGCCATGTCCGCCTGCATGTCCGCCCTCCTGCTCAGGCTGTTGGTGGTGGTGATGGTGCTCATGATGATGCAGTCGTACATCCAAATGAGTAGCCGCAATCCCCTTTTTTTGCACCGCCTCCACATCCAAAGAAAACCCATCTAACTTCAGCGAAGCAAGCATACGGCGCAACTCCGTTTCCGGTAAGCCCAATGCCACTAAGCCTCCTAAAAACATGTTCCCGCTAATTCCAGAAAAGCAATCCAAATATAAAACCTTCATTTATATTCCTCCTGCAAACCTTGCTACTTTGATGCTTTTTCTCGCTTCATCGCATGTGATTGATCATACTGGCCAAACGGCCTGCTCCAAAACCATTGTCAATATTGACGACAGCCACCCCGGCAGCACAGCTGTTCAGCATGCACAGCAAAGCCGATAAGCCGCCAAAATTCGCACCATATCCTACACTTGTAGGCACAGCGACAACTGGCTTGTTCACTAAGCCGCCGACTACGCTGGCTAAAGCCCCTTCCATGCCGGCCACGACAACCAGCACATTGGCCTCTTGCAAAATTTGCTGCTGCGCCAGGAGCCGATGAATGCCAGCCACGCCGACATCAAAGATACGTTCTACACAGTTCCCCATGATTTCCGCCGTCAAAGCGGCTTCCTCCGCCACGGGAATATCGCTGGTGCCAGCGCTAAGAACCGCAATGCGCCGTTTCTCATCTTTAGGCAAAGGAGCCCTTTCCAAACAAATCAGCCGTGGTTCTTCATGATACACTGCTTGCGGCAAAACTTCCCTGACGGCCTCATACATCTCCCAATTGGCTCGTGTCCCAAGGACATTGGCGTTCTTAGCAGCCAGCCGCTCCATAATGCGCCGCACCTGCGCCACCGTCTTTCCTTCGCAAAAAACCACTTCCGGAAACCCTTGACGAACCGCGCGATGATGATCCAGTTTGGCAAAGCCCAAGTCCTCATACGGAAGCTGACGACACACCTTCAACATTTCTTCTAGGGACACGTCTCCTTGACGAAACGCCTGCAATGTTTCTTCCAAATTTTGCTGCTTCTCCATGTTCCTTCTCCTATATCCCGCTAGTCGACCTTTCACGAAAACCAGCAGCTCCCGCAAAAGGCTAATATGTATTATATTGTACACATACTGATAAAATCCTGTCTGCACCTAGCAAAAAACGCAGAGCTTGTGTTTTAGCTCTGCGTTTTAAGGAGACTTTCGCTTCAACAGCCCTACTCCGTATGTACAATTCGCACCTGTGTTTCCTGCAGCAAGTCCAGCCATCCGTCAGCTACACGCACTACCGGCAACGCCCAGTTCGTACTGTTCAGCATAGCCACCACTCCCCGACGGCCATCACTCAAGCTTACGGTTTCTCCCAACCCGTAGGGAATAACCATCTTTTTCAACGCCTGCACCGCTTCTGGAGCAAACAGTCTGCCTTCGCCGCTGCCGATAATAGCCAGAGCCTCACGAATACTCAGACGTTTCCGGTAAATCCTGTCGGTCGTTAAAGCATCATAAACGTCGGCCACAGCCACAATCCCAGCTAGGCGATGCATATTCCCTCCCGTAATGGCCCAAGGATACCCACTGCCGTCATAACGCTCATGATGCTGCAGTGCGATCAACATCACGCGGGTATCCAAGTCCTTCTCTTTCCGCAGTAGTCGATAGCCTGCTGCCGCATGCTCCTGTATTTGAAGAAATTCTTCTCGATTGAACTTTCCCTCTTTGTTTAAAATATGAGCGGGAACTGTCAATTTACCCAAATCATGCAAAAATCCGCCCATGCCCAAAATAGCCATTTCTTGTCGAGAAAGGCCCAGCGCCAACCCCAGGGCGATAGAAATCAAGCCAACCTGCACACTGTGCGCATAAAGATAATTTGTCACATAGGACAAATCCTCCAAAGCCAACAACAAATGGGAGCGACTGGCCAATTCATCCGCCACGGCATAGGACAACTCTTGCAGTTGCTTCACATCCAAATCGGAACTTTCTGCTGCAAAAGCCCGGAATACTTTGCGCACCTTACGCATTAGACGTATGCGCGCCGCCCCGGAGACTAGCGGCTCCACCCTAGCCAAGCGTTGATTCTCCCGGCCTTGCTGCTGCACATATACCTTGGTAACGCCATATCGCTGCAATGCTAAGCGCAAATCAGGCGTAATCAGACGGCCAGCTGCCAAAAGCACCCGCCCGTTTCGATCCAATACATCTTTTGCCGCCACCATGGAAGACTGTAAGGATTCAACCGCAATTTCTTTGATTCTCACAATCACATCTCCTACGTTCTACGATTATTCTTCGGGCGTATGGAGAAATTAAAATGGTATAGTCATATAACATTGTTGAGAAAAAATTCGACGCCCTTGGAGACATTCCTGCCAAGAGCGCCGAATTTTTACAAAGAATTTCCAAAATCACATTTGATGTTTCTTGGAACGCATGCTTTCCAAAAGCAAATACACTAATGGAACTACCACTAAGGTAAGCACCGTCGA
>CAZKCR010000051.1:0-1881 GCA_964551055.1 uncultured Anaeromusa sp. | reverse complement strand
TGCTTTCCAAAAGCAAATACACTAATGGAACTACCACTAAGGTAAGCACCGTCGAAGTAATCAAGCCGCCAACAAGGACAACCCCCATCGAAGAACGCATCTCCGCACCGGCGCCAATCCCCATGGCTACAGGCAGCATGCCGAAAATCATAGCCATAGTAGTCATCAGGATCGGACGCAAGCGCACCGAACCAGCCTCAACCAAGGCTTCTCGAATTTCCCAGCCTTCCCGGCGCAGTTGATTCGTATAGTCGATAAGCAAAATAGCATTCTTCGTCACCAACCCCATAAGCATGATGGCGCCAATCAAGGAAATCATGTTGATCGTCTTGCCTGTCATCATCAAGGACAAAATAGCTCCTACCAACGAGAACGGCAAAGACAACATAATCGTCATCGGATGCACAAAGCTTTCAAACTCCGCCGCCAACACCATGTAGATCAAAATAACAGCCAACAAGATAGCTTTACTGATCTGTCCAAACGCGCTGTTCATGCTGTCAGCCTGACCAACAAACTTATAGGTATAGCCTAAAGGCAAGTTTAAATCCGGGATCAACGCCTTGACTTGATTAAGAATTTCACCGGCGGAAACCCCTACTGCGTTTGCATAGACAATAACCTGACGTTGCCGTGATTCGCGGTCAATCTGTGTCGGTCCTGCGCTAACTTTTACCGTAGCAATATCCGCCAACCGTACAAAAGAACCGTTAGCCGCTGTACTCACGCGCAAGTTGGCTACATCGTCATAACTGACGCGTCGCCCTTCCTGCAGCCGCAAACGGATATCATAATCATTACCGCCTACATTATACTGATTTTTAGTCACAACGCCCAAGAAAGCCAATTGAATAATATCGCCGGCTGTGGAGGCGGTAATACCCACGCTGCCTGCTTTAGCAGGATCCAGCTTTACATGGATCTGCGGCTCGTACTGTTCACTGGAAATATCAACATCCGCTGTTCCCGGCAGTTGCCGGATCATATCGGCTAGCTCCTGGGCCTTTTGATTCAGCACCTCCAGCTCCGGACCGCGCAGACCCAACTGTACCGGGCGGCTGTCGCCGCGTCCAATGCCCTGATTAGTAACTACAGCCACTTTCAAGCCTTTAATTTTTCGGGTTTTCACTCGCAACTCATTCATGATATCATCCATCGTGCGTTTACGTTCCGAACCAGGCGTCAGGCGCACTCCGATGGTTCCTTTGTAAATCGGGTCTCTCCTGGCCGCCGTTACTACAAACGCCGACTCCAGCTCCGGCAATTCCAAGACCATTTTTTCCAAGGGCTGCGCCAGCTCAAGCATCTGGTCCTGAGACGTACCGGCAGGAGCGGAAAAGTTAACGGAAAACTCTCCCGAATCGTAGCTTGGTTGAAACTCAACACCTACAAAAGGCAAGAGCAAGCCGTTGATAAAAAGTGATAAAAAGGCTATCGCCACCAACTTTTTCGGACGTTGCAGCGCCCAGCGCAGTACTTCCCGGTAGATGTCGCGCAACCATAAAAAAGACTGCTCCCAAATATCCAAGGCCTTTTGAATAAACGGCAGCGATTCTCTGCCGCCATGGCCTTTCAGCCAATACGCAGAAAGCATCGGTGTCAGCGTAAAAGCCACAAAGAGAGAAAAGGTAACCGCAAAAGCAACAGTCAAGCCAAATTGTTTAAAAAACTGGCCAACTACTTCTCCCATGCTGCCCACAGGCACGAATACGGCCAAAATGGATAATGTCGTCGCCAACACAGCCAGGGAAATTTCCTGTGTTCCTTCCTTAGCCGCCTGCATAGGAGATTTGCCGTCTTCCATGTGACGGAAAATGTTCTCAATGACCACAATGGCATCGTCAATCAAAATACCTACGGCCAAACTCAAACCCATCAAGG
>CAZKCR010000050.1:0-12493 GCA_964551055.1 uncultured Anaeromusa sp. | reverse complement strand
ATCGGGCTTTTGGCGCCGGCCAGTCCTGGAAACGCAGAGGAATTGGAGCAAGGCGTACGCTGGCTGCAAGAGCACGGTTTCCAAGTCAAGTTGGGGCAAAGCACTACTTACACTGAGGGCATTTGCGCCGGTAGCGACGCTGTACGCGTTGCCGATTTGCACGCTTTTTTTGCCGACCCTAGCATTGCGGGCATTCTCTGCGTACGCGGCGGCTACGGCAGTATGCGCCTTTTGCCACAGCTGGATTACGAACTGATCAGCCGCCATCCCAAGGTATTTATGGGCTATAGCGACATCACGGCGTTGCACACGGTTTTGCAGCAACGCTGCCATCTCGTCACGTTTCACGGCCCTATGGCGGCGTCCGATTTTGGCAGGGAACCCCGTTCGGAATTTACCTGCAAGCATGCTCTCCGGGCACTCACCAGCACCGTCCCACTCGGCGAGCTTCCTGCGCCGCCTTCTGGACCGGCTCCTTTTTTTCTGGTTCCCGGCGAGGCGACCGGCCTCTTATGCGGCGGCAATCTCAGCCTCATCGCTGCGACCTTGGGTACCCCTTACGAGCTGGATACTACCGGGCGCATTCTTTGCCTGGAAGAAGTGGGCGAAGCTCCCTATCGTCTGGACCGGTTGCTGACACAGCTGCACCTTGCGGGCAAGCTGCAGGCAGCGGCAGCTATCGTCATGGGCGTCTGCAGCAACTGCGACGGCGAAGACGATCCCCCGGGCCAACGCACCGCTGACGTGTTGCACGAACGCCTTGGCTCTTTAGGCAAGCCGGTACTTTGCGACGTTTCTTTTGGACATACGCCGGATAAGCTTACACTACCTTTTGGCGTCCAAGGAAAACTATCGTTACAACATGGTTTAGTCGTAACGGAAAACGCGCTGGAGGAATTTTCTTCATGATGAATGCCGAAAAAAAACGTCTTTGCCAAGAAGTCGATGCTCTAGAATCGGAAATGACTCGCCTCAGTCTGGCTTTGCACGCACGACCGGAGCTGGGAAATAAAGAATACGAAGCAACGCGCCTTTTGACCGACGCTATCCGAGTGCATGGCTTTCACGTAACCCAAGGCGTCGCCGCTCTTCCTACGGCGTTTCTTGCTAAACACGGCGACAAGGGCCCTAAAATCGCTTTTTTAGCCGAATATGACGCACTGCCCGAGCTAGGCCATGCCTGCGGACACAATTTAATTGCTTCGATGAGCTTTGGCGCAGCGGTCGCCTTCGCCGCCTTGACGACAGACCAGGCGCAAACCTATTTTATCGGCTGCCCGGCGGAAGAAACGAGGGGCGGTAAAATCAACCTGACTGAGGCTGGCGTATTCGACGGCTTTGACGCCATTTTCATTGTTCATCCCAGCGACGAAACCACCTTAGGCGGCACGTCGCTGGCTTCTCATCCTTTGTGCGTACGCTTTCATGGCCGCGAAGCGCATGTAGCTAGTCACAGCGAACGCGGCATCAACGCACTGGATGCGCTGGTGCTTTTTTATCAAGGCCTGCAGGGACTGCGGCTGCGCTTTGGCGAGCAGGCTCTCATTGCTGGCATTATCACCGCTGGCGGCACCGCTCCCAACATTGTGCCCGCTCTAGCAGAGATGAAATGTACCGTCCGCTCGCTCACCAGCGAGCATCTGGAACGTGAGGTACTACCCGCCGTCCGCGCCTTAGCGTCTGGCATAGCCGCAGGCACCGGCGCAACCGTAACACTAGAGCACTATGAGCCTCTATTCAAGGAACTAAAGCAAGACACTGCTCTTGCCGCTTATTTCGCGGAAAATCTGCATCTTCTAGATGAAGCAGTACGATATCTGCCAGACCAAGAGGCAGGCGGTTCTACCGACGTAGGCAACGTCAGCCACGCGGCACCGACGCTGCACCCGGAGTTATCCATCGGCGCTGGTTTGACGGCTCACACAGCCGCCTTTGCCAAAGCCGCCGGTTCTGCCCACGCCCAGAAGCGAGCCCTTGTCGGCGCAAAAGCTATGGCTATGAGCGCCTGGGATGTCCTCACAAACACAAAAAAACCATGCTAAAAGCATGGTTTTTTTATTTCTTCGTCTAGAATTTTCCCCTCACATAGGGTTCCGGCCATTCTATTTCCTGATGCAGCTCATGCGCTGCCTGCAATGCCCAATAGGGCTGCCGCAGCAGCGTCCGCCCTAGATAGACCAAATCCGCGCCGGCTTTAAGAATTTGCTGGGCCTGCAGCGCCTGTGTCACCAGCCCTCCGGCTAGCACTGGCAAGGAAGTCTGCTCTTTAATGGTCAGCGCCAAAGGAATTTGGTAGGACGCATACGCTCTAGGCTGAACAGGAATCACACCGCCGGAACTGACATTGACCAAATCAATCCCTACATTTTTTACCAAATTAAGCATATCCGCCACTACCGAAGACGTATTCCCCAGGGGATGGTATTCCTCCGCAGAAACCCGCACTGTTACCGGATATCCGGCCGGTACAACCCGCCGTACTTCCTCCAATACTTCTTGGAGAAGCTTAGTCCGCTTAAGCACGCTTCCTCCATATGCATCGGTCCGCAAATTGGTCAAAGGTGATAAAAATTCATTGATCAAATACCCATGCGCTCCATGGACTTCAATAAGATCAAAACCGGCGTCTATCGCCCTGCGTGCAGCAGCGCCAAAAGCACCTATAATTCCAGCAATTTCTCCCACCGCCAACGCCTGCGGGCAATAGCAGCTTTCATCAAACTTCAGTGTAGACGGCGCAACAGGCACGCTGTCCGGCACCGTACTTTTACGCCCCGCATGGGCTAGCTGCACACCAATTTTCCCTCCTTGCGCATGCACCAGTTCCACCAGCTTTTTCATACCTTCAATCTGTCCGTCTTCCCAGAGACCCAAGTCTTGAGCGGAAATGCGCCCCCGCCCTTCCACCGCCGTAGCTTCCACAATAATCAAGCCCACTTGGCCAGCCGCCCGGCTAGCGTAATGCAGGAGATGCCAGTCGGTTACTTTGCCGTCAGCAGCGGCTTTATACATGCACATAGGCGGCATGACGATACGGTTTTTCAGCTCCAAATTTGCAATACCATATGGTGTAAACAACATAATTTTTCCTCCTCAACTTTTTTCAATATTAATACTCAAAGAATACTTATTCTTCCCTTTCTTGCAGGTATTCTCCATTCCAGATAGAATACCTCTTTTCATACATATTTTTATTTTGAGGAGGCTTTTTCACTTATGGCAACTGTAAAAACGACCTATCTCGGCGGCCTGCGCACCGAATCCACGCATCTCCAATCCGGCACCAAAATTCTCACTGATGCACCGGTAGACAACCACGGCAAAGGGGAAGCTTTCTCCCCTACAGACCTGCTGGCCACAGCCTACGGCTGCTGCGTTTTGACCATTATGGGCATCGCCGCACAAACACATGGCTTTACCGTAGAAGGCGCGCAAATCGAAACCACCAAGGTGATGGGCACCAATCCTCGCCGCGTAGTGGAGTTGATCACCACCATTACACTGCCCCATAACCAATACAGTCCGAAAGAACGCAAAATTTTGGAATTGACCGCCAAAGAATGCCCTGTATTTAACAGCCTGCATCCGGATCTAAAAAAATCCATCACCTTCGTTTATGCGGAAGCCTAAGGAGCTTGCTATGAAATTTATTTCTTGGAATGTCAACGGCCTTCGCGCTTGTCTAGGTAAGGGCTTTAACGACTTTTTCCAGCAAAGCGATGCTGACTTCTTCTGCGTGCAAGAGACAAAAATGCAGCCTCATCAAGCAGAGCTGGATTTTCCGGGATACGAGCAATACTGGAACAGCGCGGTCAAAAAGGGATATTCCGGCACGGCCGTGTTTACTCGTCATACGCCGCTTTCCGTACGCTTAGGCATGGACCTTCAGGAGCATGATCAGGAAGGACGCTTGCTCACCTTGGAATACCCTGACTTTTTTCTGGTCAACGTTTATACGCCCAACTCGCAACGAGAATTGGCGCGTTTAGATTACCGCATGCAGTGGGAAAACGATTTCCGCCGCTACCTGGCAAATTTGGATGCAGAAAAAGCAGTCATTTTATGCGGCGATATCAATGTCGCCCATCAAGAAATCGACATTAAGAATCCCAAAAGCAACCGACGCAACGCAGGCTTCACCGATGAAGAACGCGGCAAAATGAGCGAACTGCTCATGGAAGGCTTCACAGATACCTTCCGCTACCTTTATCCGGCTCGTGAAAACGCCTATACCTGGTGGTCCTATATGATGAAGGCCCGCGAACGCAACGTCGGTTGGCGTATTGACTATTTTCTCGTCTCCAACCGCTTGCAGAACCAGATCAAGGAAGCGATGATTTACGCTGATATCCTAGGCAGCGATCACTGCCCGGTAGGGCTGGAGTTAAAGTAACGGTTATTGAACAAGAGAATCGGAGTCACGTGAGGGTACGCAAGAGAAGAACAGAAATTATGAAAGCCGATGAAATCTTTTACATGAAGATTTCACCGGCTTTTAGTATTTCATCTTGGAAGTTCAGTTTTATATTCCGCGGCCCTCAGTCGTTCCCTCTCGCGACTCCCGCGACTCTTGTTCACTCCTTTTCCTCTACTTCCACGTTTCTGCTTCCTTGTAGCAGGGACAAGGCCTCTGCTTCCGGCAAGGGCCTGCTGAAGAGATATCCTTGCAAGTAGTCACAACCCATTTCCAACAAGCATTGACGCTGCTCCGGCAGTTCTACGCCTTCCGCCACTACCAGCAAGCCCATGGAATGAGCCAAGTGGACAATGGAGTTAACAAGCTGCGTCCGCTCGCCGTCTTCGCCCAGTGTTTTAATGAAGGTCTTATCAATTTTCAGGGTATGCACCGGCAGATTGTTCAAATAAGTTAACGAAGAATAGCCCGTACCGAAATCATCCAGCGACAATAGCAGGCCATGCGCCCGCAAGCGCCACAGTTTTTCGATATTTTCGGCCATTTCTTCAATCAGAACGCTTTCCGTAATTTCCAGTTCCAGCTGTTTAACGCTGATGCCAGCCTCAGCAATACACTCATCCACGAACTCCACAAAGCCATATTCCATCAACTGGCGTGCGGAAATATTGACGGCCACTCGCAAATGCCCCTGCCCATTCGCCGCCAGACGGGCGGCAAACGCGCAAGCTTCCTTCAGAACCCAACGGCCAATCGGCACAATCCAACCGCTTTGCTCGGCAAAAGGAATAAACACATCCGGCGCAACTAGGCCCCTTTCTGGATGCATCCAGCGCAACAAGGCTTCAAAGCCGATTATTTCGCCATCACTGACCCGAACCTGCTGCTGATAAAACAAGCGCAGTTCGCCAGCTTCCAAAGCCTGCCGCAGCCCGGCGGCGAGCCAAATCTTTTGATCCGTTTTTTCCAGCAATGTTCTTTCATAAAAACACCAGCAGTTGCGTCCGGCGCGTTTAGCCGCATACATGGCCAAATCCCCTTTGCGCAACAGTTCTTCCATGTTCTCCCCGTCTTCCGGGTACAAGACAACTCCTACGCTGGCGGAAAGACGCAGTTTACCTGTGCTCACTTCATAATCACGATACAGATTGCTCACAAGGTCTTCCGCCATTTTGACCGCTGCATTCATATTCGCGCCTGGAACAACAGCAACGAATTCATCCCCGCCAATGCGCGCAATGTAGCAATCCGTCTTCAACACTTCATACACTTGGCGGCTGGCGGCGCAAATCACCTCATCGCCGATAGAATGTCCAAAGTGATCATTGATATCCTTCAGTTCATCCATATCAATGAAAAAGAGCGCTCCCATTTGGGGCTCTTCCACCAGGCACTGCGTCAGCTTCTCTTTAAGATTTTCCCGATTCGGCAAACCGGTGAGCCCGTCAAAATAAGCCAAGCGGTGCATTTTTTCCTGCACCTTCAAGCGTTCCAACGCCACTAACGCCAAATCTGCAAATTGCTGCAGCGTCGCTACATCTTCCTTATGTACAATATGTTTCTGCCGCCAGCTGATCGTCAGCACACCGCGCACTTCGCCCTCTTGAACCAACGGCAGCATGATAACGCTCTTCAAATCCGTCAGCCGCGCATCCTCCATACGCCCTGCAAACGAGGCGTAATCCGGGACATACAGCAATTCTTTCTGCTCATGCACTTGACCTTCCATGCCTGTATCTAACGGCTGCACTTCATGCAGGAAGGGTAAATACGCTCCGCGGCTGTGGCACATCCGAAAACCCGGCGTTTTCTCATCATAAAGAGAAATATAGCCGTCCGGAGAGTCTACTAAATACATCGCATTGTCTAAAATAACTTCAAACAACTCTTGCACATCGGTTAAAGGCCGCGTCAAAAGGGCGGTTACGGCCCGATACTGCCGTTCCCGGCGCAGCACATCTTCTTCGGCTTTTTTACGCACCCTCACTTCTTCTGCCAAGCTGGCATTCAGCAACGCCAAACGCTCATTGTTTTCCAGAGCTTCTTCATTCATGGCTAAGAGCTCTTGATTAGCCGCCCCCAGGTCCTGGGTGCGCCGCTCTACGAGAACTTCCAGCTGTCCTTGATACTGGGCCAGCGAATCAATCATGCGATTGAAGTGGTCTGCCATTTCTCCCAATTCATTTCCCTTATGTACCGGCAAACGCACCGCTAAGTCCCCACCGCTGACTTGTCTCGTAGCCTCTACCAATTTTTTAATCGGGCGGCTAAACTTTCTGGCAAGCCACCATGTCAGCCATAAAGAAAGCAACAGCACCCAGCTTCCCAGGAGAAAATTCCGCAACGACACATCTTTGATGAAAGCCATGGCAGCGCTCTTCTTTTGCACTACAATCAGGCTCCAAGGCGCTGATAACCCGGGCATGGGAATGCTGCGATACGCGCAGAGATATTCTTCCCCTTCTTTTTCTTCATAAGAAGCTACGCCGTTTTCTCCTTGCAATACGGTCTGCACAATATTTTCCAAGCCTGCCGGCAGCACAAACGGTTCCTCGCGTACTACTTCATTATTGCCTGCATCGGTAACCATTTTCCCGGAGTCGTCGCGCACCAAAACCGCTTTGCGTTGCGTCCGGTAATTATAGAGCTCATTCACCTGCCGCCGATCCGGATGAGCTATGACGCCGCCATTTCCATCTAAAAGATAGGCGTAGCTGCCGGCGCCGGAATTGAAGGTCTCCACCAAATCCTGCAGCTTGGACACTTCTATGTCCGCCATCAAAATAGCGCTCAGACGCCCCTCCCTGGAGATGCTCTGAACAATGGTCGTAATCGGCGCTTCTGTCGTTAAAGAATAATATGTATCTGATACATAGGGCTGCTTTTGCCCCATAAATTTCTTAAACCACGGGCGTTCCGCCCGATTGCCCGAAGTCCCGCTGGAACGCGCCAGCTGATCGCCCTCTAGACTTGTCACCGCCAAAAGCTGAAAAAATGGATACTGCCGGGCTGTTTCCTGCAGCAGTTGCCGCTGCTTATCGACATTTCCATCAATGATGGTAGGCGATTTGGCCAGCAAGGAATTGACATTATAGGCATTTTGCATAAACAACGCAATGTTATCGGCCAAACTATGCGCCATCTGGTAGTTGGTCTGCTGCATAGTATGCTCATATTCTTCGGCCATAAAATAGTAGCTGAGATACAGAGTGGAAGCCAGCGTCAGCACGACAATGGCGGACGTAAACAAGACCAGTTGACTACGAATCGTGCCAAATATTGTCATGCGGCTCCTCCTCTTTTCAAAGTGTGTTCAGCATCTCTGCAACGCCTTAGCACAAGCGCCTTTGCTTTGTCTTTATTTTGTTATTTATTTTATTCCACATAGTGGAATTCTCTCTTTTTTGCAAAATTCCTACTTGCATATTTTTCACATATTAATTTTTACACATTTACCAATAATTCAGGATAAAAGAACCAATATTCCTTTGATTTTATAGGATTTTAGTCTCGTCTCTTTGTTTTTTACACGAACACGTTGTCTTTTATGTATAAACATACAAAAAGAGCTGTCTACCAAAGGTTTAAACCTTGGCAGACAGCTCTTTTAAACCCAGCCAGTTCTTACGGTTTCACGCTGGCTTTAAATACTTGCTTGCCGTCTTTCATTTCAATAATAACAGCGCTCTTCACGGCGTCATGAGTAGCGTTCAAAGTAGTGGAGCCGGTAATAGCCGGGAAGTCTTTCGTTTCCGCCAGAGCTGCACGGATTTTATCCGGTTCTACGCTGTTGGCGCGCTTGATGGCGTCAATCAGAGCATTGGCTGCGTCATAACCCAAAACAGCCATGGCATCCGGCATCTGACCGTATTCCTTTTTATAGGCGTCTACAAAGGTTTTGCAAGCCGGAGACGTATCTTCTACAGAGTAATGGTTGGTGAAATAGGTGTTGTTCAAGGCTTCAGCAGTACCCAGTTCTACCAGCTTAGGAGAATCCCAGCCGTCGCCGCCCAAGATCGGAGCCGTAATGCCAAGTTCCCGAGCCTGTTTAACGATTTTGCCGACTTCTTCATAGTAGCCGGGCACATAAATAACTTCTGCATTCAAGGATTTAATTTTGGTCAAAATGGTTTTGAAGTCCTGGTCTTTCTGCAGGTAGGACTCTTCCGCCAAAATGCTGCCGCCGCCTTTGGTAAAGGCGTCTTTAAAGAAAGCCGCCAGGCCTTTGCTGTAATCGCTGCTGTTGTCGATCAGCATAATGGCGCTTTTTACTTTCAATGTGTTCAACGCAAAATTGGCACCTACGGTTCCCTGGAAGGGGTCGATGAAACACATGCGGTAGGTGTATTGCTTCACTTTGCCGCTTTTCTCATCCACAGTCACCTTGGGATTGGTAGCGCCTACTGCCAAATAAGGCACTTTAGACGCTTCTGCCACGCTCGAGGCCGCAATGGCGCTTGAGCTGGAGAACGTACCGGTTACAGCAACTACTTTATCTTGAGAAGCCAATTTGGTCATCGCATTGGCCGACTCAGACGCTTCACTTTTATTGTCTGCGACAACTCCCTGAATTTGCTTTCCTAAAACGCCGCCTTTAGCATTGGCTTCTTTAATAGCCAGTTTGGCGCCATTGGTAATGGAAGTCCCTAAAGTGGCATTGCCGCCTGTCATTTCATTCAACAAACCGATTTTAATTTCGTTGGAGTTGGAACCGCCGCAACCGGCAACCAAGCCCACCATTAGTACTGCCATCGCTATGGCCATCCATTTGATTCCCTTGTTCTTCACAAACCATCTCTCCCTCTCGGAACCACTGATTGCGTCAGCCGTTCCTATGCTTATTACTATTTCAGCAGCGTTCTTGCGACACTGTAAAACAGACACCCCTAACTCTCTCAAAAGAAAAAGAGCCAAACATCTTGTTTGACTCTGAAAAGCACACAAAGCTGCAAATTTTAGTTCCCCTAAAAAATGCACTTATGGCTCTGTCCTTTTGCCTGAGAGTTTCATCGGCCGCAACCGGCCGACTTGCCCCTTCGGCGCCCTGCTTCTGCAGGGGCTCTCCAGAGTTCCATCCATTTACGGTTTGGCGAATTTTCTAACAAAACTGCTTTCTCCCGCAAACTTCACACGGACACCCGTATTAAATTTTCAATACATTGTCTAGATTATACTAACCTGTCCATTTTTTGTCAAGCCTTCGCTGCAAATTTTGTTGCCAGAGACTCTCAAGTCACTTTTCGTCCAAATTCTGACATTGCAAACGTGCTAAACGCAATCAAATTCTTGCAAAACAGTTTTCTGCTTTTCACTTGTTTCTATTTTTCGTCATAAACGCCCAAAATTCGAACTTGCCCGCTGACCCCTCGCACGGCCTGTTCTAAGGGAGTCTTCGCTTGCGCCGCTTTTACTTCCAACACAAAAAGATACTCTCCCAGCTTGGTTTTCAATGGCCGGTCATGTACAAACTCTACTTGATAGCCCGTATTCTCAAGCCGTACCAGCAGTTTCCCTAAATCGGCCGTAGAACCATGCAGCGCCAAGGCTCCCTTTTTCCCTGCAGACAAGGCTTTTTCTTTGGAAGTCACAACCCAAAAGCGCGTCACATTGGTATCTGTATATTGCAAATCTCTCGCCAAAATATCTAGATGATACACCTCGGCTGTACGCGAAGCGGCAATAGCCGCTACAGACGGATCTTGCGCTTCGGCTACTTTTTTAGCGCCTTCGGCCGTGCTGCTTACTTCCGTTACTTTAGCCTCCGGCAAATTGGCCTTCAACCAAGCCTTGCTCTGCGCAATGCCCTGAGGATGAGACAGAACCGTCTTCACTTGTTGCAGCGAAGTTCCAGGCAACCCCAACAACGTCTGGCGGATCGGCAAATTGACCTCGCCTACTACTGCAAAGGCCGCTTCCGCGAGAACCGCATCAACATACGAATAAACAGGACCGCCGATGGTATTTTCCACCGGCACTACCGCGTAGGAGCATTTGCCAGCTTTTAACAACGCCAAGGATTCCGCCACCGTATTAGCAGGTGTCATCTCCTCCTGGGTTCCAAAAAATTGCACAGTCGCCTCTTCGGTATAGGTTCCGGCAGGTCCTAAATAGCTTACACTCGCCCAGGCCGTCTGCGCAAACAAGCAAATGCACAAAACTATAAGCAAACTCCAATAGGTACGTTTCATAATTCCACCCTTTCTTATTTAACATAGCTTCCATCCAACTCACAAAACACCGCTTTTACTCTGTACGCGTTTCCAGCACAAAACGGGGCTGCCGCTTTCCTTCGCAGTCTACCGCTTCAGTAAACATGGCTAAAGGCCGCACCCATAGACCGCCTTCGCCATACAAAGCGCGATAAACAACCAATTCTTCGCCCGATTCACTGTGCTTAGCAACTCCCAGCACTTCATATTGGCGGCCCTTAAAATGCCGATAAATACCTTTTTGCATTAGAAGCCTCCTTTTCAGTATTTTATTTTTACTATTTTCTTTGCCATACTAAAAACATCCTGCCTCAACGGATGTGACCCCCAAAAGTTAGACCTTAAAAATCTAGCTTTTAGGGGTCATTTCATCGACGACAGGATGTTTTTGTTATACTCTCTTTAAGGGCGAGTCGGTTCCGGTCGATCCGGCGCATGATCCTTCGGCGCATCTTCACGCGGAGGTTCTTGCGGCGGCCGCGGTTCTTCTTTGTGCTTTTTATGCTTGTGCTGATCCGCATCCGGCGGCGGTGGCGGCGGATCTCCCGCTTCCAATGCCTGCCAGGCAGAACCACCTGCCGGATTAGCTTGGACAACCGCCGCTCCTGTCAGCGTAAACATAAATAAAGCCAACAGCAACATAGTAAGTTTTTTCATATTCATCAACTCCTTGGCCTCAGTATAGCGAAGGAGTGTTACAGTTCCATGGAAAAAACGTGGAATTTTCAACAAAATTCTATGTAGGCTCTTTTTCCCAACGAATTTTATAATCTAAACCTGTTAAAAGCTTTGCTACCTCTAAGTAAGAAAAACTACCCAATTTCATTTTTAAGTGAAAATCTTGCTGTCGTATCCCTAGCAGTTCCGCCGCCTGCGCTTCGGTCATTCCGCCTTCTCGCAAGAGCAGCATCCGAATCCGCAATGATAGTTCTTCTCCCGTCATTTCATTCCTCCGTCCTGCAAATGTAATTTTTCGAAAACTGCATATAAATTTATATCGTACATTTTTTGTGTTATGATAATAAAATAGAAAAAAATCCAAAGATAAAGGTGTGCGCTGCTATGGAGCAAAACAATGCTAAACGAAAAACCACCCCCGAACATGCTTATTGGTTCCTATTCTATAAAGATGAGCTCCTGCTAAAAGAAACCTCCGACGGGCCGGTTTTACCTTCACTGCAAGATTTAAACGTCCTTCCCTACCTAACGGCCAAACATGCCCAATATGTAGGCTCCCTGGATTCTACAGCTTGTTTTGCCGCCCATATTGCCAGTGAGGACGTGCCGCCTGGCTTTTCTCTGCAAAAATTGCGCGGCGTCTACGGCCTTGTGGATGACGAAGCCTTTCGTTTGGCTTTCCGTGCGTATCATATTCGTACCTGGCTGAAAAACAACCGTTTTTGCGGCAGCTGCGGTCAAGCCACACAGCCCGTAACCGAAGAGCTGGCGGTTCGCTGCCCGCAGTGCGGCCATATCGCGTATCCTCGAATTTCTCCCGCCATTATCGTAGCCGTTACCAAAGGAGAAGAAATTTTACTGGCCCACTCCAACCGCTTTCCCCAAGGACGCTACAGCGTTATTGCCGGTTTTGTGGAACCCGGCGAAACGTTGGAAGAATGCGTGCGCCGCGAGCTGGCGGAGGAAGTGGGCGTAGAAGTAACCGATATCCGCTACTTTGGCAATCAGCCTTGGCCTTTCCCTGATTCCCTAATGGTCGCCTTTACCGCCACCGCTGTTTCCAGCGAAATTACCATCGATAATAAGGAAATTTTAGACGCAGGCTGGTATTCCCCGCATAACCTGCCGCCAAACCTCCCCGGCCAGGAAAGCATCGCTAGACGATTGATTGACGCTTATTTAGCCAAGTTCA
>CAZKCR010000049.1:0-12784 GCA_964551055.1 uncultured Anaeromusa sp. | reverse complement strand
AGAAACTGCCGACTTAGCCCGCTTTTTCGAGGCGCGCGCAAATCTTGTCTCAAATGCAAGCATGCCGCCATTTTTATGTAAATTCATGTATTTCTTGATACATCTTGGTTTTCAACCATAAGAATTTTTACTATCTGACACAGAAAAAAGGAGTACTCATGCGAAAACTCATTGTCAACGCCGATGATTTCGGCCGTCATGCTTTAATAAATGATGCTGTCATCCAAGGCCATCTGGACGGCTGCATCACCAGCGCTACCTTGATGCCCAGCGCCGCCGCTTTTGACGATGCCGTAACCAAGGCAGCCGCTCATCCTTCTTTAGGAGTAGGCGTGCATTTGACGCTTATTGGCGAGAATCCTTTGCTGCCGCCGGAGCAAATCCCCAGTTTAGTCGACGAAAACGGCTATCTCGCCGAAAAATATCCGCAGTTTATGGCTCGCTTTTTTAAAGGCGCCGTTTCTTTAAAAGAAGTGCGCGCCGAACTGGCAGCACAAATTCAAAAAGTCATCGACAGCGGCTTGCGCGTCACCCATATCGACAGCCACCAGCATCTTCATGTGCTGCCTGGAATCATCGACATCGCCTTAGAGCTGGCCGCCGCCCACAAAATCAACGCCGTACGCATTCCTTCCGTCCCCCTTGGCTTTACCGGCGGCTATTCCTGTACGCCAGGACAATTCGTCGGCCGTTCCGGCCTTATCTTTCTGGCCGCCTTAGCTCGACGCAAGGCGCGGCAGCAAGGGTTTCGGACGCCGGATCATTTCTACGGCATTGTCGCCGGCGGCGGCTTGCGCGAAGAAAGCCTATTAGAAATTCTGCAAAAGCTGCCCGCCGGTTCTACAGAAATCATGATTCATCCCGGTACTGATAACCAAGCCCTCGCCGCCGCTTGCGGCTGGGCGCACCAATTTGAAGAAGAACTGCAAACCGCCCTAAGCAACCAAGCAAAAGTGCTGCTTAAAGAACGACAGATCACCTTGGCTTCCTTCCGGGATATTCCGTGAGAAAGAACGGAATATTTAAACATGAGTAGAGGGAACAAAGTGAGGGCACGATGAGGTTGGATTGAACAGGAGTCGCGATGAGAACCAGAGGGTTCGCATGAGGCTTACGATGTTTGGAAGTATAATCAAAAAAGATCAACAGTATCCAGAAAAGCCAGTGAAATCCTTACGTAAAAGGTTTCACTGGCTTTTAAAAATTCTAAATTTCACTCTGAATTCCGCGGTACGCCGATTACCATTTTTACCCTCTTGCGGCCCCTCCGGTTCTCCGATTCTCTTGTTCGTTCCTAAACTCGGCTATTCTTTCAGCTTGATCGTTTTCAGGCCGTAGTAGTTGCAGAGCAAATCACGAGACACGGAGTTGTTCAAGTCCTCAAAGTACACATGCCTCAGTACGCGATTTTTGATGGAAATAGGTTCCACTTCGAGTTCTGTTGCTCCCTGGGCCGCCATTTCCTGTACATAGGCCATCCGCGCGCCATCTTCCCGATAAATCGTCACATACTGATTCAGGGTAGCCGCCATCATAGGCAGCAAGACTAACGCTGCAAAGAACGCCATGTATTTTTTGCGCGCCGTCTCTAAAAAATATTGCCGCACTTCCGGCACGGTGAATACACCGGCTGTTGCAATCAGCAAAAACGTGACTGACCCAAAGGTAGCCCGCGCCGGAAAGCGCGGCGACGCCACCATGACAAAATGGTTAAACAGAGCCAGCCCCAGCCATGCCGCCACATGCCAGCAGGCAGGATGTGCCGCCATAATCTCCCGCCAACAAACTCCCGCCGTCAGACCTTTCAAGTCTTTTTTGCGCAGCGACAGCTTCGTAAAGGCATATCGATACAATTGAGCAATCGTAAGCAGATAGATCAGCATTTCTTCCAAGCCGGACAAAGTATTGAAAAGCTGCACCTGCAAGCGCGGCGTCGCGACGCCCAGTGGCACGGCCACCTTCGCCATCAGCAGCGGCCCCACCCAATTAGAAAAGAAATGACCATTACTATAAGAAAGCAGCAAAAAAGCAATCACTGCCATAGTGATGACAGAAGAGAGAATAAAACGTCCGTCCAGCTTCCGGCTTTCCCCTACGGCCGAAGCTCCCTTCTCATGGCACACCCGCAAAACCCGCCAAGCCAGCAGTAAAAATAATACTACAGGCAGTACATACAGCAGCGCTTCCGCCCCGGCTGCTATCAGATTCGTAAAATGATAAAGCAACTTTGTTTTCGAATCATCAAAACGCACATAGTTTCCCGGCGCAATGACCAGCATGACCATGCCCGCTACTGCGCCCAAACAACCCGTCAGCATCCACGTTTGCAGCTGTTTCTTTTTGTAAAAATAGAAGGTGGCGCAAACACTGACAAAAGCCGTGGTCGCCGAAGTATTTTCAATACCCCAGCCTGCGAGCACGCCCAAAATCAGCATACCTACGGACGCACCAAATCCGCCTTGCCACAGGCCGCGTCCCAAAGCCTGAAAATGGTAAGGCAGAAAAAACGCAAGAATTAGTACAGCCGTAAATAAATACGTGCAGGCCCCGGCCATCCAAATCGTTACTTCCGCAAAATGCGGCAGCCCTAGCCACGTAAAGGTAAGCAGCAGTAATAAAATATGCGGCTGAAAGCGCCACGTTATTTGACGCTGGGAATGCCAATACATTAGCACAATTAAAGCTACATACAAAAACGCATTAAACAAATTATACCAAGCCTTGCCTACCAACAAAAAGCTGCTCAGCGTCACGTACGCCGTCATACGCCCGCCATGGGTCAAGTAATGGGCGTACATGGACTGAAACACATCCGGCCAAACCGCCAGCTTATCCATAGTCCCCCAAATCAAGGAATACCAATAATCATCGCGATGCAGAGGCATGAGAAAGTTCACCGCCAGCATATACAGAAAAAGCAAAGCCAACATTCCCCAAGACAAAAAATCGCTGCGGCTATATGCTTTGTTTTCTTGCGTTTCCATGGATTTTTTAGTTCCTCCTTGTTTGTTACACAATACTAATTAGGCGCTTACTTAGTGTACCACAAAAATCAACCTCTGCCATCTTTCTTCTAAGGCGCTTTCCATCGTAAACCTCACTACTTCTCCTATGACAACGGATGTTAATTTACACTAACATCTTTACTTTTTATTTGTTTGAGATTTTTTGTAACTTTGCTCTTGACAAAGATTAGTCATTTTGCTAAATTATAACCAAGATTTTAATATACAAAATGCATTGAGAGGGAAAAAGCTTAGCGCCGCGTCACTTCAGAGAGCTGTTGGTTGGTGTGAAACAGCGTACCGCGCCATGGCGAAACTCACCCTTGAGCATTCACCCGAACGCAAGCAGCAAGTAGGCGTGAACGGGCATCTCGCCGTTATCACGAGAGGGGCATCGCCTATATGGCCGCGCCTGCAGAGTGGGTATATTTCATATCAACAAGAGTGGTACCACGGAAGTGTATGCTTTCGTCTCTTGGCAGCAATGCCAGGGGACGATTTTTTTGTTTCCGCCCCCTGGAAAACAAAAGCAGAGGAGAGATTATTATGAAAATGGCTTTTTCCACCTTAGGTTGTCCTGATTTTGGCTGGCGTGACATTTATTCTCTGGCCAAAGACTTTGGCTTTGATGGCATCGAAGTTCGCGGCTTGGGCGACAGGCGCTTCACCGGACCGGCCCAGCCTCTTTCGGAAGAACAATGGCCGCACACCAAGCAAAAGCTGGAAGAGCTGCGTCTTGAAATCTCTTGTCTTTCCTCCGGCTGCTGTTTGAAGTTTCCCGAAAAAGCGGAAGAAAATCATAAAGAGCTTGTTCGTTATATTACACTAGCAGGCAAGCTGGGCACGCCATATGTCCGCATCTTAGGAGATATTGGACCACAGCCCAGCGGCGATGTCGACGATCAGGTCGTGCTTGCCGCTTTGCGCCGCTTGATCCCGATCGCCGAAGCGAATCAGGTCACTCTGCTGGTAGAAACATCTGGTGTTTATGCCGATACCAAGCGTTTGGGTCACTTGCTCAACCAAGTGGCCAGCGACGCAATCGGCGCTTTGTGGGACATTCATCATCCTTACCGTTTTGCAGGAGAAACGCCGGAAAAAACCGTACAAAACTTAGGCGCTTACATCAAATACGCCCATGTCAAAGATTCTGTGGTCATTGACGATGTGATCCAATACCGCATGCTCGGCGAAGGGGATCTGCCGATTGCCCAAATTATGTCTGCTCTGAATTCCATCAAATACGCCGGCTACCTCTCGTTAGAATGGGTTAAAGCCTGGGCGCCGGATTTGGCCAACGCCGGGGTTGTCTTCCCGCATTTTGCCCATTATATGAATCGCTTTATTGAAAAGAACACTTCTAAGGGACGTCTCTTTGACAACAATGCCAAAACTGGTAAGTACATCTGGGAAAAAGACAGCCTCATCGACCTGACCTTCCCTCAGGTACTGGATCATGTAGTAGCTGAATTTCCTGATCAGTACGCCTTTCGCTACACCACTCATGACTACACGCGCACCTACGCCGAATTCCGAGACGATGTAGATTCTTTTGCCTGTTCTCTAATTGCTTTGGGCGTAAAACCCGGCGATCATGTCGCCATCTGGGCTACCAATGTGCCGCAATGGTTCATTACCTTCTGGGCTACCATTAAAATCGGCGCCGTCTTGGTCACCGTCAATACGGCCTATAAAATTCACGAAGCCGAGTACTTGTTCCGCCAATCGGACACGCATACGCTGGTCATGATTGACGGCTACAAAGACTCCAACTACGTCGAAATCATGCAGGAGCTTTGCCCTGAACTGGAGCAAACGAAACCAGGTACGCCGCTGCACTCCGTCCGCCTGCCGTTCCTGCGCAACATTATCACCGTCGACTCTAAGCAGCCGGGCTGCCTGACTTGGGAAGAAGCCGCCGAGCTGTCGGAAACCGTGCCGGTTGAAGAAGTCTATCGCCGCGAACGCGCCTTGAACAAGCATGATGTCTGCAACATGCAGTATACCTCCGGCACCACCGGATTCCCCAAGGGCGTCATGTTGAGCCACTACAATGTCGTCAACAACGGTAAAAATATTGGGGACTGCATGGATCTGTCCACCGCTGACCGTATGATGATTCAGGTCCCCATGTTTCACTGCTTCGGCATGGTCTTGGCTATGACGGCCTCCATGACGCATGGCGTTACTATGTCTCCTTTGCCCTACTTCTCGCCTAAGCAGTCTTTGGAGTGCATTAACCGCGAAAAAATCACCTGCTGCCATGGCGTGCCCACCATGTTTATCGCCATGCTGGAGCATGCGGATTTCCCGCAAACCGATTTTTCCCACATGCGCACAGGCATCATGGCCGGCAGCCCTTGCCCCACCAAAGTCATGCAAGACGTGGTCAACAAGATGAACATGACAGAAATCACCATCGTTTTCGGCCAAACCGAATCCGCTCCCGGCTGCACCCAAAGCCGTGTGGACGATTCCATCGAACTGCGCGTCTCCACCGTCGGCCGCGCCTTGCCAGGCGTAGAATGCAAAATTGTGGATCCTGAAACCGGCGAAGACCTGCCTGATAATGTTTCCGGAGAATTTGTTGCTCGCGGCTATAATATCATGAAGGGCTATTACAAAATGCCGGAAGCCACTGCGGCCGCCATCGACAAGGATGGCTGGTTGCACACCGGTGACTTGGCCAAGCGCGATGAAAACGGCTACTTTAAGATTACCGGCCGCATTAAAGATATGGTGATTCGCGGCGGCGAAAACATCTATCCCAAAGAAATTGAAGACTTTATCTACACCCATGACAAAGTCAAAGATGTCCAGGTTATCGGCGTACCGGACAAACAGTACGGCGAGGAAATTATGGCCTGCGTCATCTTAAAAGACGGCACAACCATGACTTCGGACGAGCTCAAAGACTATATCCGTTCTCATATGGCCAAGCACAAAACCCCTCGCTATATTGACTTTGTCAACGAGTTCCCCATGAATGCCGCCGGCAAAATCATGAAGTACAAAATGCGCGAACAAGCCGTAGCTAAGCTGGGCCTTGCGGCAGCCAGCAAGGTCGAGACGGCGTAAGAGGTACTAGGCACGGTTTTAAACAAGAGTAACGGGAGTAATCAGAGGGTACGAAGGAGGGCTACGAAAAAACTATAGTTCAAAAAACGAGGGCTGCCATTTACAGGCGCCCTCGTTTTCTGTATACAGACTGTACCGAAATCCCCTGTCCTGCGGACATCCCCCTTTAACAAGGGGGACAAGCCTTGCCTCCCTTGCCAAAGGGAGGTACCGCCAAAGCGGCGGCGGGATTTTACAAGCCCATCAGCACGCTAACAACTTCTCTAAGGGTATCGACTTCCCCGACATTTCCCGGGAAAATCACGTAAGGAATGCGAGGGAATTTACTCTCTTTGCCTGTCTGCCACACCGGAATCCCCGGGCGAACCTGCCCGAGAACGTGGGCGCGTTTGACTTTGAGCGCCTTGGTCCCGATATCGCTGGAGGTAATGCCTCCTTTGGCCACAACAAAAGCTGGCGTCACCCGCAGCTTTCCTACCAAGGATTGCACGGCATCGGAAATCTTTACCGAACGCCGAAGTGCCGCTTCTTTGGAATCCCCTTCCATCGACAACAGCTTGCGTTTGGTATAAACGACAACCGTTTTGCCGCTCTGCAACAGCGCTTCTTCCCGCTGCAAAACCGACTCAATCTCTTCGGCAAAACGCTCTTCTTCCAGTACCAAGTCGGAGTTAAATTCCAGACTGCAGATACCTGGCAGCTCTTTTAAACGCTCTAACTGTTGCGTTGTTTTGAGCGTATGCGAGCCGACAACAATGATACCTCCCGTCGTAAGGGGCCTCTCCAACATATCTTCACGGGTCAGAAGAGGTCTGTCGGCTACAGCCCCCAGTTCTTTCACCAAACCGGCCGCCGTACGAAACAAGAAGCGTTTTCCTCGGCCAAGCGCTTGGTAGAGAGCCAGACAAAACACTTTCACGTCGCAGGCGTCCACTGCATTAACAACCACCTTGCCAAAGCCGCTGACGCGAAGGAGTTTTGCCGTAATCGCTTCCACCTGCAAGTTCCGAAGTTCCTCTAAGGAAATGGTAGTTACATTTTCGCTGCGATAAGCGCCGCCGGTTTTTTCTTCGATATATTCCGTTAAATCCGAGGCGCAATAACCGAAGGTCTTATCCTTGGCAAATTCGGTCTCTCCCGCCGGCACCAATTGTTCACCGTAACGCACATAATGCACATTGCCCAGCGTAAAGCGTCCGCCTTCTTTGAAATAAGGGCAGAGAATTTCACCATCTACCGCTTGTCCGCTTTCGGCTTCCCACTGGTCTTTCAGCACCTGTGTTTCCAGTGGATAGTGCCCCCGCAACGTCGAGTCGCTGCGATTGACAAGCAGAAAACTCTGCTGCAGCTCCTGCGCCACTTGGGCCACGGTCTTCGCTATCTCTCGGTGCGCTTTGCTGGTCTCTTCTTCGGTAAAGCCGCGAGAATTAGTCAGAATGTAAAACATTTTGCGTTCTTCTAAAAAACCTTGTCTTACGCTTTCATAGGACCAATCGGTATATACGGACAAATCGTGAACGGTCTGCACGCCTGTGGGATCGTCATCCAACACAATAATCTTGTGCTTATCCCCGGCAACCGCCGCATCCAACAGACGCTGTAATTTCACTGCGTCTACATGGGGGAAGCGTTCTAGCACCGCCGCGTCTAAAATAGGGCATTGCTTATTCTGCGCCATCATGCTCATTGACCGCCTATGTTAAAGTATTGCCGTGCTTCTTGCGGATTCATCGGCTCCTTGTCCATAGCCTGTAAAAGTCGTACTGTTTTCTCCACAAGCGGCACATTGCTACCTACTATGGTATGTGCATCCAAATAGCGACTATCCTCAAAGCCAATACGCACCGTACTGGCTCCCAGACCTACGGCGGCGGCAATCAAGCCAAACTCCTTCCGGTTCGCCTGCGTAATACCCCAGAGAGTTCCTGCCGGAATCATTTGAATCATAGCCGCCAGAGCCTGCGGCGTAGCTGGCGCTTCCCCCTGATGCCCTAAGACAATGCTGAACAGCACCGGATCCACGAAATCATATTGCTTCATAAATTCCTGCATCGTATGAATATGACCGATTTCGAAGACTTCCACCTCGGGGGTTTTCTTTTGTTTCAACAGCTCTTTGATGCAATACTCCACTTCGTCCAAGGGATTGCAGTATACGGCTTTGCCCAAATTAGTAGAGCCGACATTTAAAGAGCAGGCTTCCACCAATTCGGAATACAGCGGCACGCAGCGTTCTTGGATCGACAAATTGGAAACCCCGCCTGTCGATACTTCGATAATCATATCCGATTCCTGGCGAATCAAATGCAGCGTTTCATTCAATACCTCCATGTCGGTCGTCAGTTTTCCCTGCGCATCCCGCACATGCAAGTGCACCATGGCTGCACCGGCCTTCCAACATTGTATTACTTCCGCTGCAATCTTCTCTGGTACAATATTTGTATCTGTACTGGCCACCGGGGCCACCGAAATAAGCACCTTGTTCATCATTATCCTCCTTAAAATACGAAGAACCGCTGCCCTCTGCAGCGGTTCTTCGTGCCTCTACTTGCCTGCCGCAAAATAGGCGATATATTTTTTCACTACTTCTTTGACATAGTCTATTTGGTGCAAAGATACTTCGGAAAAATGCGGCTGCTTGCCGGTCAGCAAAGCCGTCGTCTTATCGACTGCATAGACCGATATTTCCGTGTTAACATTTACCTTGGCAATGCCGCGCTGTCGGCAAGCGGCAATATCTTCTGCAGACAAACCGGAACCTCCATGCAGCACCAAAGGGGTCGCCAACAGCTTGTTGATAGTTTCCAAAATGTCGAGACGCAAGCAAGGCTCCGCCTTGTACAAACCGTGCACCGTGCCAATGGAAACCGCTAACGCATCCACCTGCGTAGCAGCGACAAATTCCTTGGCGGCCTGCGGATCGGTATACGCTTCTACATCTTCCGGCGAGCCTTCATGCGAACGTTCGCCAGCTGCCAAACAGCCGAGTTCCGCTTCCACCGATACGCCACAGGCATGGGCCATCTGACATACCTTTTGAGTATTTTGCAAGTTCTCTTCAAACGGAAGCGCCGAGCCGTCATACATAACCGAGCCAAAGCCGCTGCGAATAGCGCGGAACACCGTATCCAAGCTGCTGCAATGATCCAAGTGCAAGCAGACCGGCGTACCACTTTCCTCGCTTAAGCTTTTAGCCAACAAGGCTGCTGTTTCTAAGGACATATTTTGTAAATACTTGGCGCCAAAAGCCAGAATGACCGCCTGCTTAGTCTCTGCGCCAGCCTCAATAATGCCTTTAAAGGTTTCGTAATTATAGCCGTTAAATGAGCCTACTGCGTACTTATCCTGATACGCCTGCTGCAAAATATCGTTGAAAGAAATAAGCACAGATACAGCCTCCCAGCTCGCCGCCTGCAAGTTACAAGCTTACTTTTTCCCAGTATTCATAATGTTTTTCAATAACTTCACTAATCCTAGCGCGATTTTTCTCCTGCAACACCTGTACCATATCCCGATGCATACACAGAAATTCTTCAGTTGCCTTGGCATCCAAAAACATTTCAATCGCTTTGAGCCGGGATGCTTTGGTTATTTGATCGACATAGTAGCAGATCCCCTCTAAGAGCGCATTCTCCGTAATATCCACCAGCACCTTATGAAACTCGGTATCCGCTTCAAAAATATCGCTGGCTTTTACCTGCGCCGCTAACAGGGTCTGTTCCAATTCCTTCATAGCTTGTTCCAGCTTATGCAGTGACTGAAAATCCAGCTTGTCGATCGCCAACTGTAAAATACCCACATCAATAATTTTGCGCATTTCTATTAACTGTTTGGCGGAATCCTTTTGCAGAATAATGCCGTACAGTACCGGAAAGAGCATCTTCTTGTCATAGTCCTGCTTGACAAACGTGCCTTCCGCCCGCTTGATTACCAGTACGCCATAGGCCACCAAAATCTTGATCGCTTCACGCACCGAATTGCGGCCAACCCCCATGGATGCGCACAATTCATTTTCCGTCGGTATTTTATCCCCCGGCTTCAATTCTCCGTTGATGATAGCATTGGTAATATTTTCAACAATCTGCTCGACAACGGATTTGCCGCCAATTTCCTTTAAGAATGTTTCTGCTTGCATTCCGGACCTCCTGATGCTATTTTTACCATTTCAGTATAACATCATACGTCGGTCCAAAACAATCAATCAACCGTATGTGATACACTTGTTAGCTTCGTGTTACAGTGCAGTGGCTGCTGCTGCAACCTTAGCCGCCACCTCGCCGTCTTCCTTCAGACCGCCGATGCCAACGGCGCCAATGATCTGCTGCTGAGCGTTTAGAACAGGCACGCCTCCTGGCATACCGACAAAATTTTCATCAGCAAAGTAAGAAATATTAAGATTATCGTTCTGCAGGCGCCGCAGAAAATCCGCAGTGCTGACGCCCATACGCACCGCCGTGTATGCTTTGTTCGGCGTCAATTTAATCGTCAGCAGCTTAGCGCCGTCCAACTTGTTGAAGAGCACCAAAAAGCCGTCCTTATCACAGATTGCTACACTAAAGGGCTTAGCCCCGTATTCTTTAGCTACCAATTCTTCGGCATAAGCACCAAGCTTTTTAGCTAAATCCAAGGTCATGTTTTCCACAGTCAAAAACCTCCTTGCTGAAGTGTACTTTACGACTGCGCCGCTTTTTGTATTTGCTGCTGCGCTTCCAACTTTTCTTCTTTTTCACGCCAATAGCTGGCCAGCATAGGGCCGGTCAAGTTATGCACCAGGTTGAAAATGGCTGCTGGGATGAATGCTAACGGAGCCAAATGCGCCAAAGCCAAAGCCATCGCTAGTCCGCCATTTTCCATGCCGATTTCAAAACACAAAGCTTTTCCTTTGTATGGCGGCATCCCCACACCGCGCGCCGCCCAGTAGCCGGTCGCAAGGCCCAAGGAGTTGTGCAAAACAACCGCTAGCACGGCAATAATCGCTACATCAGCCAGTTTATTGGCACTCAGAGCAAAGCCGGAACTCGTAGTGACAAAAATAGCCACAACCGACACAATGGGAATAATCGGCATAATCTTATCGACAAAATCAGAGGCCACGCCGCGGATAACCGCGCCTAAAACCACCGGCACCAAAACAATTTTCAAGATATCAAACAAGATAGCATTGGCATCAACCGGGACAATAGAACCTACCAGCAAAGCAAACATAAAAGGCGTAATAAACGGAGCAATTAAGGTATTAATCGTCGACACCGTAATGGACAAAGCCGTATCGCCTTTAGCCAGGAAGGTCATAACATTGCTGGCCACGCCGCTGGGGCAGCAGCCAACTAGAATCAAGCCCGCCGCCAACACCGGCGGCAAGTCAAGAACCTTGGTCAAAGCCAAGGCGATAAACGGCATAATCATATACCGCAGCACAATGCCCCAAAACACATCCTTGGGCCGTGAAAAAACTAGTTTAAAATCGTTCAGCGATACCGTAAGGCCCATGCTCAACATGACCGCCATAATGCAGTACGGCACGTATTTGGCCAGAGGCTTAAAGGGCTCTGGCTGATAGAAGGCAGCTACAACGCCTAGGATAATCCATAGCGAAAAATATTTCGTAATGAACTTGACGATATTCCCAAGTTTCTCGATCATGGCTTTCGCTCCTTTGCGATGATTATTAAATTATTCACTCGCCTAAATTTCTGAAGAACCAATGCTTTAATTATAACAGGCCTTTTTTATCCAGCGCCTCTTTTAGAGCTACAGCGCCAAAACGCGGGCTGGACAGTACTGGCAAATCGTATTTCTCATGAATATATTCTTCACAATACGCCATCGAACCTTGAGCAAACAAAATTACATCCACCTTATCGCTGATTTCACCGGCATATTTAGTCATTAATTCTTTAAACTGATCCTGATCCAAGCCGAAGGCGCCGTCCACCAATGCGTCTACTAATTCCACAGGCTTATTCATTTCCCGCGCCACCCGCAAGATCGTATTTTTGGTCGGAGCCAGCGTCGTCGGCAGCGTGGCCATGACACCAATGCGAGCTCCCTGACGTACCGCCTCCCGGCACATATCTTCGTCGATCCTGACGATGGGAATACCGGTATATTTAGCCACATCCTGCGCCGAATCCGCCACTTCGCCAACGGAAGAGCAGATATTGAGGATAGCGTCCGCTCCGTCACCGATGGCTTTCATGTACATGCCAACTAAACGAGAAGCCGGCGGAGCCGTCACATAGCCGGCCTCCCGCACTTCCGCCAAAATGGACGGATCTTGATTGCTGATGATCTCCGTACCGGCAGGCAACACCTGCTGCACTTCTTTTTCCACCAGTTCAATCAACTCCGGAGTGGTACTTGTGTACACCAATGCTACTTTCATCTTTAGTTCCTCCCTTAATTCGATGTAGTATATCCTACATCCTACGTTTGACTTTAAATGAATTATCGCACATCAAATTAAAAAAGTAAATAGCAATTTTCAGATTATACATTATTTTGTGTAAGTACCGTTCTGTGCTATACAACGCGAAACAGAACCCACACGTAAGAAACACGGATGACTGCTGCGGCTCTTATAAAAAAAAGACAAGACGCGTCGCCGCATCTTGCCTCTTTTCTTAATTCTTGTATGCAATTACAACAAGAAAGCCATCCCCAAAATCATCGCCCCTACCATAGGCAGGCAGTTACGTTTG
>CAZKCR010000048.1:0-12882 GCA_964551055.1 uncultured Anaeromusa sp. | reverse complement strand
AAAAAGACTATTGACAGATGATAGTAAATCAAGGATAATGTACACAGTATTAAAAATGAATACTTCAAAGGCGAAGAACGGAATGTTCAATCCTAGTACTGGATTCAGAGAACCGGTGGTTGCTGCGAACCGGGACCAGTGGGAAAGAAATCTCATCCGGGAGCTGTCCTGCGGAAAGCAAGTGTACGCAAGAACGTGTTCCGAGCGTAAATCGGCAAAGTACAATGTAGGGTGGTACCGCGTTAAAACGCCCCTATCGGGAGACCGGAGGGCGTATTTTTTATACCCTTTTTTCGGCAAGCTGTTTTCCGGCTTATGTATCTGGGTGCAACATTGCTTGGCGATGTTCCCATAAATAGCAAAAAGAAAGGAGGAGGAGAAGTATGCATTACGTGCTGGCTGTTCGCGTACACAATCATCCAGGAGTGTTACTGCGCTTGGTAAATTTGTTGTACCGACGTGATGTTGATCTGCGTAGCATGACAGCAGACTTGGCGCCTGACAGCCCTACAGGACATGTTTCTCTTGGAGTGGATGTGGAGGAGGCGCAGGCGGCACAGGTATGCAAGTATTTAGAACGACTAGAAGATGTTATTTGTGTGGAAGCACTGCAGCAAGACAAAAACTTATGCCGTGAACTGGCGATTTTAAAAGTTCCCAAACAGGCAGCCACGGCGCGATGGCTACAACGAGGGCAAGTAAGATTATTAGCGGAAACGCAAGACGCTTGCTGGGTTATGGAAGTGACAGGTTCGGTGGAAGAGGTATCTGGTTGGATTTTAGAAGCGGAGTCCTGGGGCTTACGAGAAAGCCGGAGAACAGGGCCTGCGAGCTGGCAACAGGAAACTGGGGCTTGAGTAAAGAGAGGAGAGGGATTGGGATGGAACATATGCTTTATGACAAAGATGCTAACTGGAAGTTGATAGAAAATAAGACGGTGGCAATCGTCGGCTACGGAAGCCAAGGACATGCACATGCATTGAATTTGCATGAAAGCGGTATTAAGGTAATTGTTGCGCTGCCGATGCAAAGCGCCTCCCGGGAACGGGCGCAACAAGCTGGTTTGGAAGTGACTACTCCTGCTGAAGCGGTAAAACGGGCTGACGTTATCATGATTTTGGTTCCTGATGAAAAGCAAGCGCGTCTTTATGCAGAAGAAATTGCGCCAAACCTGCGGGCCGGACAGGCGTTAGCCTTTGCCCATGGTTTCAATGTTCATTTTCACCAAATTGTTCCGCCTGCTGATGTGGATGTATTTATGGTGGCTCCCAAAGGACCTGGGCACTTGGTGCGACGCGTATTTACAGAAGGCGGTGGCGTTCCCTGTTTGGCGGCAGTATATCAGGACGTGTCTGGTCAGACGGAAGGTCTGGCGTTGGCATATGCCAAGGGAATCGGCGGCACGCGGGCAGGCGTCATGTTCACTTCTTTCAAGGATGAGACGGAAACAGACCTTTTTGGTGAGCAGGCAGTGCTGTGCGGAGGCTGTACAGAACTCATCAAGGCAGGCTTTGATACGCTGGTGGAGGCTGGGTATAAGCCGGAATTGGCATACTTTGAATGCCTCCATGAAATGAAGCTAATTGTGGATTTGATGTATGAAGGCGGCATGGCAGCCATGCGTTATTCCATCAGTGATACGGCGGAGTATGGTGATTACAGCATCGGCCGACGCATTATTACGGAAGAAACTCGCAAGGAAATGAAGAAAGTACTGGCTGAAATTCAAGAGGGAACATTTGCGAGAAACTGGATTTTGGAAAACCAAGCTAATCGCCCGGGATTTTTGGCAAGACGTCGTCAAGAGGCGCAGCATCCCATTGAAGAAGTGGGCAAAGTCTTACGCGGGCAGATGTCGTGGTTGAAACAACGTTGATAAACTGATACGAGGAGGAAATGAAAATGGGAAAGATACGGATTTTTGATACCACATTACGCGATGGAGAACAAACGCCAGGGGTGTGCCTGGAGCTAAACGAGAAGGTGGAGATTGCCCTAGCGCTTGAGAAGCTTGGCGTAGATGTGATTGAAGCCGGCTTTCCCATCGCTTCTCCTGGAGATTTTGCAGCAGTAGAGGCTGTGGCTAAAGCAGTGAAAAATCCAGCCGTAGCCGCTTTGGCACGGGCTGCCAAAAATGACATTGATCGTGCCTGGGAAGCTGTGAAAGCAGCGCAACAGCCGTGTATTCATACTTTCTTAGCTACCAGCGATATTCATCTGAAGCATAAACTGAAAATGAGCCGTCAAGAAGCTTTGGAGCGAATTGACAGCGCTGTACGGTATGCTTGCTCATTAACGCCTAATGTAGAGTTTTCCGCTGAAGACGCTTCGCGTTCGGATTGGGATTTTCTGTGCCAGGCCTATAGCACCGCGATTCGTGCCGGGGCTAAGACCGTGAATGTGCCGGATACGGTAGGCTATACGCTGCCTGAGGAATTTGCTAAACTGATTCGCTATTTGCGTGCGCATATTCCAGATGCTAATCAGGCCGTGTTCAGCGTTCACTGCCATAACGACTTGGGGATGGCGGTAGCCAACTCGCTGGCTGCTGTGGGAGCGGGCGCTACGCAGATTGAGTGCACTATTAACGGTTTAGGCGAGCGAGCCGGCAATGCGGCTTTAGAAGAAATTGTTATGTCCTTGGCGACACGCAATGATTTTTATCAGATGGAGACAAACATTCAATCGCAGCAACTGTACCGGACCTCGCGCCTTGTCAGTACCTTTGCAGGCATTGTAGTACAACCGAATAAATCGATTGTAGGTGACAATGCGTTTGCGCATGAATCCGGTATTCATCAGCATGGCATGCTGAATCATGCCTCCACTTATGAAATCATTAGTCCCGCCAGTGTGGGAATGCAAAAAACTTCTTTGGTTTTGGGGAAACACTCCGGACGTCATGCTGTAGAAGATCGCTTGAAAGAATTGGGCTATGAGTTGTCTGCGGAAAAACTGGATGAGGTTTTTGGCAACTTTAAAATGTTGGCAGACAAGAAAAAGCAAATTTTTGACCGTGACCTGGAGGCTTTGGTCGGAGAAGGGCAACAAGCTAAACGGCCGGAATGGTTCCGCCTGCAAAGCCATCAGGTTTCCAGCGGCAGCGATATTTCAGCGACAGCTGCCGTCAAAATTGAAAGCAGCAGCGGCGTTGTGGAAAAAGCAGCCTGCGGGGACGGTCCGGTGGATGCGGTGTTCCATGCTATAAATGCTGCAGTTGGCTTTGAAGTGGATCTGAAGGATTATCAGCTGCGCTCGGTGACAGCCGGCCAGGACGCCATGGGCGAAGCATCGGTTTCGGTGCGCCAGGGCAGCCGCTCCTTTAACGGCCGCGGCGTTTCGACCGATGTGGTAGAAGCGAGCGCCAAAGCGTACTTGAATGCACTGAATAAAATGATTTCCGAATGCGGCGTTCCTGCGGCAAAGGAGGCGGGCTGATGGCTGGCATGACAATGACCCAAAAAATTCTGGCCCGCAAAGCGGGGCTGGAGAAGGTGCAAGCGGGGCAGATTATCAACTGTCCCATCGACCTGGCCTTAGCCAATGACATTACAGGAGCTCCGGCCATTCGGGAATTCCGTAAAATCGGCGTTCCTGTGTTTGACCCTGCGAAAATCGCACTTATTCCCGATCATTTTACTCCAAATAAAGATATTGCTTCGGCGCAGCAGGCGAAAGAAATGCGCGATTTTGTGAAAGAAGCCGGTATTGTTCATTATTATGAAGTAGGGCGTATGGGTATTGAGCATGTATTGCTGCCGGAAGCAGGGCTGGTGGCGCCGGGAGAAGTAATTATCGGTGCAGATTCTCATACGTGCACCTATGGCGCGGTAGGAGCCTTTTCTACAGGCGTGGGTTCTACCGATTTGGGAGCGTCCATGGCAGCGGGAAGCACTTGGTTTAAAGTGCCTGCCGCTATCCGGGTGGAACTTACAGGCAACATGCCTGCGTGGGTTGGCGGCAAGGATGTAATTTTGACGGTCATCGGCCAACTGGGCGTAGAAGGGGCGCGCTATGAATCGCTGGAATTTACCGGACCTGGAGTTGCTTCTCTATCTATGTCCGATCGGTTAACGGTAGCTAACATGGCTATTGAAGCAGGCGCAAAAAACGGTATCTTCCCTGTTGACGAAGTGACGCGTGAATATCTTGCAGGCCGGGTATCTCGCAGCTATGAAGCGGTAAAGGCGGATGAAGATGCAGTATACGAAAAGACGCTGCATATTGACTTGTCGAAACTGGAGCCTGTAGTAGCTAAGCCGCACCTGCCGGAAAATGTAGCTCCGGCTAGAGAGTTGACGCAAGTGGCGATTGACCAGGTTATTATTGGCTCCTGTACGAACGGGCGACTCGAGGACTTGGCTCAAGCTGCCGCGGTATTGGAAGGACGGCAAGTGCACCAGAATGTGCGCGCCATCATTATTCCGGGAAGTCAGGAGGTATATCGCCAAGCTATTGCCTGTGGTTATATTGATAGCTTTATTGCAGCAGGAGCGGCGGTCAGCACGCCGACTTGCGGTCCTTGCTTGGGCGGTCACATGGGCATTTTAGCGGCAGGAGAAAAAGCAGTAGCGACAACAAACCGCAACTTTAGAGGCCGTATGGGCCATGTAGACAGTGAGGTATATTTGGCAGGTCCTGGAGTGGCGGCGGCTAGTGCGGTGCTGGGACGAATCGGAACGCCCGAGGAGGTATGTAAATGAATAGCGGACGAGTTTGGAAATACGGGGACCATGTAGATACAGATGTCATTATTCCAGCACGTTATTTGAGTACATCTGAGCCGGCGGAATTGGCGAAGCACTGTATGGAGGATATTGACGATTCTTTTCGCAGCCAGGTTCAGGATGGAGATATTATGGTGGCTGGACGTAATTTTGGCTGCGGTTCTTCACGTGAACATGCGCCGGTAGCCATTCAAGCCTGTGGCATTTCCTGTGTCATTGCTCACAGTTTTGCCCGGATTTTTTTCCGCAATGCTATTAATATTGGGCTGCCTTTGCTAGAAGTAGGCGATAAGATGGAGGAACTGCGACAAGGGGATGAGCTGAAACTGCATCTCGAAGAAGGCCGTATTGAAAACTTGACAACCGGGGTTGTCATTGAGGCGGCTCCTTTGCCTGCATTTGTGGCAGAGATTGCCCAGGCTGGCGGTTTGATTGCCTATGTGCGGGCGCAAGCGGGAAGGAGCGCTGTATGAGGGAAGCACAGTTAGCCATTGTAGCTGGCGACGGCATTGGACCGGAAATTATGGATGCTGCGCTGCAGGTGTTTAACAAAGCAGCCAAGCGGCAGAATTTGTCTTGCACGTTTGTCAATTTGTTAGCGGGCGGAGCTGCTTTAGAGACATATGACGAACCCTTGCCGGAAGCGACGGTTAAGGCGGCGCAAGGAGCGAGCGCAGTATTGCTGGGAGCGGTGGGCGATCCGAAATGGGATTCCGTAGAACCGGCGAAGCGACCGGAAAAAGCCATTCTGGGCTTGCGCAAAGCGTTAGGACTTTATGCCAACTTGCGACCGGTGGAAGCGGCATTTTCCGACGAGGAAGCGTCGCCCTTGAAAAAGGAGCGCTTGGAAGGTACGGATTTAATCATTGTCCGGGAGCTGGGCGGCGGTATTTATTACGGAGAACGTCAAGAAGGCGATGAATTTGCCAGCGACATGGAATGTTACAGCGTGCAAGAGGTCAATCGCATTTTGCAATTGGCAGCGCAAATTGCCTCGCGCCGGCATAAGAAAGTCACGTCCGTTGATAAAGCAAATGTTTTAGCTACGTCCAGATTGTGGCGGAAGGCGGCTACTGCCGCTTCTGAACAGTATAAAGACTTGCAGTGGGAGCACATGTATGTAGATAACTGTGCTATGCAGCTTGTAACCAACCCCTCGCGGTTTGATGTGGTTGTTACAAACAATCTTTTTGGCGATATTTTGAGCGATGAAGCGGCTGTTTTGACCGGTTCCATCGGTATGATGCCTTCTGCTAGTTTGGGTACAGGACCTAGTCTTTTTGAACCGATTCATGGTTCGGCGCCGGATATCGCCGGACAGGGTATTGCCAACCCGGTTGGTATGATCTTATCAGCTGCCTTTTGTGCGGAAATGTCTCTGGAAGCTCCGGGCATAGGCGGAGCTATACGGGATGCTGTACGACGGGTATGGCTACAAGGGTATCGCACTGCCGACACGTATCGGTTGGGATATACGAAAGTCTCGACACAAGAGCTGGCTAATCGTATTGAGGCGGAACTGGAGGGATAAAATGAAACGCACCGGCGCCAATTTATTGGTTGAGTCCTTGCAAAAAGAGGGCGTAGAGGTAATCTTTGGCTATCCGGGAGGGGCGATTTTGCCGGTGTATGATGAGTTATATCGGCAAGATGAAATTCGGCATGTGCTGACCGTGCATGAGCAAGGGGCGGCTCATGCGGCGGATGGCTATGCACGCGCCAGCGGGCGGGTAGGAGTATGTTTGGCGACGTCCGGTCCAGGGGCGACTAATTTGATTACCGGACTGGCGACAGCGCATATGGATTCCGTTCCGGTTGTGGCGATTACTGGCCAAGTGGCAACCGGCTTGATGGGGAAGGATTCTTTTCAGGAAGTAGACATAACAGGAATGACTTTGTCTATTTCTAAGCACAGCTTTGTTGTTAGGGATGTGGCTCGCATTCCCCAGCTTGTGCACGAAGCATTTCGGATTGCTGCCAGCGGTCGCCCAGGTGTTGTAATCTTAGATATTCCTCGGGATATGCAAACACTAGAAGTGGAAGCAGAGGAGATAGAACCTTCGTTTGCAACGCCTACCCGTACGGGACATTGGCCGGAAGCAGGCGTGGAGGCGGCTGCAAAAGCATTGGCGACGGCTAAACGCCCAGTCATGCAAGTGGGCGGAGGTGCGGTGAGGGCTGGCGCGGCGTCACAGGTTAGAGAATTGGCCAGACATTTAGATGCGCCTGTAGTGAGTACTTTGATGGGCTTGGGTGTGGTACCAGGGAATGAATCACACTTTTTGGGACTGACAGGCATGCATGGGCACAAGGCGGCGAATTTAGCTGTACATCATGCCGATGTGGTGTTGGCTATAGGTTGTCGGTTCAGTGATCGCTTTGTAACAGCAAAAACAGAATTCATCAAAGGGAAAACGATTATTCAATTGGATATCGATCCGGCGGAGATTGGTAAAAACATTCCTTCTCACGTGGGGTTGACAGGAAATATAGGTTTGTTGGCACAGGCCCTCCTGGAGAGAACACCCAAAGCGGAACACATCGCTTGGTGGCGGCAAATTCAGGATTGGCGTGAAAACGTAGAAGAGTCGGCGCCCACTTTTCTAGACGGCCCGTGGATTATGAAGTTTCTTTCAGCGCAGACCCAGGAGCGTCGCACGATATTTGTGACCGATGTGGGACAGCATCAGATGTGGGCGGCGCAACATCTGACTTTGCAGCAGCCTCGTACCTGGCTTACTTCCGGAGGGTTTGGCACTATGGGTTTTGGCATGCCTGCGGCGTTAGGCGCGCAGACTGGCTGTCCTGAAGCCAGAGTGATTCATATTTGCGGCGATGGAAGCTTTCGCATGACTGGAATGGAACTGCATACTATTGCCAGTACGCAAGCGCCAGTAATTTCTATTGTTGTAGATAATGGATCTCTGGGCATGGTGCGTCAATGGCAGGAGCTTTTTTTTGGAGGACGCTGCAGCGCTTCTATTTTAAAAGAATTTGATTATGTAGGTATGGCCAACGCGCTGGGGGTTGAAGGGGCTGTTGCCCAAACCCGAGCGGAATTTGCGGTACATTTCCAGCGTGCTTGGCAAGAACAGAAGCCATTTGTGCTCGTAGCTAAGATAGAGTCACAGCAAGTGCGGCCTATGTTGAAACCAGGCGGCCAATTGAACGAATTTATCGAGTCTATGTAAAAACCGCCTCCCTTGTGGTAAGGGGAGGCGGTTTGGTTTTGACGATTTAGGATTTTTTTAGCGCCGCGGCAATGCGTTCTTCAACCAATGTATCGATCTGCTCACTCAATATGGCGTTATTGCGGGCGATGATCTCTGTAACTGCCGACATAGCTACAGTGGAGCCTACTGAGGCCATCACTTTTGAAACAAGATGGTATACGTCATCGTCATCTGCACCTGCGGCTTCAAAGCCGTCAATGAACATACTTACTTTGTCTTGATTGTTTTCAAACCATTCGTGAATTGCCTGCTCCAACTGCTCTTGCGACATTCCCAACATAATAAAGTCCTCCTTAAAGGTTTTAAATCTACTGTTCTATTTTCGACAAAACGTATTTTTTTCCTCTGGAAAAACGAAAAAAGTCTGGACAGAAAGTACGTCCTGTGTTATAAATAAAACATACAAAATTACAAGGTGTGCATGAGGTCAACGACGACCCGTCCTTGCATTGTTCATTCTAGAGCAACCAAGGGGGTGGTCTATTTTTTTGCATGCCGAATTGTTTGTTGATTTGTATTGAAAGATTAACTAAGAGGTGAAGAGCATGGCAAACGATTTGTTGTACGTTATTTCTCCGGAACAGAATGGTACTGAAGAAGTAAAAGCGCTCCTGAAAGCACGTCCTGAGATTAAATTTGTTTCGCTCGTCGGCGTAGATTTGGCCGGCAACGATACAGATGAAAAAATTCCGGTAGAAATTTTCTTGGATGACATTGAAAAATTTCTAAACGGCGGCGTCGTACAAACTGACGGATCTTCCGTAGTTTTGACTGGCTTGGCTACCTTGAACAACGCTCGTGTTGACATGACCGGTGACCGGAATGTTAACTGGTTTGTTGATTACAATTATGAGCATTTTGACGAAGAAAGCGGTAAACCTGTCGGTACACTGCGTATCCCTGGCTTTTTGATTCATAATGACCTTCGTGTAGATTCTCGCGCTATTTTGACGGATAGCTTGGAGTACATCAAAACGGAATTGTTGAACCTGTTTAAAGCTAACCCCAACTTGGCGGGGATTACCCATGCTAAAGGGGACGAAATTGAAGAAATTCTCTTTACTTCGGCTACAGAATTGGAATTCTGGGTTAAAACGCCTACCAATAAAGCCGATGTAGCGGAATTGTCTGCTTCGCAGGTTATGCAGGAACAATACTGGCAGCGTACTCGCGGCGAAGTTCGTACCGCGATGGAGCAGGCAGTATTGGCTTTGGAAAAATACGGTTTGCAGCCGGAAATGGGCCATAAAGAAGTTGGCGGTGTTAAGTCTCGCATTGATGAAACCGGCCATTTAGCTTACGTTTTGGAGCAGCTGGAAATTGACTGGAAATATTCCAATGCGGTACAGACGGCTGATAATGAACTGCAAGCGCGCATTTTGGTGAAAGAAGTATTCCGTGCCAATGGCTTGGATGTTACTTTTAAAGCAAAACCGATCATCGGCGTTGCAGGCAGCGGCGAACATACCCATGTGGGCATTGCCGCTCGTTTGAAATCCGGCAAAATCGTCAATCTTTTCTCGCCTACCGATATGAAAGCTGACTTCCTCAGTGCTGTCGGCTATGGCGCCATCATGGGTCTGTTGAAAAACTATGAAGTGGTGAATCCTTTCGTTTCTGCCACGAATGACTCTCTGAATCGTTTGAAACCTGGCTTTGAAGCTCCGGTTTGCATTGTTACCTCTTTGGGCCACAACCCAGCTATTCCTTCCCGTAACCGTACTATCTTGGCCGGTCTGGTGCGTGACATTGATAATCCGTACGCTACTCGCTTTGAAGTGCGCGCCCCCAATCCTTATACCAACACCTACATTGCGTTGAGCGCGTTTTACCTGAGCATGCTGGACGGTATTAAAGCGGCAGTTGCTTCCGGTAAAACTACGAAGGAATTGGAAGCGGAACTGTCTAAAGATGCTGGCGTAGAAGGCTTCTATCTGGAAAAAGACCGTGCGTATCGCAGCGAACATGATGTGTTCGAAGATTATACCGCAGAAGAACGGGATCGCTTGTTCAGCAAGCCGCCTGCTACTGTTTGGGAGAATATGCAGGCAATTGAAGCTCATCCTGAGAAAGTCGCAGTTCTTACTAAAGGCGGCGTGTTCCGTAAAGAACTGATTGACGCTTTTGTGGCTGGCGCCTTGGTGCGGTGGAAAACGGAATTGAACCAAAGCATTCTTGCTACCAATATGGATATTGTTAAATACTCTTGCTGCCTCCATGAAGCGGAAACAGCAGTGGATTTGGATCTGTATCATTGGGATCAAATCCAAGCTCTGCGTGTATATCTGGCGAAGGACACGCTGGCTCAAAAAAGCTTGTTCACGCGTATTCGCGAAGCGCTGGCTGATGGAGACTATGCTACGGCTTCCGAGCTGCAGGTTGAAATGGCTGCTAAAGTGGAAGAGCTTAAATCTCTTTATATCGCTTACGAGCAGAACATCATCGAGTGCTAAGTTTGCGTTGAAGCGCAAAACATCCCCGGCTAATGTGCCGGGGATGTTTTTTGCGGTGCTATCTTGTCAGTCAGGTTATTCGATGCTATACTTTAGTGAGAATTATTATGTGATTGTCGTTAAGAGTGGGTGATGCACCCACTCTTTCATCTTATGGCAGACAGGATTGCAGTTGAAGGAGGTGAATCCATGGCAAAAGTGCATGTGGAGACATTGGTGGAAGAATTGGTTCAAGCCATGATTGCCGGCACAGCCTTGGAGTTAGTGGACGTTGAGTATGTGAAGGAAAGAGAATGGTATTTGCGCGTATTCCTGGATAAGGAAGGCGGTATTGAATTAGAAGACTGTCAATGGATCAGTGAGCAACTGGGTAGTAAGCTGGATGAACTGGATCCAATCAAGGAAAGCTATTATTTGGAAGTATCCTCACCTGGCCTCGATCGTCCTCTAAAGAAGGAACGCGATTTTGCGCGACATCTGGGGGAACGCGTCGAGGTGCATCTCTTTGCGCCTATAAATGGTGAAAAGATGCTTGTTGGTGAGTTGCTCCGCTTGGAAAACGATGTGATCTTTCTGCAAGGAGCGGAAGGAGAAATCGCTATTCCAAGGGAAAAAGCAGCGAAGGTTTCATTGGAGATTGTATTTTAAGCTGAAAACTCAATAGGAGGAATCGTGGGTGAACGCAGAATTCATGCAAGCTTTTGAACAACTGGGAAAAGAAAAAGGAATTGCGCCGGAGGTGCTTTTTGACGCCATTGAAGCGGCGCTGATTTCCGCATATAAGCGTAATTTTCAAACAGCGGCCAATGTCCGGGTGCAATTGGATCGGATTACTGGAGAAATTAAGGTTTTTGCGCGTAAAAATGTCGTGGAAGCCGTTGATGATGCTCGCTTGGAAATGGACTTGCAAGAGGCGCGCAGTCATAATCCCAATTATGCGGTGGAAGATATTGTCGAAGTGGAAGTTACGCCTAAGGATTTCGGTCGTATTGCCGCACAGACGGCCAAACAGGTGGTGGTCCAGCGGATCCGTGAAGCGGAACGCGGTATTATTTACGAAGAATTTTCCAATCGCTCCAGCGACATTTTGACAGGCATCGTACAACGGATCGAACAAAAAAATGTTTTTATTGATCTGGGAAAAACCGAAGCTATCTTGGCGCCGGCGGAACAGATTATGGGTGAAAATTATCGCCATGGAGAACGGGTTAAGGCTTATATTATTGAAGTAAAGAAGACCACTAAAGGTCCGCAGATTATGGTTTCGCGTACCCATCCCGGTCTTTTGAAGCGTCTTTTTGAACTTGAGGTTCCTGAGATTCATGACGGTGTTGTTGAGATTAAATCAGTAGCCAGAGAACCGGGGCATCGCTCGAAAATAGCCGTTTACTCTCGGGATGAGAACGTAGATCCTGTGGGAGCTTGTGTGGGACATAAAGGAACACGGGTACAAACCATTGTCAATGAACTTCGGGGTGAAAAAATTGACATTGTCAAATGGAATCCGGATCCTGGTAAGTATATTGCTAACGCATTAAGTCCGGCTAAAGTAGTGTCTGTGGAAGCTAATGAAGCGGAAAAAATATCGAAAGTCATTGTGCCGGATTACCAACTGTCGCTGGCTATTGGCAAAGAAGGACAAAACGCTCGTTTGGCAGCTAAGCTGACCGGATGGAAAATTGATATAAAAAGTGAGTCCCAAGCACAAGGCGAGGAGTGAGCACAATGGTGCAAAAAAAAATACCCCAACGCATGTGTGTCGGTTGTCAAGAAATGAAAACCAAGAAAGAACTGCTGCGCATTGTTCGATCGCCTGAAGGTGAGATTTTTATCGATCCTACCGGTAAAAAAGCTGGACGAGGAGCCTACGTCTGTAAGGCGGCGGCTTGCGTGGAGGCGGCGTATAAAGGGAAGCGTTTGGAGAAAGCGTTGAAGCAAAGCGTCAGTCCCGAAGTGTATGCTCAAATCCAATCTCAATTGGAGTCTTTATAATGTCGTTACAAGAACAGCGTGTTATTTCACTGTTAGGGCTGGCGCAGCGTGCGGGAAGACTGATTTCAGGCGAAGTGGCCGTACGCAAAGCAATGCAGCAAAAAAAAGTTGAGTTGTTGCTGATTGCCGCCGATGCCTCCGCTAATACCCGTAAGAGCTATCAAGATGCCGCCGCTTATTACGGGGTCACATATATCTTTTTCTCCTCCAAACTGGAGATGGGAGAAGGAATCGGCAAAGCCCATCGAGCGGCGGTGGCTTTGACGGATAAGGGGTTCGCTGCGCGCGTGCAAGAGCTTGTGCGGCAAAGCGAAATGAACATGGGGGTGGATTGATGTCTAATAACAGCAAATATCGGGTTTTTGAACTCGCCAAAGAATATCATACCAGCAGCAAAGATATCATGGAGTTGCTGTCGAAAAACGAAGTGCCGGTTAAAAATCATATGAGCAATGTGGATGAAAAAGGCATTGATTT
>CAZKCR010000047.1:0-13132 GCA_964551055.1 uncultured Anaeromusa sp. | reverse complement strand
CTTCGAAGCACGCAAACGCCGCTCGCCAGCAACCAACTCAAAGCCTTCTTCTAGAGGACGCACCAATAAGGGCTGCAGCACGCCAAACTCACGAATCGACGCTGCCAGCTCTTCCAAGGATTCGTCATGAAATGTCTTGCGCGGCTGAAATCGATTAGCCTGAATGCTTTCAATTGAAACAGTAAGCACCTGCTGCCTTTGTTCTGCTTCAATCGCCGTCTCCGCCACTATGACCGGCTCTACAGGCCCTGGAACTTCTTCCTTGATTTCTTCTTTTATATCTTCTTTTGTTTGCCCAAAACCAAAAAGCTTCGTCAAAGGATTCATGGATTTCCACCCTTTCCCCGGTTTTTAAAGCCACAAAATCCGGGAAGCTATGTAATGCTACACTGATTATAGCATGCGATTATCTTATTTTCATAGAGCCTGTATAACGAGACAAAAAAGTCCTTCAGACGCACGAATTTCAGCGCAACGAAGGACCAGAGAAATGGATTGAACAAGAGAATCGGAGTCACGTGAGGGTACGCATGAGTGGCACGGTTTATAAACAGGAGTAGATGAAGGATACAAAAAGAGAAATAGGGGCTATTATTCTCTCGCTGTGCTTTCTATTTCCCGGGAAATAGAAAGCACAGTTTTTTACTCTCTTGCGGACCCTCCGGTTCTCCGATTCTCCTGTTCAATATCCCTTTCCCCGTTAACTCAGTGGTTCCTTAAATCAATGGTTTTTTTTCGGGCAGACCCGCGCGGCGCGGATAAGCTGCTGGAGTTGCCTTTACCTTTTTTAAATAGATTACAGCCCGCACATCCTCTAATCCCGGCAGACGCACTTGCTTTACCTGCGCCACTTCCGCTCCCAGAACACGCAAAGCGCGCTCAGCCTCAAGTAATTCATCCTCGTACTGAGCTCCCTTGAGGGCCACAAAATAACCGCCAATTTTTACCAGCGGTAAGCAAAGCTCGCAGAGTACCGGCAGCCTCGCTACCGCTCTGGAAGTAACAAAATCAAAGGCTTCCCTCAGCTCTTTCTTTTGACCAGCTTCCTCTGCGCGGTAATGAAGTGTTTGCACTGCTTCCATCCCGGTAGCCTCAATGACAGCCATTAAAAAATTCAACCGCTTCTGCAAAGAATCAATCAAGGTCAGCTGCAAATCAGGCCGAAAGAGCTTTAGGGGCACCCCTGGGAAGCCAGCGCCAGTACCGACATCTGCTACAGAAGCGCCTGCAAAAAATAGCTCTTCAGCAAACGCAGACAAAGAATCCACCATGTGCTTTACTGCTACTTCCGCAGGTTCGGTAATCGCGGTGAGATTCATTTTTTGATTCCACTCTATTAATAATTGATAATAGATATCAAATTGGTGGATCTGTTCTTCGGATAATTTATAACCGCTTGTCGCAGCAGCTTGTTGCAAATACGTTGCAAAACTCATGCTTCTCCCTCCCTGCGCCGCTGCTCCAGATGCACCAAGAGCACCGCAATATCCGCAGGAGATACGCCGGAAATACGCGATGCCTGCCCAACCGAACGCGGTTTGATTTCCTGCAGCTTTTCCCTGGCCTCTACAGCCAAGCCTTGCAAGGACAGATAGTCCACTTCACGCGGCAGCAGCTTATTTTCCAATTTTTCCGCTCGTTGTACTTCTTCAAGCTGTTTTTTGATATAGCCTTCGTATTTTGCACCGATTTCCACCTGCTCTTTTACGTCCGCCGCCAGCGCAGGAGCCTCCAAATACTCCTCTAACATAGCATAGGTCACTTCCGGACGTCGCAACAAACCATATAGAGAAATACCGCTTTTCAGCTCACTGCTTCCCATTTGTGTCAGCGCCTGCTGTACCGCCGGAGATGGCCCGATATGACGTTCTTTAAGCTGTTCTACAGCTTCTTTAATAGCCTCTTTTTTCGCTTGAAAACGCGCGTAGCGCTCGTCATTGACCAATCCAACTTGGCGGCCTTTTTCCGTCAAACGTAAATCCGCATTATCCTGACGCAAAAGCAAGCGATACTCCGCCCTGGACGTCATCATCCGATAAGGCTCATTGGTACCCTTGGTCACCAGATCGTCAACCAGTACGCCTAGATAGGCGTCACTGCGGGACAATACCAAAGGCTCTTTGCCCTGTACCTTACAGGCAGCATTAATTCCTGCTATCAAGCCTTGTCCCGCAGCTTCCTCATAGCCGGAAGTGCCGTTAGACTGACCAGCGGAAAAAAAGCCTGCAATCTCCTTATGTTCTAACGTCGCCGCCAGTTGCGTCGGATCCAGACAATCGTAATCAATAGCATAGCCGGCGCGCATAATTTCTACGTTCTCGAGTCCTGGAATGGTCCGTAAAAACGCCAACTGTACATCCATAGGCAAGCTGGTAGACATACCTTGTACATACATTTCTTGCGTATTACGTCCTTCTGGTTCCACAAAAAGCTGATGTGCTTCTTTTTCGGCAAAACGAACAATTTTCGATTCAATCGACGGACAATAGCGCGGCCCAACGCCTTCCACTACGCCTGTGTACATCGGCGCGCGGTGCAGATTTTCCCGAATAATCCGGTGCGTTTCTGCGTTAGTATACGTCAACCAGCAAGGAAGCTGTTCTCTGGTGGCAACATCACTGAGAAATGAAAAATTATGACACTCTTCATCGCCTGGTTGAATAATCATTTTAGAAAAATCCAAAGAACGGGCGTCGACCCTGGCAGGAGTCCCTGTTTTAAAGCGCATTAACTGGACACCATGGTCTTTCAAGGAAACCGTCAATTTTTCTGCCGCCCGCTGTCCATTAGGACCGCCAGTATAAACAGTTTCGCCGATAATAATTTTACCGCCCAAATACGTCCCTGACGCCAAAACCACACAGGAAGCTTCGTATACCTCGCCTGTTTCACAGCGAATGCCTTTGACGGCTCCCTGTTCCACCAACAATTCCTCCACCAGCAATTGCTTGATGAAAAGTCCAGGCTGATTTTCCATGACTTCCTTCATCCGTCGCTGATATACTACCTTGTCAGCCTGCGCCCTTAACGCATGGACTGCCGGACCCTTGCCGGTATTGAGCATGCGCATCTGGATACAAGTAACATCCGTATTGACGCCCATCTCACCGCCCAAAGCGTCAATTTCCCGTACAAGATGCCCTTTCGCGGATCCGCCTACTGCCGGATTGCACGGCATCAAGGCAATATTATCTAAGTTCAGCGTTGCCACCAGGGTCGAACAACCCATGCGCGCTGCAGCTAACGCCGCCTCGCAACCGGCATGCCCGGCGCCGATGACAATCACATCAAAACTTCCTGCATGATACAAAGCCTTATCCTCCTTGCAGGCGTCATCTCCGACACCTTAACCTTAATTATTTACCGATACAAAACCGGCTGAAAATCTCTGTAATCATATCCTCGCCCACAGTGTCGCCGGTAATTTCCCCCAGCAACGTCCAAGCCGCCCGCAAATCAATGGACAAGCAATCCAGCGGCATACCTGCAGCCGCTGCAGTTCCTACTTCCTGCAAATGACGAACCGCTTGCTGCAATAGCGCCTCCTGGCGCACATTGACCGCAAGAATCCCTTCGCCTTGGCCGACTGCGCCGCAATATACCTGCTGCACAATAGCTTCCTCCAGCTCCTCTAAGCCGGACGCGGTCGCCAGAGAAATGCGCAGTACTTGCTGCTGAGGCGCCAAGGTCCGGATTTCTTCTTCTCCCCAAAGAGAAGGCAAATCGCTTTTATTTAATAGCACCAGACTTTTTTGCGCTCCCAGAAGCGCCAGCACTTCTTTATCCTCGGCACTTAAAGGACGCGAAGTATCCAGCAGCACCAAAACCAAATCCGCTTCCTGCAGCATTTGCCGGCTGCGCTCTACTCCCAGCTTTTCTACAACATCTTCGGTTTCACGAATACCGGCGGTATCAATAATACGCAGCGGCACGCCGCGCAGGTTCACATATTCCTCGATCACGTCCCGCGTCGTTCCGGGCACATCCGTCACAATCGCCCGCTGCGTCCGCACCATCGCATTTAAAAGACTGGACTTGCCCACATTAGGCTTACCCAAAATAACTGTAGCCAACCCTTCGCGCAACATTTTTCCTTGGTCGGCGGTGTCTAAAAGATGCTGCAAAGCAGTTGCGGACAAAGCAGCTCCTTCGGCAGCCTGCCGGGCGCTGACTTCTTCAATCTCTTCTTCCGGAAAATCCAGCAGCGCTTCGATATGAGCGATCAAGGCTAACAGGCGCTCCCGCTCCGCCCGAATGGCAGCAGCCAAACCGCCTTCTAAATGGCGCACCGCTAACCGCAAAGAAGCCTCTGTTTTCGCACGGATGACGTCCATCACCGCTTCCGCCTGTGTTAAATCCAAGCGGCCGTTTAAAAAAGCTCGCTTCGTAAATTCCCCGGGCTCGGCCAAGCGAGCGCCGTAAGATAAAGTTAACGCCAGAATATGACGCAAAGACACATGGCTGCCATGGCATTGAATCTCCACCACATCTTCCCGGGTATACGAATGCGGCGCTCGCATCACCAATAGCAATACTTCATCAACCATTGCGCCGTCTACAGGATTTATCACTTTGCCGTACGACGCATAATGCGAAGGCAAATCGGCAAGCTTGCGTCCGGAAACGCTGCGAAACAAAGCCTCTCCAACGGTTTGTGCCAACGGTCCAGAAACACGTACAATGCCCACGCCAGCTTCTCCCGGAGCCGTCACAATGGCGCTGATGGTATCTTCAGCCATAATCCTTCCTCCTTAACAAAAACGCCCCACAACATAGCGTACATGCGAAAGTACACCAGTTTGTGGGGCATTGCACACCATTTCATCACGCTATTTTAGGATTTTCTAGCGTTTCAGAGCAATTACTACTTTACGATTCGGCTCTTCGCCTTCGCTATACGTAGAGATCCGACGGTCATCCTGTAGCGCCATGTGAATGATTTTACGCTCATGGGGCGTCATCGGCTCTAAGACAACCGGCTCGCCCATACGTTTTACTTTGCTGGCCAAGCGTTGCGCCAGACGTGTCAAAGTCTCCGCTCGCCGCCGCCGATATTCTTCCACATCAATGACGAACTTCATCTTTTCTTCTGCATCACGATTAGCGGCCAAATTCGTCAAGTATTGCAGCGCATCCAACGTCTGCCCGTGCTTGCCAATCAAAATACCCAGATCTTCACCGCGCAGATTGATTGTAACAGGACCTTCTTCTTCTGGAGCGTCTATTTCTAATTCTACCGAAATATGCATGGCTTGAAACAAGTCGCTTAAAAACTGTTTACCTACAGTCAAGGCATCCAACGGGCGCACATTGACCAAAATCCGAGCCGGCTTGCCGCCGATAAAACCAAATAGCCCTTTGCTTGGCTCTTCCAGTATCTCCACCGTTACTCGGTCTTCACTGACACCTAACTCCTCCAAAGCGCTTTCTAACGCTTCTTCCATAGTTTTAGCCGTTTTTTCCACAGATTTCAGCATATTGTTCCTGCCCCCTTATCCGAGCTTACGCCGCGTCGCGGCTCATCCACCATTGCTGTACGATCTGCACCGTATTCATCGTCACCCAGTATAATACCAGGCCACTGGAGAAGGTCGTACTAATATAGCCGATAAACAGAGGCATGAACATCAACATCATCTTAGCCTGCTGATTCATCTCTGTCGACGTCTGTTTTTGCTGGTAATACGTCGTCAAAGCCGACAATACGGGAAGAATATACAAGGGATCCGGCTGTGCCAAATCGGTCAGCCATAAAAAGGAGGTCGCACCATTAAAGGTAAAGTCGCGCAAACCATAAAAAATAACGATAAAAATAGGCATCTGCAGCACAAGAGGCAGGCAGCCGGCCATAGGATTTACACCGGTTTCCTTATAAAGCTTAATCATTTCCTGCTGCAGCTTTTCAGGCTTATCTTTGTATTTGGTCTGCAGTTCCTTCATTTTAGGCTGCAAAATTTGCATGCCCTTCATGGATTTTACTTGTTTGACCGTTAAGGGATACATAAGCATTTTAATAACCAAAGTCATCAAAATAATGGCCAAGCCGTAGCTGGGGAAACCCAGCGTTGCTGTCAGTTGGTAGAAAACATTCAAAATGTCTTGTAATACCAAAATCGCCGAATCGAATAATTCGAACAAAATCTCACATCCTGTCTTTTTTTTAAACCTACAAAAAAAGTTACGTCATTATTCTCTATCTATTGTACAGGGTCATATCCTCCCGGATGAAAGGGGTGGCATTTGGCCAAGCGTTTTACAGCAAGCCATGTGCCGCGGACGACGCCGTATTTTTCAATCGCAAGATAAGCATATTCAGAGCAAGTTGGCATAAAGCGGCAAGTTGGCGGCTTTAACGGGGAAAGAAAATTTCGGTAAAAAACGATAGCTCCCATGAGCAAACGCTTCACGATCCCTCTCCCCCTGTTTGCCACACTTTACTCTTACGGCAAATATGCCTAAAAGATTCAGCTACAGCCTCATAATGGCTGCCCACCATAGGTTTTCTACAAATAAAGACAAGTTGTACTCCTGTTTTGAGACTATTGCGGTGCAAACGAAACGCTTCCCGCACAAGACGCTTGCAACGATTGCGCACCACAGCACAACCTAAACGCTTGCTGACAGAAATACCTATTTTTCGCTTTGTACCTTCTACTGGGAGCACATACAGTACCAGCATGCGGTTAGCTAAAGAATGTCCTTCTTTATATACCGCTTGAAACTCTTGATTTTTACGTAGCTTCTCACATTTTTTAAAACAATACATGCTTTCCTCAAGCCGAAGTCCGAATGGAAAAAATAGGCCACGCTTGGCGGCCTATTATGCGGACAGTTTTTTGCGGCCTCTTGCGCGTCTTTTCTTCAAAACCAGACGGCCACCTTTTGTCTTCATGCGCTCACGAAACCCGTGGGTTCTTTTTTTCCACAGATTATTCGGTTGATACGTACGCTTCATTCTGTTGCACCTCCTTGCTACAGGCATAAAGCCGTTGTACCCGTAACTATTCAAATTATATGCAAGACGCAAGAAGGTGTCAAGAAAAATCCCTTGCTAATTACATGGATCCTGTTGATAACTTGCCTTTTACCCTGCGGATAACGCAAATATCTGTTGATAACTTGCCCTTATTTTGCTAAGATAGACACACACGAAGTTTAACGCACACCTCTAAACCGAATGAATTCACAGCAAATATCCACAGTTATCCACAACTCACGCTACTTATCAACAACTTTATCCACAAAAACAGCAACAATCGCCAAAGGCCGTATTATGCCGAGAATAATTAGGCCTTTTTACTTTTCAAAATCTGTTGCTGTTGTTTTTTTTTCGCCAAAAACCCTATTTATTCCATTTTTTATACACATCTGTTGATAGTTTGTGGATAACTTATTTTTTTGTGTATGGTTTTTGTTGATAAAAGAAGCCACTCAAGAAAGGACGATTCTTATTATGGAACAATCACAGCTCACTGCTATCTGGGAACAGCTATTGGCAGAAATTCAACAATCCATTAAAAACCCCATGTTTGCTACATGGATTCAACCAAATACATTGCTGCACCTAGACGAGCAGGAACTCGTGATTGGCACTCCCAATCAAATTCGTAAAGATTGGCTGGAGTCCAAGTATATGCCAATCTTGCAACAAGCAGCGGAACATATTTTAAAACGTCCCATGCATATAAAAGTAAGTCTTGTCGAAACTAATGCCGAAGAAGCAATACCAGCTCCGGTCAGCGCGCCTCCTGTCACAACTGCTCCACTAACACAGCAAATCACAACTATGCCGGCAGCGCCATTAATCGAAGCTGACACCACACAGGATGTATCTTCTGCGTCTGCTTCAGCTACCGTTAATGATCCGGTTGCTTTTTTGAATCCCAAATATATCTTCGAAACCTTTGTCATCGGCAACTCGAACCGTTTGGCCCATGCAGCCTCTTTAGCGGTTTCCGAAGCCCCGGCAAAAGTATATAATCCTTTTTTTATTTACGGCGGCGTCGGCCTGGGTAAAACCCATCTCATGCATGCCATCGGCCATCGTATTCTAAAAAGCCACCCTCATTTAAAAGTTCTCTATATTTCCAGTGAAAAATTCACCAATGAACTTATCAATTCCATCCGCGACGGCAATCCGGAAGATTTTCGCCAAAAATACCGCAATATCGATGTGCTGCTCGTAGACGATATTCAGTTTCTTTCTAAAAAAGAACACACCCAGGAAGAATTTTTCCACACCTTCAATACATTGCACGAAGCCAATAAGCAAATTATCATTTCCAGCGACAGACCGCCCAGGGAAATTCAAACACTTGAAGATCGCCTGCGTTCCCGCTTCGAATGGGGCATGATCGCTGATATTCAAGCGCCGGACTTAGAAACTCGTATCGCTATTTTGCGCAAAAAAGCAATTATTGAAAACTTAGACGTTCCCAACGACGTTATTGTTTTCATTGCCAGCCGTATCGACAGCAACATTCGTGAGTTGGAAGGGTCGCTCATTCGTGTTATGGCCTACGCCTCGCTGGTCAAGCAGCCAGTCACTATCGCCCTTGCTACTGAAACGCTTAAAGATATTTTTCCTGCCAATCAGCCGCGGCAAATTACAGTAGAACTCATACAAGATATTGTCGCCATATACTTTAAATTGAAAGTCGACGACCTGCTGGCCAAAAAACGAACGCGCAATGTCACCTACCCGCGGCAGATCGCCATGTATCTAGCCCGGGAACTTACAGATACATCCCTCCCTCGCATTGGTGAAATGTTTGGCGGACGAGATCATACTACCGTCATCCACGCCTATGACAAGATCGGACGCGAGCGAAACGAAGACGCTAAACTCAGCCAAACCCTCAAAGAATTGGTCAAACGCATCGAAAATGTGTAGTTTGTGCATAACCTTGTGCGTAATAGATAGAATGTCTTGTCGATAAGTTGTGCATATCTTTTGCACCTTGTTTTCCTGTTAATTTTGTGGATAACTGAGCCCTAGAACATCCACAACTTACACACAAGTGCAAACTCAATGTTTTCCACAGCTCTATCCACTTATCCACACAGCCCACACCCCCTACTACTATTACGACTAAAATTTCTATATATATAAGCACGTATTAATAAGGAAAACCTACCCTGAAGGAGGCCGTTTCTAAATGAGAATAACCTGTCAACAAGACATATTAAATCAAGCTTTACAAACCGTCCAAATTGCCGTTCCCTCTAAAGCGCAAATTCCCGTCTTAAGCGGCATCTATTTGAATGCAGAAGACGGCTGCCTGCAATTGCAAGCCAGTGACCATCAAACAAGCATGATTTACACGATGGAAGCAGAGATAGCAGAACCAGGCGAGATGGTGGTTTCCGGACGTTATTTTTATGATCTGATTCGTCGTTTGCCTTCGCAAACCGTTACTTTATCCAAGGAAATCTCTTCGAATACGTTGAAGCTGGTCAGCACAGAAGAAGCGTCTGGACGCTACGACTACCAGCTTTTAACCATACCTCCCCAAGATTTTCCAGTTTTAAAGCCCCAAGAGGGTCGTATTTCTTTTTCGATCTGGGATCATGTGTTAAAAGATCTTGTCAAGAAAACGTGTTTTTCTTGTTCTAGTGATGAAGCCCGGCCTATTTTTACCGGCTGCCTGATCGAAATAAACGAAGGTGTCATTCAGATGGTAGCCACAGATACACACCGCATGGCTTTAGCACAAAATGGCGTAGAACCGGCAACAACTACAGCTAAAATGATTGTTCCAGCCAAGCTTTTAAATGAAATCTGCCGCATTGTGCCAGCTAACACGCAAATCCAAGTTCATTTGTTAGATGGACAGGTTGCTTTTGTTTTTGGCTCAGTATACTTAGTTACTCGTCTAATTCAAGGCCAATTTCCTGATTATCGAAAAGTATTGTTGACGCAAGTACAAACGCAGGCTACTATTGATACGCAGCAATGGCTGCTAGCGATGGAACGTATTTTTCTGCTGGTTCGAGAAGGCAAATACAATACGGTTCGCATGTTCTTTAAGGAAGATCAGCTTTCTATTGTTTACAGCAACCCGGATATCGGTACTGCTTCGGAAAGCGTATCTTGCCAATTGGAAGGGAATGAGCTGGAAATTGCCTTTAATGCGCGCTTTCTGTTAGATATTCTTAAAAATATTGACTCCGAACAGTGCACTATTGCGTTAAATACCTCTTTAAGTCCCGCGGCTATCCGGCCGGTAGGGGAAAGCCAGTATACTTACGTTGTAACGCCTATGAGAATTTAAGGCTAAAAATTGAACAAGAGTAGAGGGAGTAACCGGAGGGTACAACTGAGGGTTACGAACTACGAAGTAGAATAAAACTGAGATTAAAAGATATGGATTGAGGTGGCGCTAATGGAATCTGTTGAAATTTCCACGCCGTACATACAGCTGGATCAGCTGTTAAAATTGGTTGGCGCTGTAGACACGGGCGGTCAGGTTCGCTGGCTGATTGAAGAAGGTGTAATTTTAGTTAACGGCGTTTCCGCTACAGAACGTCGTAAAAAACTGTATCCTGGGGATCGCGTGGAAATCCCCGAGAATGGCAGATGGCAAGTTGTGGCGGCGGAGGCCTAACCTGTGCAGATTCAAAGTTTATCGCTGCGACATGTACGAAATTATGAAACCTTGGAATTGCCTGTAGGAGAACAGGTTAATCTTTTTTTGGGAGATAACGGGCAGGGAAAAACCAATATTTTGGAGGCTTTGTACTTTTGCGCCTTTGCTAAATCGCATCGGACCTCCAATGATGCGGAAATGATTGGCTGGGAGCAGCCGCAAGGCAGTATTTCTTTGCTTTTTTCCCGCAAAGAGGTTTCGCATCGTTTGGATTTTATTTTGTCGCGCCCGGAAAATAAGCGAAGCGGTAAAAAGGTGCAGATTAACGGCCAACCAGCTAAGGCTAGAGATGTGGTGGGTCTTTTTAACGCTGTGCTTTTTGCACCGGAAGATTTGCTGCTTGTTAAAGGCGCTCCGCAGTTGCGCAGACGCTTTTTAGATAGTGAGCTTTCCCAGTCAAATCCCTTGTATTATAAGAATTTTTTGCAATACCACAGAGCGTTGTTGCAGCGTAACCAGCTGCTGCGTTCTTGTCGTGAAAGAACGGCTGATGAAGCTATGCTGGCAGCTTGGGATGCTCAATTGGCTCCTTTAGCGGCTTGGCTTGTATATAGGCGCCAAGAAGCGGTTAAAAAGCTGTCTATGCTGGCTAATTTAATGCAGCGCCGCATTACCAACGGTAAAGAAGAGCTGACGGTGCGTTACCAATTGCAGGGAGCCGCGAAAGGGTTGGAATGTCCTGATGCATCCTGGTATTTGGAGCAATTGGAAAATAGCCGCCGGCAGGATATATTTCGCGGTTCTACCGGCGTAGGTCCCCATCGGGATGATTTGGAGTTTTTAGTGAATGATACAGATTTAAAGGCCTACGGATCTCAAGGTCAGCAACGTACAGGCGTCTTAGCTCTTAAGCTGGCGGAATTGGAATTTATCAAGGCGGAAACCGGCGAATATCCGGTATTGCTTTTGGACGATGTGATGAGCGAACTCGACGCCGGGCGACGGGAACATTTGCTGTCTTTTATCCGTGAGCGTATTCAGACTTTTATTACCGGTACGGAAGCTGCTTATTTTCCAAGCCGTCTTCAGGACGAATGCTATCGTGTGAAGTTGGGACGTGTGGAAAGGAGAGGCGCATGCAGCCTTTAAGCTTGGTTTTGGCGCAGGCTATTCGTAAAATGAATATCGCTAAACCCTTTGCCATGCATTCTTTGATTGGTCATTGGCGTCAATTGGTGGGAAATGACATTGCTGATCATAGCCAGCCGCAGAAAGTGGAGTTTGGCGTGCTGCTCGTAACGGTGGACAGCTCGGTTTGGACGCATCATTTGACCTTGTTGAAAACGGATATTTTACAAAAGATTCATCAGCATACCGGTGATAAGCTGATTCATGATCTGCGTTTTCAAGCAGGAATTTTGCGTTCGGAGACGAATAGTAATACAGTTGAGATGGAGGAAGCTCCTCCCAGACGATATTGGTATCAAGCTCGCTGGAATGAAGAAGAGGCGGGCCAAATTAAAATGTTAGCAGCTGGAGCCAGTGATGAAGACGTGCGTGGCGCCAGCCTAAAGCTGTTAAAGAAAATTCGTTTGTCTCGGCGCTGGAAAGAGGAACATGGCTGGCAAGCTTGCAGGCTTTGCGGCAGATTGCGGCCGCCAGGCGAAAAAGAGTGCACGTTATGCGCTTTTGAAGCCAGACGTGATAAACGACAGCGCATTCGAGAGATGCTTAATGGCGCTCCTTGGCTTTTATACGGACAGCTGCGCCAATATATAGAGTGTACTTCCTATGAATATACTTCGGTGAAAGCAGATATTTTGGCCGGTTTGCTCCGGGATTTACAGGAACAGCGGCTGGACGATCTGCGTTTGTCCACGCTGGTCATGCTGACAACGGGATTGCAGCCGGAAGCACTGACGGAAGAGTTGAAAATACGTACAGTAGAAAAATTCAGGAGGAAAAAGTATGTTTCTTCATCTAGGGTCTGATGTAGTCATTCCACTGGATTCCGTCATCGCCATCACGGATTATAAGACAAATAAATTTGTTATTAATCGTAAATTTATCAATCATGCGCGGGAAAATCAAAAGATTATTGATATTTCCGAAGGGCATCCTAAAAGTGTGGTTGTTACGGATAATCATTTGTATTTTTCGGCCATTTCTTCTGTTACTTTGAAGAAACGGGCGCTTTTTATCTATGAGGATATTCATGATGAAAACAGTACTGGGGGACAAGGATAAACATGAGTGAAGAAACTGTGGTTAACGGCAGTTATGGAGCCGAGCAGATTCAAATTTTAGAAGGTTTGGAAGCGGTCCGCAAGCGTCCTGGCATGTATATCGGCAGCACGTCGGTTCGTGGTTTGCACCATCTAGTGTACGAAGTAGTTGATAATAGTATTGACGAAGCCTTGGCTGGTTATTGCGACAATATTGTCGTAGAAATACGGCCTGATAACAGCATTTGCGTGCAGGATAATGGCCGCGGCATTCCTGTAGATATGCATGAATCCGGTATGCCTGCAGTAGAAGTCGTG
>CAZKCR010000046.1:9939-13183 GCA_964551055.1 uncultured Anaeromusa sp. | reverse complement strand
ATGTTCAAAATATAGTACTTCGTAACCCTCAGTCGTACCCTCCGATTACTCCCTTTACTCTTGTTTGAAATTTCGCAACCCCGTTCTTATTTTTCCGTCTGATAGCACGCGACGATTTCGCCGTAGTACAGGGTATGGTAGTCGCCGCTGGCGTAGCAAGAGTGCTGCAGCATGGCGGCCAAGGCGTCCTGATCCATGTCTTGACGGTAGACGACGCGGCATTCATAGTGGATGCAGTTGCCGGCGATGACCGGTGTAGCAATTTTCTGTCCCGGCAAGGCAGTCAGGCCGGCGGCAGTTAATTTATCCATATCTCGTCCTGATTTGCTGCCGCACAAAGCCAAAGCTTCTTTCAACTGGTCATCCAGCGGCAGAGTGACGGTAAACTCTTTGGCGGTATCGATCATGCCGTGAGTATGGCGCGAAGGACGCACCATCACGAGAAACATGGGCTTGCGCCAGAGGAAGGAGACGCTGCCCCAACCGATGGTCATCGTGTTGACTTTCCCTTGCGCCTGTGTCGTCAGGAAAGCCCCCTTTTGCAAAATTTCTAATGCTTGTGAAGCGGGAATGTGAAAATCCAATGGTTTCATAGTCATTAGACTCCTTTCGATAAATGCTTCTTGGCCATACCAATGCTTAAAGTATTCGCTCTTTTTTGTTACCTTCCTCTTGTTTGGCAGCAGGGTTTTTTAAAGTGTGAAGCGAAATGAGCAAATATTTAGCAGTAATAGTGAAGTTAGCTACTAATGCGGCAACCGTATTGAGTTCTAAAAAATGCAGTTGAGCTGGAGGGGTTGGCATGGGACAGGATCCATTCATTTTGTTGGTAGAGGATAATCCGGATGATGAACTGCTGACGCAACGGGCTTTTCGAAAGAACAATATTTTAAATCGCATTGAAGTAGTGCGCGATGGTGCGGAAGCGTTGGATTTTTTATTGGCGAGAGGCAGTTATGCAGAACGGGATTTGTTTCATGTACCGCAGCTTATTTTATTGGATTTGAAATTACCGAAAGTAGATGGCTTGGAAGTATTGCGTTGTATTCGGGAAACAGAAGCTACGCGTTTGCTGCCTGTGGTCGTGCTGACTTCTTCCAAAGAAGAACAGGACTTGGCCAGCAGTTATGCGTTGGGAGCCAACAGCTACATACGCAAGCCAGTCGACTTCAATCAGTTTATTCTGGCGGTGCAGCAATTAGGTCTATATTGGCTGGTTCTCAATGAACAGCCGCCGCTGAGGAGGGACGGGGTATGAATGAAAAAAAACTGGCCGTTCTCATCGTGGAAGACAATGAAGACGACGCACTACTGTTAATCCGGGAGCTGCGCCGAGGCGGCTACGAGCCGGACTCTTTGCGGGTGGAAACGCGGGAAGAAATGCAAGAGGCTCTGCAGCAGCGATCTTGGGATGTGATTTTATCGGATTATTCCTTGCCGGGGTTCAGTGGCGTGGAAGCGTTGCAGGAGCTGCAGGCTTCGGGGCAGGATATTCCATTTTTGATTCAATCCGGCGCTATTGGTGAAGAAGCGGCGGTAGAATTAATGAAAGCTGGCGCGCATGATTTTATTCCCAAAGGCAAAATGCTGCGCTTATTGCCGGCATTGGAGCGTGAGCTGGGAGATGTGGCTACAAGGCGGCAGCGTCGCGAAGCGGAGCAACAGCTAAAAGAAAAAGAACGTTTGATAACATCTACTTTGGATGCTATGCGTCTTTATATTGCTGTGTTGGACGAAAGCGGACGTATTGTGTACGGCAACAAGGCTTGGTACCGTCGGGCGCGCATGGTTTATAATCTGAAAGCCAAGGAAGTTCTTGGGTTGGACTTTGTTGAATTTGTGCAGCAACGTGCAGGCGAACGGCAACGCAAATTGTCAATCGCTTTGAGCCATGGCATTCGTAATATTCTTGAAGGCGATGAAGAGACTTTTTCCATGGAGCTGCCCTTTGACAACGGCGATGAGACGATGCAATGGTTTCGGGTGGAGGCCAACCGTTTTGCCGACGAGGGGCCGCTGCGGGTTGTTGTGTCTTATGAAGACATTACCTCGCGCAAACAGATGGAAGAGCATTTAAATTATCTGAGTATGTATGACATGGTGACCGGTTTCCACAATCGACTGTATTTTGAAACGGTGTTGCAGAATTATGCCCAAAGCCACTATGCTCCGGTTGGCATTCTTACCTGTGACATCGACGGTCTGAAGCTGGTAAATGATACATTGGGCATTGAAGTCGGTGATGTTCTCTTAATGCAAACGGCGGAGCTCATTCGCCAGGTTATGCCGGAAGAAGCCGTGGTGCATCGCATTGGCGGCAATGAATTTGCCGTGGTGTTTGCCAATACGACGCGTGAAGAAATCAGCCATTATGTGCGGCAATTGCAGCAGCGTATCAGCTGGTACAATGAGCACGAAGCCGAAGAAAAAAGCCGCGGCGTTTCTCTTAGCGTGTCCGTTGGTTATGCTTTAGACGGGCGCGGCGGCGATGACGGCGTGTTGCAATGCTATCGGGAAGCGGAAAACCACATGTATCGTGAAAAGCTGCATAGCGGGCGCAGCGCCAAGAGCGCCATTGTTCAGACGGTAATGAAACTTTTGGAAGCTAGGGATTATATTACCGAGGGGCATGCAGATCGCATGCAAGAGCTGGCGGAAGCCATGGGGCGTTCGCTAGGCTTGGCGGAGAGCCGCTTGATGGACTTGCGATTGTTGGCCAAGTTCCATGATATTGGCAAAGTCGGCATTCCGGACCGCATTTTGTTCAAGCCAGGGCGTCTGGATGATGAAGAGTTCTTTTTAATGAAGGAGCATCCGGCTATCGGTCATCGCATCGCCCAAGTAGCTCCTGATCTGCATCCTATTGCGGAAAGCATTTTGCGGCATCACGAATGGTGGGACGGCAGTGGGTACCCCATCGGTTTAAAAGGGGAAGAAATTCCGCTGGAATGCCGGATCTTAGCTATTGTGGACGCCTATGACGCTATGCGCAGCGATCGGCCCTACCGCAAGGCGTTGAGTGAAGAAGCGGCGTTGCAGGAGCTGCGGGACTATAGCGGCCGCCAGTTCGATCCTATGCTAGTAGAACTCTTCCTGCGCTTAAAGCGACAGGGGAAATAAACGGAGAGAAAGATAGAATCGAGGAACGAACAAGAGAACCAGAGTGACCGGAGGACTCACAAGAGGGCTATAGATACGGGATTTATAACAGGAGTAAAGGGAGTAGAGTGAGGGCTCGCACGAG
>CAZKCR010000046.1:0-9839 GCA_964551055.1 uncultured Anaeromusa sp. | reverse complement strand
ATAGATACGGGATTTATAACAGGAGTAAAGGGAGTAGAGTGAGGGCTCGCACGAGAACTATGAATGGTGATCTCTTACACTAAAAAAGGAACTGCGTCTAACTTCAATCAGTTAGACGCAGTTCCTTTTTGGTAAATGTAGCAAACAAGAGTTTTGGATCCAAGAAAGCAGGAGCTTATTTTAATAGGTAACCCTCTTTCGAGCCCTCCCTTGACTCCCTCTACTCCTGTTCGTTTTATTCGTTTTTTCTAGCCGTTTTTACGCTGGAATTCTTTCATGAAATCAGCCAGTGCTTGGCAGCCGGCTTGAGGCATGGCGTTGTAGATGGAAGCGCGCAGGCCGCCGACGGAGCGATGGCCTTTGAGACCGCCCAAGCCTGCAGCAGTAGCTTCGGCGACAAACTGCTTTTCAAGTTCTTCTGACGGCAGACGGAAAGTGACGTTCATCAAGGAGCGGCTGTCTTTGTCCGCATGACCGCTGAAGAAGCCTGGAGCTGCGTCGATGACGTCATACACCAGCTTGGCCTTGGCCTGATTGCGCTCGGCCATGGCGGTAAGGCCGCCGTTTTTCTTCAGCCATTTCAGTACGAGGTGCACCATGTAGACCGAGAAAGCAGGAGGCGTGTTGTAGAGCGAGTCTTTCTTAGCATGAATGTCATAGCGCAGCATCGTAGGAATATTTTTGGGGCAGCGTTCAATCATATCTTGGCGCAGGATGACGAGTGTCACGCCTGCAGGGCCAAGGTTTTTCTGGGCGCCCGCATAGATCATGGCAAACTTGGTGGCGTCAAAAGGACGGCTGAGCATGTCCGAGGACATGTCGGCAATCAAGGGCACGTCGCCGAAAGAGGGGAATTGCTGCCATTCGGTCCCGTAGATGGTATTGTTGGAAGTAATGTGTACATAGGCTGGCTTTTCGCTGAGTTTGATTTCTTCCATTTTAGGAATGCGTTTGTAATTGCCGTCAGCGGTGGTGGCGGCGACATGGGTATTGCCCAGAAGTTGAGCTTCTTTTAGCGCCTTTTCCGACCAAGAGCCGGTAAGAATGTAGTCGGCGGTAGCGCCTTGGGGCAGGAAGTTCATGGGAATAGCAGCAAACTGTGTGCTGGCGCCGCCTTGTAGGAAGAGGACGCGATAGTCGTCGCTGAGGCCGAGCAATTCTTTGGTATCGGCTTCTGCTTGGCTATTTACTTCTTCGTAGGCTTTGGAACGGTGACTGATTTCCGTGATGGACATGCCTGTTCCTTTATAATTAAGGAAATCGGCTTGGGCTTCTTGGAGCACCTCCAAAGGCAGTACAGCCGGACCGGCGTTAAAGTTAAAAATACGATCGCTCATAATAGAACCCTCCTTAAAATTTACAATAAATGCAGAACTAAAGCGTCACGAAAGCCAAAGGCTTCCGGTTTTTTGAGATGAGGCGGCAAGGCCGTCAACAGTACTGGAAAAAAGGCGCTCGTTATCGGGCTGTTGGGAGCCTGAGCGGCTTTTTGGGCGGCGCTGATAAGATGCGCGCCAGCGGCGGCTTGAATCGTAGCGCCAGCGAGAATGGAGCGTAACGCGGCGATGTCGTCAGCGTCATCAACCACATACAGCGTATGGTTGTGTCCGTCAGGCGTGAAGAAATCATATGCGGCTGTACGGCTGGCGACGATGGCTCCAAGAAGGAGCTCGCTTTGACGTGTAGCTGTATAGGTCAGTACAGGCAGACTGGTATGGGCCTCTGTCGCCAAAATATGTGCTGCTCGCTCCGCAACTTGGAATTCGTCCGTTTTGGGAAGTTCCAAAACGGTGGCGACCGGCAGCAGACCGATCAACGCAATTTGCGCTTCTTCTTCGGTATGATGGTGATATAAGTAGAGGCAAGGGGCAGCGTCTTGAAGGAGTAGTCCTTGTTCCAGCAGGGCGTCCAGGTTCTTTCGCGCCAGTTGGTGGCTCGCGTCGTCTCCCAAAGCCTCGCTGCGGGTTACCCGCAAAAAGCTAAGCGGGTTTGCTTGTATTTCTTGGCGAACCGCTGCATCGTCCAGATTATGCGCCGGCGGCGCCGCGATAGCGGCTGCCGCCTCCGGCAGGGGACGTACGCCTGCAAATGCTTGCAAATCAATCATTGCAGCAGCTTAGCGGGCGTCAAAATTGATCAGCTTGGCGTCGTAAATGCCGTCAATACCCTTGAGTTTGAGAAGAACGGCGTTGGGAACGTCGCTGTCAACACCCAGGACCATGATGCTGGTGCCTTCGATTTCCGTCAAGCCAACTTGCATGCTGGAGATGTTAACGCCTTCTTCGCCCAGCATGGTGCCGACTTTGCCGATGATGCCGGGACGATTGACATGAGGGCAGGTGAGGAGCCAGCCGCCGGGCTGCACGTCAACGCGGTAGCCGTCAATCATGACAATGCGCGCTTCTGCTTTGCCGAAGAGTGTGCCGGATACGCTGTGCTCGCCCTTGTCAGTAACCAAGCGGACCGTGATTTGGTTAGCGAAGTTAGCGGGTTCTTTCGTTTTGATTTCTTTTACTTCGATGTTACGGGCTTTGGCTAGGCCCGGAGCGTTAACATAGTTGATGGCTTCTTGCAGAATCGGGTTGAGGCAACCCTTCAGGACGCCGGTGGTCAGCATGCGGGTGTCTACATCGCCGATATCGCCGTTATATTCGATTTGAATGCCAGTCATGCGGCCTTCCGCTAAATGTACCGCCAAGCAGCCCATGCGTTCGGCCAAGTTGAGGTAGGGGCGCAGCTTTTTGAGAACATGCGCTGGGATCGCGGCCATGTTGACGGCGGTGGTGACAGGCTCGCCTTTCAAGGCGGCCACAATGCCGTGCGCCACATCAACGGCTACGCCGACCTGGGCTTCTACGGTGGAAGCGCCCAAATGAGGCGTTACAATCACATTCGGCAAGCCGATGAGGGGATTGCCTTCTTGAATGGGTTCGCTGTCAAAAACGTCGATAGCAGCGCCGGCGACAATGCCTTCTTGTACGGCTGCAGCCAAATCGGCTTCATTAATGACGCCGCCTCGAGCGCAGTTAACAATGCGAACGCCTTTTTTCATTTTGGCGAAAACGTCTTTGGTGATCAGGTTTTTAGTTTGAGTGGTTTTTGGTAAATGCAAGGTGATGAAGTCAGCCTGGGCAAAGATCTCATCCATTTCAGCGACTTCAATCCCCAACGCTTGAGCGGCTTCGACATTAATGAAAGGATCATACGCGAGGACGCGCATTTCCAAAGCTAAGGCGCGCTTGGCTACGCCGGTGCCGATACGGCCAAGACCGAGGATGCCCAGCGTCTTGCCGCGCAGCTCAACGCCCATGAACTTGCCCCGTTCCCATTTGCCTTCCTGCATGGTGGCGTGGGCTTGGGGAATGTTGCGGGCCATGGACATCATCATGGCGACGGAATGTTCCGTGGCGGCCATGGTGTTGCCTTCTGGTGCATTGAGAACGATGACCCCTTTTTTGGTGGCATATTCGACGTCAATGTTGTCAACGCCGACGCCGGCGCGACCGATGACCTTGAGTTTTACTGCGGCATCCAAAACCGGAGCGGTGACTTTGGTTTCACTGCGGACGACGAGGCCGTCATACTCAGGAATAATGCGAATCAGTTCTTCTACAGGCAGTTTGGTTTTTACGTCTACCTCAAATTGCTCTTTCAGCAGCGCTACCCCTTTTTCCGATACCGGATCGCTAACAAGTACTTTCATCATGATATAATCCCTCCAAAATTAATTTTAAAGTTGCTGAGATAAAAAAAATAATCCCGCCCCCGTGAAGGGGCGGGATTGATTCCCGCGTTGCCACCCAACTTGTGTCGCGTTTTCCTAGGTTAAAACAGCGACCACCTCGAACCGCTTTAACGGGCGGAACCCGTACTGACTCTTCGTCAGACACTTCCGGGCGGAACCATACGTCTTATCCTCCGGCTCGCAGCAACCGCCGGTTTTCTGGGCGACAAGAACAGTAGGCTTCCCGTGCATCGTGTTTTCTGTATGCAAGACCATTGGCCTTATTATAAGACGCTCTCTTGAAGAAAGTCAAGTGTATTTTTGAAAAAAACATTAGAAATACGATACAACAAATCAGGGTATACTTGGGAAAAGAGGGGGTTCTTTGTAAACTGAAGAAGCGCTAGCGTCTGTAGGGGAAAAACAGTTTTTTTAGTAAACTGCCTGCTGAAATCTTGCTAAAATGTCATGATAAAAAGGGCGTTTGCAGAACTTAAAGAGAAGGATTCTCGGTATATCATCGCGAAATCAAATATAAAAAAGTGCCTGATGTGCATCCTTTGCGAGAGAACAAGGTGTACAGTCAGATTGGTATAAGGAGGGAAACAGGATGGAAAAAAAAGTATATGATATTGCCGTTGTTGGCGGCGGCCCGGCGGGGCTTTCAGCGGCGCTGACGGCGCGGGTTCGCAATAAAAGCGTTGTGATTTTTGAACATATGGGGTTCAGCGCTAAGCTGCAGCGCGCGGCAGAGGTTCCTAATTATCTGGGATTGCCGAATTTGAGCGGCAAAGAGTTGATGGAACGCATGGCGGAGCATTGCCTGGCAGCCGGGCCGGTGCTGGTGAAAGAGAAAGTAACGCAGATTTTCCCCGGCGAAGTGTTTACTTTGCTGACGCCGCAAGATGTATACGAGGCTAAGACGGTAATTTTAGCCATTGGTGTGTCGCCAGCGGAGCTTCTGGCGGGTGAAAAGGGCTTGTTAGGACAGGGCGTCAGCTATTGCGCTACTTGCGACGGCATGCTATACCGGGAAAAGGAAGTAGCTGTCGTAGCCTATGCCGCCGAGGCGGAACACGAAGCTGTATTTTTGAGCGAAATTTGTAGCAAGGTTTTCTATTTCCCACAATATAAACCGGTAGGCTCTCTGCCGCCTGCAGTGCAGGTTTGCAGCGGCAAGCCCAAAGGCGTAGCGGCCAAGGAAGAGCATTTTGTCTTGCAGCATAGCAAAGGGCAGGTGGAGACGGACGGGATTTTTATTTTGCGTGAAACCGATCCGGTAGAAAATTTGCTGGCGGAGGTAGAGCTTTGCAAGGACGCGATTAAAGTTTCGCATCGGCAGAAAACCTCGGTTCCCGGCGTGTTTGCCGCAGGCGATTGCACCGGCAAACCCTGGCAAATCACCGTGGCTGTGGGTGAAGGAAATGTAGCGGCTCATTCGGCGATTGCCTATCTGGCGGCAAAAGAGAAGGCTTAAGCTTTTTGCTGATAATAAATTTCAATTAGATATTGACAAAGTGGAGTTGGTTTTGTAGAATTTGATTGAAAATAATTATCAAACTCAAACAACAAGCTTCACAAAACAAGTTTTTTCGCCGGCTGGCGAGAAGCCTGTTTTTAAGAGGACCTGGAGTCCCGAAGTGTGTTCTTGGCATGCTTCGGGACTTTTTGTCTTTTTTTCAAGGAAGGAGAATGACAGGCGGCTATGAAGGAATTACGGTGCTTGTGCTGCAAAAAACTATTGGGCCGCGGCTTGGTGCGCTGCGTAGAATTTAAATGCAGCCGCTGTGGCTGCGTGCAGGTGTTTTGCGACCAGCCGCCGGAAAAAGCGGCTGGCGAAGTCATTCAATGCGGAGAGGGGATGTGTGCATGGAAAGTAGCGGGGAAATGAAGCAATTGGCTTCCTGGCTGGCGGTGGAGTTGGCGCCTACCTTGGCAGGAGAAAAAGAAGCTACTATTTTGTGCTTGCGGGATAATCGCCAGCGGGCGCTTTGGACCTGGTGGCGTAGGCACCATTGGGGTGTTTTAAAGGGGCTGCCTTTGCAGTGGCGAGTGCTGCGTTTATGGGATAATGGCGCGGTGTTATTCTTTTTTCGGCCGGAAGTTTTGGAAACATGTTTTCGTCGAGCTGAACATGCGGCGCTGTTGCGTTATTGCGGCTATGATCCAGAGGCTCCTCTTACAGTGCAGCTTGAGCGCCTAGCCATGCGCTTTCGTCAGGAAGTGCCTCATGAAATGGGCTTGTTTTTAGGAATTCCCTTGAAAGATGTACTAGGATTTATGGGGCTAAGCCAGGAGGGGCGCAGCGGCGGCGGACTTTGGCATGTGTATGGGGACCCGCAGCCGTCGTTGGAGCGCATGCAGCGCTGGGAGCGTCTGAGAGAGCGCGCCAAGGAATTATTGCGGCGCGGCTTGCCGGATGTGGAGGTATTACAATATGCTCTTTGCGCTGGGCGGTGAAAAAGAAAAGGCGTTTTGCGGTTTTGGCGTTGACTGTATGGTACAAGAGCTGGCGGAAGCGTTGGCCAGCGCCATTGACGCTAAAGACGGCAACACCTACGGGCATTCCCACCGCGTAGGCGAACTGGCGATGGCGCTGGGTAGTCAGCTACACCTGGAGACACCGCAACTGGCGGAACTGCAGGTAGCGGCGCATTTGCATGACGTTGGAAAAATAGGCATTCCTGATGCAATTTTAAATAAGGCGGCGCGCTTGACGACGGAGGAATTTGCTGTTGTGCAGCGCCACCCGGTCATTGGCTGGCAAATTCTGCGCCGCATCAGTTCGTTTCAGCAGGTGGCGCGCATTGTACGCCATCATCATGAGCGCTTTGACGGCTCTGGGTATCCGGACGGACTGCGCGGAGAAGACATTCCCTTGGCCAGTCGGTTAATTGCGGTGGCGGACTCCTATGACGCTATGACCAGCATGCGTTCTTATCGCAAAGCGGTTTCGGCCAAAGAGGCCTGGCAAGAGTTGTGCCGTTGCAGCGGCAGCCAGTTTGATCCGGAAGCGGTGAAGGCTTTTCGAGCGGTTGCGCAAAGGGAAAAGGAATGGCGTTCTTATCCGGCGGATCATCTTTTTTTTGCAATAGACAATGAGAATGATTATCTAAATCAAAAGAAGAGGTGCAGTGATGGCTGAAAATAAGCAAGATTTACAAGGTCATAAGCAAGCGTGCGCTTGCGGAGGGAGCTGCGGCGGAAGTACTTGCGGAAGTCGCTGCGCTTGCAGGCGAAGACAAGAAGAAAAAGGAGGCGAAGAACAATGACCAAAGAGTTGCATTTGCTTCAACCCGGCGAAAAGGGAATGGTTGTGGCTGTAAATGGCAGCGGCGCTATTAAACGGCGTATTGTAGATATGGGCATGGTTGGCGGCACGGCTATAGAGGTATGTAAATTTGCGCCTCTGGGCGATCCCATGGAAATCAAGGTTAAAGGCTGCAATTTATCGCTCCGCAAACGCGAGGCGGCATTCATTTGCGTAGAACTGGAAAATGAGGGGGCTTCAAGGTGCACCAAGAACGATTGACAATTGCCTTGGCGGGCAATCCGAATGCGGGAAAAACTACGGTATTTAATGCGCTTACGGGAGCACGGCAGCATGTAGGCAATTATCCCGGCGTAACGGTGGAAAAGAAGGAAGGCTATTGTCGCATTGGCGCAAGAGAGGCGGTACTGGTTGATTTGCCAGGCACCTACAGCCTGACGGCTTATTCCTTGGAGGAAGTGGTCGCGCGAAATTTTATCGTCCAAGACAAGCCGGACGTGGTCATTGATGTGGCCGACGCGGCCAACCTGGAACGGCACTTGTACTTGACGTTGCAGTTGTTGGAATTGGAACGGCCCTTAGTATTGGCGCTCAATATGGCGGATATGGCGGCAAAGCAGGGGTTGGTATATGACCTGAATGTGTTGGCGTCACAGCTGGGAGTGCCAGTGGTGCCCACTGTGGGGCGCCAGGAACAGGGGATGGATGCGCTATTGTCGGCTGTAGAAAAGACGGCAGGCATAACCAACTCAAGGCTTCGTATTGATTATGGCGAGCAGGTGGAACGCGTTTTGGCTGTTTTAGGCGCCAAACTGGCAACTATGGATTCTCCGTTTCCGGCACGTTGGCTGGCAGTGAAGCTGCTGGAAAATGATGACGATGTGGCAGCGCAGCTTCGGTTGCTTCCTGGTGGCGAGGAAGTTCTTTTAGAGACCGAACGGCAACGGCGGGAATTGCAAATCACTTTAAACGAAGAAATTGATATTTATATTGCCGGCTGCCGGTATCGCAAAGCCGGCGAGATTTACGGCGCTTGCCTGAAGCAGGACCGCAAAGAGACTCGTACGCTCTCGGATCGCATTGACAGCATTGTGACCCATCGTGTCTTGGGTCTGCCTATTTTCTTTGCACTTATGTGGCTTTTATTTAATTTGGTATTCACCTTGGGGGCTGTTCCGAAAGATATGCTAGACGCTGGCGTAAAGCTGCTGGGCGAAACAGTAGGAACCGCATTGCCGGAAGGGAATTTACGTTCCTTGTTGGTAGACGGTATGATTGGCGGCGTAGGCAGCGTAGTCAGCTTTTTGCCGGATATTCTCTTATTGTTCTTTGCCATTGCGTTGCTGGAGGATTCCGGCTATATGGCGCGCGCGGCTTTTGTAATGGATCGGGTCATGCGCGGCTTTGGCCTGCATGGCAAGTCTTTCATTCCGATGCTGCTGGGTTTTGGCTGCAACGTATCGGCTGTAATGGCTTCGCGGACCTTGGAAAATGAAAAAGACCGCTATATTACCATCCTGGTGTCGCCGCTCATGAGCTGCAGCGCCAGACTGCCTGTTTATACGCTGCTGATCGGCGCTTTCTTTACGGAAGATATGGCGGGCACGGTTTTATTTGGCATTTATATTTTAGGGATTGCTCTGGCAATTGGCATGGCCTTTTTGTTTCGAAAAACATTATTTCCTGGAGATACGGAGCCGTTTGTAATGGAAATGCCGCCATACCATCTGCCTACTTTGCGCAGTGTAATGACTCACATGTGGGAGCGCAGCATGATCTACTTACGTAAAGCAGGTACGATCATTTTGGCAGCTTCGATTCTAGTTTGGTTCGGTGTTAACTATCCGCAAAATGAGGACGTCAACAGCAAGTACGAGGCCCTGCAGTCGTCCCTGGAAACACGGTATGAAGAACAAATTCAAGCGCAAGTATTGGAACCGCTGGGTATAATGGCTGTAGAAGAAAATGAAGAATTGAACGCGCTGGTAGAAGCGCTGGAGGCAGAAGAGGCTGACGAAGCAGCACCAGAAACCGTCAAGGCGGAAGAAAAAACTGCCGCGGTTGCCGTGGAAGATGCTTCTGAGCCGGAGCAAACTTTGGCTGACGAAGAAGTGGCCCCGGCGAAAACGTTCACTAAAGAGCAAATGTCTTCTTTTGCAGCGCAATACGTAGCGTTGAAAAAAGAATCGGAAGAAGAAAAAAGTAAACTGAACAAAGAGAAATCAACAGAACTTTTGGCGCAAAGCTATGCCGGCTCGTTAGGACGGACCATTGAACCTGTTATTAAACCGTTGGGTTTTGACTGGAAAATTGGCGTAGGGTTGTTCAGCGCCTTTGCAGCTAAAGAAGTTATGGTAAGTACATTGGCGACTATTTATAGTGTAGAAGCTAGCGATGAGGAAATGGCGCCGCTTCAGGAAGTCTTGGCGGCAGATCCCTCATTTAATCCGTTGATTGCGGTATCGCTTATGGTTTTCTGCTTGATTTATTCGCCTTGCTTGGCAACTGTGGCTGTAATTAAGCGGGAAATGAACTCTTGGAAGTGGGCTGGCTTTAGTATCGCGTACTCCATGACCTTGGCGTGGATTATGGCGTTTATTGTCTACCAGGGCGGCTTGTTGCTGGGCTTGGGAGGCTAAGCGCGCTTCTTGGCGGAAAGAAGGGGAATTTATGAATGACGTTCTGGTATATCTAATCGGCGCTGGTGCTGCGGCGTATTTCATCTGGCTGGGTGTGCGCAAGCTTCGCGGTGAAGACGGCTGCGCTTGCGCGCAGTCCGGCGCAGCCGAGGGCGGCTGCAGCGGAGGCTGCGGCGGTTGCGGCCAAAGCTGCGGAGAAAAGCAT
>CAZKCR010000045.1:0-13304 GCA_964551055.1 uncultured Anaeromusa sp. | reverse complement strand
TAGCGGATATTCGCGGTGAAATTTCCTCTAGATTAGAACCTATGGCGGAGAGCGCTCGTAAAGCGAAGGAGCATAAAGAACTGGTGCAACAGCTGCGCAGCCAGCAGGTATCCATGCTGTGTCAGCGTTTAGAGCAGGCGCAAAGCCAGCAGGAACGTTGGCGCGGCGAAGCAGCGGTATTGCAGCAGGACTATGAGGCAGGACGCACCTCGTTATATGCGGCGGAAAGCGAGGCTGCCCGTTGTTCCGAATTGCGCAGTCAGGCGGAAGTTGTTTGGACGGGAGCGCAGGAGCAGGTGCGCAGCTGTCAGGAAGAAGCAGACGCGCTGCAGCAGCAACAAGCGGTTTTGGCGGAGCGATCCTTGCAGGAGGAGGAGCGCAGCCGGCGCTTAGCCCAGGAGCAGGTGGAATATGCGCAGTTAGGGCAACGTACCCGCGCGCAGGGAGAAAACGTGTCTGCCGAGTGGCAGCAGCAAGCGGGAGCCTTGCTGCAATGCACGAAAGAAGCCAAAGAACGAGAAGCAACGCTGCAGCAATTGCAAGAAGAATTGACGGCGCTGGAAAATCAGGTAGTTGCCGGCAAGGAAGCGGAAATGAGTCGGATGCAAAAACTGCTGCAATTGCGTCATGAAGTCCAGCAGCAAGAGCAGGAAGGGCGGCGGTTGGAAGAAGAACTGGTGAGCGTTGCTGGCGAAGAAACACAGCAACAGCAACAGCTGGATCTTGTAACGCGCCAGGAAAAAGCGCTGCGTCAACAAAAAGACGAGCTGCAGGAGCGTATGCAAGCAGCGAAATTGCAGGGGCAGCATTTGCAGCAGCTAAGTCAGTGCAAGCGTGAGGAACTGCAGCAGCGGCAGCAGGAGCTGCAAAAACGGCAATTGCAGCAGAGAGAGTGGCTGACAAGGCGACAAGTGCTGCAACAGATGAAAGAGGCTCATGAAGGATTTGGACGCGGCGTTAAAGCTCTGATGCAGAGCAAGGAGGCCTGGCGCAGCGGCATTCATGGGCCGGTAGCGGAGCTGATTCGCGTTTCTTCGCGTTACGTGACAGCAGTAGAAACCGCCTTAGGCGGGGCGATGCAGCATGTGGTCGTAGAGCGTGAGGAAGTGGCGCGTGACGCGATTGCCTTTCTGAAGGCGCAGCGGTTAGGACGTGCGACTTTTTTACCTTTGAGCGCGCTGAGGTCTCAGACTCCGCGAGATGCGGAGCTGCGGGCGGTTAAGCTGCCAGGCGCAGTGGGCTTTGCTGCCGATATGGTGGAGTGCTCGGCGGAGAATGAAAAGGCTGTTCGGTTTCTGTTGGGTCGAACGGTGATTGTGGAGACCTTGGATGAAGCGATTGCCATTGCTCGTCAGACTGGTCACAGTGTAAAACTAGTGACCCTGGAGGGCGAAGTGCTCAGTCCTGGCGGGGCTATGAGCGGCGGTAGTCAGCAGCGGCGTGAAAGCGGCGTGTTGGGGCGCGAAAGCGAACTGGAAGAGTTGAGTCTCCGCATTGCGGCAGGAACGGAAGAACTGCAGGCAGCAGAAATGCAGTTAAAGCAATTGCAGCAGGACGGACAAGAAGTACAGGGACAGTTGGAGCAAATACGACAGCAACTGCAAGCACTGCAAGTGGAATATGCCGCTTGGGAGGGACAAAGTCAGGCTTGTGCTAAAGATAAGCAGCGTTGGCAGGGAGCTGGCGAAAATCTCCAAAAACGGCGCGGCGAGGTGGAGTTGGCGTTGCGGCAGGTTCGGCAGCAGCGTCAAGAACTGACCGAATCGCTGGCGGCATTTGAAGCGGCTGATCATGTGCAGCGTGAGGATGTATCCTCACAGCAGGAACAGCAGGTTGTGCTTACGCGGCGACGCGAAGAAGAACAAAGTCGTCTTATGGCGGTTAAAGTGCGGCAGGCGGCGCTAGAGGAACAGCGTCGGCAGATGGAAGAGCGTCTGCGGAGCATGGAAACGGAACTGGAGCATGTAACGCGCAAACAGGAGCAACTCTTGGCGGAACACGGCGTATTGCAGGCACAGCAGCAAGAGACGCAGCAATCGTTGGCAACAGTTCGGGAGGCGCAGGAAAAACTGATTGCTAAGCGAAAAGAAGCGGAAGAGGCGGCAGCGCAGGCGCAAACCGAACGGGCCCAGCACGAAGCTGTTTGGCGTCAGGCGCTGGAGGCGCAGGAAGTCTGCCGGCGTCAAAGCCAGGAGATGGAGCGTAAGGTTCATGCCATTGAATTGCAGACGACTAAAGCTGACTATGAGGTGGAAGCAGCGCAGACGCAGTTGTGGGAACAGTTTGCCTTGCGCCCTCAAGAAGCCCAGGAATGGCGCGTGGAAGGAAACACTGCTTCCTTTAACGCGGCTATCGCTCGATTGGAAAGAGATATCGACGCATTGGGGCCGGTTAATCTCAATGCAGAGCAGGAATATGCAGAGCTGTTGGAGCGTCATGAATTTTTGGAAGGGCAGTTCGAGGATTTAGCGTCCAGTTTGGAGCAATTGCGGCAGGTTATTGCCGAAATGGATGCGACTATGTCTAGTCAATTTAAAGAGGCCTTCCATCGGATTAATGAATATTTTTCTACGTCCTTTCAAAGCTTGTTTGGCGGCGGCAAGGCGGAACTGCGTCTAACTGCACCGGATAATTTATTGGAAACCGGTATTGAGATTTTTGTGCAGCCTCCTGGAAAAAAGACGCAGCATTTAGCGCTGCTGTCCGGCGGCGAACGAGCGCTGACCGTAATTGCTCTGTTATTTTCTTTCCTGCGGCACAGACCGGCGCCGTTTTGCATGGTTGATGAAATCGATGCGCCGTTGGACGAGGCCAATTTGCGCCGCTTCAGTCGGTTCTTGCGCGATTATGCAGCACATACGCAGTTTTTGGTGGTTACGCACCGTAAGGGAACGATGGAGGCGGCAGACCGTTTGCATGGGGTGACTTTGCATGAAAACGGCGTATCCCGCATTATTTCCGTAGAACTGGGTCATGAAGAAAAGCAGTCTTCCGTTAGCTAAGAGGTCATGTTAGGCCGACGGTGTGAATTTTAAAGAAGAGGTGCAATGAAGAATGGGTTTTTTTGATCGTTTGAAGTCGGGATTAGAGAAGACGCGCAAGTCTTTTACGGAAAAAATAGAGCAGGTAATTAAGGGTTATGCCGATATTGATGAAGAGTTTTTAGATGATATTGAAATGGCTTTGTTGACTTCGGATGTAGGCGTAGCTGTTACTACACGGTTGATGCAGGACATTCGCGCAGGTATAAAGGCCAAAGAAATCAACCAACCTGATGATTTAAGGCCTTTTTTAGCGCGGCGTATCAGCTCGATGCTGAGCGAAGACGTGTCCTCCATGCAGTTGCCGGAAAAAAGCGTAGGCGTTATCTTGGTAGTTGGCGTCAATGGCGTAGGCAAGACGACTACGATTGGCAAATTGGGACATTTTTACGCAGCGCAAGGTAAAAAGGTGCTTTTAGCGGCGGCAGATACCTTTCGCGCTGCGGCGATTGACCAGCTGGAGATTTGGGGGCAGCGGATCGGTTGCGAAGTCATCAAGCATGCAGAAGGCTCGGATCCGGCAGCAGTAGCTTTTGATGCACTGCAGGCGGCCAAAGCGAGAAACTTTGATTTAGTGATCATTGATACCGCCGGCAGGCTGCATAACAAAGGAAATCTTATGGAGGAGCTGCGGAAGATTTACCGGGTTATTGGCCGGGAAGTGGAAGGAGCGCCTCATGAAACGCTGTTGGTATTGGACGCTACGACCGGGCAAAATGCTTTAAATCAAGCTCGTGTTTTTGGAGAAGTCAGTGATGTGACCGGCGTGGCTTTGACCAAGCTGGACGGTACGGCTAAGGGCGGTGTGATTGTAGCTGTCAAAAGTGAACTAGGCGTGCCTGTCAAATGGATTGGCGTCGGAGAAGGCATGGACGATTTGCGGCCTTTTGATGCGCAGGAGTTTGCACAAGCTTTGTTTGCCAACTAATAAAGAATGCCAAGTAAAAGTACTTGACGGCTTCCCAGGAAGTGCGTATAATAAAGCAGGTGTCAAGTATTAGAGCTTGGCAAGAAGTTGGTGGTGAACATGTTGGAGAAAATCGTCCGTATCGGGCGTCTCTTTGATTTGTATAGCGCGTTGCTGACGGAAAAACAGCAGCGTTGCGTGGAATTACATTATTTGCAAGACTTTTCTCTTTCAGAGATTGCCGAGGAACTAAGTGTTTCCCGACAAGCAGTGCATGATATGCTGCGCCGGGCGGAGCATATTTTGGAAGAGTATGAAGGAAAATTGCGATTGCTGGAACGGCAGGAACAGGATCGGGGAATTTTACGGCAGGTGCAACAGCTACTAAAGAGCCTGCCTGAGAATGTGCAAAGCATCCCTGCTCTTGGCGAGGCCAGGCAGCAATTGAGTATGCTGTTGGAGGTTGCTCATGATATTTGAGGGCTTGGCCGATAAGTTGCAATCGACATTCAAAAAACTTCGCGGCAGAGGAAAAATCAACGAAGCCGATGTCGCGGAAGCGCTTCGGGAAGTGCGTATGGCTCTGTTGGAAGCCGATGTGCATTTTAAAGTGGTCAAGGATTTAATTGGCCGGATTAAAGAGCGGGCTGTAGGACAGGAAGTGCTGGAAAGCCTGACGCCGGCGCAGCAGGTCGTCAAGATTGTTAATGACGAGCTGACCGAGTTGATGGGCGGCACCCAAAGCCGTATCACTATCTCTCCTAAGCCGCCGACAGTAGTTATGCTTGTTGGCCTTCAGGGCGCCGGTAAAACGACAACTGTAGGCAAACTGGGACAATACTTAAAAAAACAAGGCAAAAATCCGTTGCTGGTTGCCGCTGACGTGTACCGGCCTGCAGCCATTAAACAGCTTCAGGTACTTGGGGAACAGCTGAGTATTCCGGTTTTCACCATGGAAGAGCCAAAACCGGTGGAGATTGCTAAACAGGCTCTGGAACATGCTAAACTATACGCGCGCGATGTTGTGATTATCGATACTGCAGGACGATTGCATATCAACGAAGAGTTAATGCAAGAGCTCAAGGATATTAAAAGCGCAGTTAAGCCGCATGAAATTTTGCTTGTTGTTGACGCCATGACTGGTCAGGACGCCGTCAATGTGGCGGAAAGCTTTAATGGCGACTTGGGCTTGGACGGTATTATTCTTACCAAGCTGGACGGCGATGCCCGCGGCGGGGCGGCGCTATCGGTAAAAGCCGTTACCGGCTGCCCGATAAAATTCGCCGGTATGGGCGAGAAACTGGATGCGTTGGAGCCCTTTCATCCGGACCGCATGGCTTCGCGTATTCTCGGCATGGGCGATGTGCTGACTTTGATTGAAAAAGCCCAGGCCAGCATCGACTTGGAACAAGCCAAGGAGATGGAGCGCAAGCTGCGCAAAGACGACTTTACGTTGGAGGATTTTCTGGATCAACTGCAGCAGGTGAAAAAACTGGGGCCCTTGGATAAAATCATGGAAATGCTTCCCGGTATGGACCAGCTTAAAAAGAACCAGGATATCAAGATCGACGAAAAGGAAATCGCTCATGTTGAGGCGATGATTCGCTCAATGACAAAAGCGGAGCGGCGCGATCCCAATCTAATTAATGGCAGCCGCCGTAAACGCATTGCCGCCGGCAGCGGCATGCGCGTGCAGGATGTTAATAAGCTGCTGAAGCAGTTTGTTGAGGCGCGGAAGATGATGAAGCGTTTCAAGGATATGCAGAAAATGGGTAAAAACAAACTAAGCAGCATGTTCAAAATGCCGTTTATGAAATAATGATTCTATAAAGGAGGTGATATCAATGGCAGTAAAAATTCGTTTGAATCGCATGGGGGCCAAGAAAAACCCCTTTTATCGCATCGTTGTGGCTGACTCTCGTTCGCCTCGCGATGGCCGTTTCATCGAAATCGTCGGTCACTATGACTCTACTCGCGAACCCGCAGTGGTGAAAGTGGACGAAGAGAAAGTCCTGGCCTGGTTGCAAAAAGGCGCTCAGCTTACCGATACGGCGAAAAACATTCTCCGTAAAGAAGGCATCATGAGCAAATGGGATGAAATGAAGCGTTCGAAGTGAGAAAGAGTGTGATAACGTCATGAAAGAAATCGTTGAAGTTATCGCCAAAGCCCTGGTACGGCATCCTGAACAGGTACGAGTCGAAGCAGCGGATGACCGTAATGGCACCGTATACGCCTTGCGCGTATCTCCTGAAGATATGGGCAAGGTCATCGGCAAGCAGGGACGGATTGCTAAAGCCATCCGTACCGTCGTGAAAGCGGCGGCGACGCGGGAAAATAAAAAAGTCAACGTGGAAATCAGCGAATAAAGGTGGATTACCGACATGGACAGCATGACTCTGAAATGCCCTGTGACCATCAAGGCCAAGGTGACGGAGGAACTCAAACAGCGTTTGATCGCAGAAACTGAAGAAGCCTTGCAAGGGGTGGATTTGGAACTGCAGCAAATTGAGTTTCACGCTAAGCGTCTGTTGGCGGAACAAGCCAAGCAGGACGCCCAAGGACTTGTGGCTCTGCGTCAACAAATTGAGGCAGAAAAGCAAAAGCGCCTGGAATTCAAGAATGAAATGCTGGCCAAGCTCAAGGCCACGCAGGAACTCGAACTCGGCTCTGAGATTGTCAGAGGGCAGTTGGAGCGCGTCGTCGATGTGAAGGTGGGCGATGATCTGAATAAGATCATGGGCTCGGAGATCCTTCTGGAAGACGGCAAAGTTCTGGCTTTCCGCAGCTGAGACCAAGATGACCATGAAACAGACTAACCGTATATTGGTCGGTCAGATCATTGCCCCGCACGGTGTGCGGGGTGATGTTCGTGTTAGCCCTTTGACCGACGAGGCGGGACGATTTTCTGCTTTGAAGTGCGTATTTATGCACAGCGGCGCTGTTTTGACCTTAGAGCGCGCTGGTGTGCATAAAGGCTTGGCGCTATTGCATTTTCAAGGCGTAGACACGGTTGAAGCCGCTGAGAAGCTGCGGGGGCAGCAGCTGTATATTGACCGTAAAGATGCGCTTCCTTTGGCGGCGGGGCAATACTATACGGCTGACATCTTGGGACTTCGGGTGGTTGATGAGCGAACCGGCGAAGAACTGGGCGAAATTGTGCAGATTTTGGAAACCGGCAGCAACGATGTTTATGTGGTGCGTCAGTCTGGACGCAGCCAAGATGTGCTGGTGCCGGCTCTTAAGAGCGTTGTTTCCGAGGTTTCTTTGCCAGAAGGCCTGATGCGTGTGCGCTTGCAGGAGGTATGGGAATGAATTCGCTGCATTTTTCCTTTGTGTCTCTTTTTCCAGAGATGTTCGCGCCTTTGGAGCATAGCATTTTAAAACGGGCCCGCGACGCGGGCCTGCTTTCCTTTTCCCACATCAATCCCCGGGATTTTGCTTTGGATAAGCATCGCATTGTAGATGATACGCCTTTTGGCGGCGGCGCTGGGATGGTTATGAAGCCGGATCCCATTTATCGGGCTGTGCAGTCTGCCAAGGAGCGCGGCGGCGCAGGGCGCGTCTTGCTCATGTGTCCAGGGGGGACGCCTTTTTCACAGGCTAAGGCGTTGGATTTGGCTAAGGAAGAGCATCTTATTTTGGTGTGCGGCCATTATGAAGGTATTGACGAACGCATTCGCCAGCATGTGGTGGATGAAGTCATTTCGATAGGCGATTATGTGCTTACAGGGGGCGAGCTGCCGGCGATGGTGGTGGCGGATGCTGTGGCGCGCCTGGTGCCAGGTGTGCTGGGATCTTGCGATTCAGCCCCTCACGATTCCTTTTATGACGGCCTTTTGGAGTACCCTCAGTATACGCGGCCGCGCAACTTTAACGGCTGGGAGGTGCCGGAGGTGCTTGTCAGCGGTGATCATGCGAAAATCCAACGCTGGCGGCGCAAAGAGGCGCTGCGCAATACCTGGAAGCGGCGCCCGGATCTGTTAGCAGGGCGCGAACTGGAAAAGGCGGATGCGAAGCTGCTGGCGGAAGTCAAGGAGGAAGAGACATGAAGGAAAGAGCAAAGGTCTATGTAGGGCTTGTGCATTATCCGATTTACAACCGGAATATGGATGTAGTGGCAACGGCGGTAACCAACTTTGACGTCCATGACTTGGCCAGAACCTGCCGGACCTATGATATAGCGCGTTATTTTGTCATTCATCCCCATGAGAGCCAAGCTCGTCTTGTACAGGATATTATTGGCTATTGGCGGGACGGTTACGGCAGCGAATACAATCCGGATCGCAAGGAAGCCTTTCAGGTTCTGGAACTGGCCGCTTCCATAGAAGAGGCGTGCAAGCGCATCGAAGAAGCCGAAGGACAACGGCCGTTGATTGTCACTACCGATGCGAGGGTGTACCCCAACAGCATTTCTTATCGGGAGATGCGCAGCAAGCTTCAACAAGAACCGCAGCCATGGCTGATTCTATTTGGTACCGGCTGGGGTATTGAGGCGGAGACCATGAGTCGTTTTGATGCGATTTTAGAACCCATTTACGGGCCCGGCGAATACAATCATCTGCCAGTGCGATCAGCAGTGGCGATTATTTTAGATCGCTTGCTGGGCGAAGCCTGGTATGAAGCGAAAAGTGCGACTGATGATTAAATTTTTTCTTGAGCTAACTTGGGAAAGATGATATAATTTTAATGTTTATAAGGCGGTCCTCTATACCTGAAGCAGGATACGAACGTCTTGAATAAGGAGGAAAAACCATGAATCTGATTGAAGCTTTGGAGAAAGAACAGCTCCGTACCGACATCCCTGATTTCAAACCAGGCGACACTGTCCGGGCCCACGTAAAAGTTGTCGAGGGTACCCGTGAACGTGTCCAGGTTTTTGAAGGCGTTGTCATTCATCGTAAAGGTACTGGCGTGCGTGAGACCTTCACCGTTCGCCGCATTTCCTACAACGTAGGCGTGGAACGTACTTTCCCGGTGCATTCGCCCCGGTTGGAGCGGATTGAAGTAGTGCGTCGCGGTATTGTCCGTCGCGCCAAACTGTACTATCTGCGCAATTTGCGCGGCAAAGCAGCGCGTATCAGAGAAAAACGCTAAGCGACGAAAGGGGACTGGCAGCAGTCCCCTTTTTGCATCATAATAAAGACTTGCTAAAAGCTGGATATACGTTCAGAGGCTTCGGATGGGGGTTTGTGGAAAATGAGCCAAAGCAAATTAGGACAGGAAATTAAAGATTGGGTTGTATCAATCGCCATTGCGTTGATACTTGCTTTTTTCATTCGTTACTTTATTGTGGAGCTGTATTTAGTCGAAGGACCATCTATGCGTCCGACGCTGATCAATGGCGAGCGCTTGGTGGTCAACAAATTCATCTATCGCTTTCAGCAGCCCACTAAAGGCGAGGTTATTGTTTTCCGCTATCCGCGGGATCCTAGCCGTGATTTCATCAAGCGTGTTATTGCTGTTGCAGGCGATACCATTGAAATTAAGGATGGCCGAGTTTTTGTCAACGGTCAGTTGCAAAATGAAGAATACATTTTAGAGAAGACGCGTGGTTCTTATCCTTTGTCTACCGTGCCGGAAGGCCATATCTTTGTGATGGGCGATAACCGGAACAATTCGGAGGACAGCCGTTTCCGCGATGTAGGCTTTGTTTCCTTGGATATGGTGAAGGGCAAGGCTATTATGGTATTTTGGCCTTTGGATCAGTTGAAACAACTGCCTTAGGTATAGTTGGAAACGCGGAGGAATTCATGAAACAAAGACATATTCACTGGTTCCCGGGACACATGGCCAAGGCGCACAGAGTGATTCGGGAACAGCTGAAACTGGTGGACGTCGTGGTGGAATTGCTGGACGCCCGCATTCCCCGAGGCAGCGCTAATCCGTTGCTGACGGAATGGACTGCAGGCAAGCAACGCCTTATCGTTTTGAATAAAGCGGACTTGGCAGATCCAGCGTTGACTGAAGAGTGGCTGCGATACTTCAAGGCGCAAGGATTTAAGGCGATTGCCTTGGATTCTTCAGGCAAGAAGAATATTAAGCCCTTTATACACCGTATCGAAGAGGCAGGCGCTGCCAAGGTGCAGAAGCTGGCTGCTAAAGGCATACGCAATCATCCGGTGCGAGCGATGATTTTGGGAGTTCCCAACGTAGGTAAATCGTCCTTAATCAATCGTCTTTTGGGAGCGGCTACCGTTCGGACCGGTGATAAGGCTGGCGTGACTCGAGGGCAGCAATGGCTGAAAATCGGCAAGTCAGTGGAACTTCTGGATATGCCGGGGGTATTGTGGCCGCGCATGGATGACCAGGATATTGCCATTTTGTTGGCTCTCACAGGAGCTCTAAACGACGATATCTATGACATGGAATTGGTAATCGGCTACTTCCTGAGCTGGATGCGGGAGCATCGGCCGCAGTGTTTGGCAGAGCGTTATAAACTGGAGCTGCCGTTGCCTGCAGAAACAGAAGAACTGCTGCGTCAAATTGCGGTGCGCCGGGGTTGTTTGCGCGCTGGCGGTATCGTGGATTTGGAAAAAGCGCGGCGTATTATTTTGGGCGAACTGCGAGATGGCAAGCTGGGTAAGTTGACCTTGGAGTTTCCGCCGCTGCAGGAACAGCCAACAGAATTACCTGAAGAATAATGGGAGAAAAACCGCTTTTGCGGTTTTTCTTTTTTCTTAGGTCTAAGCAAAAAGGATTTGTGCAAAGAAAATAGAAATGATACATAAAACAGCGCAAAAGCAGTGTATAGGGAAGGAATGGCAGATGGCGCAGAAAAGAACGATTACGGAAATTCGCGAATTGCTGCAGGAAGAGGACTTAAATGAGCAGCTGTTTATCGAGCTGCAAGCCGATTCACGCAAAGGCGTGCAGCAACTTTTAATCGCAAGGGAGCGCCGTATGCAGCGTCAGGAGGCGGAACAAGAACGGTTATACACAATGCATCATTATGAGCGCCTTTGGCAGCAGCAGGGGAAAGAGCTTGTCTGCGGAGTCGACGAAGCAGGCCGGGGTCCCCTGGCGGGGCCGGTAGCGGTAGCCGCTGTTATTCTACCGCCAAACTGCGCAATTACAGGTATTAATGATTCTAAAAAGCTTTCACCATTGCAGCGGGATCGGCTATATGAAGAAGTACGGAAGCAGGCTGTGGCTATCTCTTTGGTATGGGTGGAGCCGGAAGAAATTGATCGATATAATATCTACCAGGCAACCGTGCGAGGGATGGAACGAGCGGTGTGCCAACTGCAGCCGGCGCCGCAGGCGGTGCTGGCTGATGCGGTGGACTTAAAGCGTCTGGATATTCCCTGTCAGGCTCTAATTCATGGCGACGCCCTGAGCGCTTCGATTGCGGCGGCGTCCATTGTAGCGAAAGTAGAACGGGATCGGCTGATGGCGAAACTAGATGAACAATACCCAGGATACTCTTTGAGTGAACACAAAGGATACGGTACGGCGGAGCATATGGCGGCTCTGCAAAAATTGGGGCCGTCGCCGATTCACCGAAAAACCTTTGAGCCTATTCGTTCCATGCTGGCGGGGAGGGATATGCGATGAACGACAAGAAAAGCGAAGACGAACTGAAAAAAGAGGCGATTCAACGGCGTCAAGCTATTGCTATGCGCTATGAAGCTGGCGTTACGACAGCTCCGAAAGTAGTTGCCAAAGGGGCGGGCTATTTAGCCGAGCAGATTTTAGACACAGCCCGTCGGCATGGCGTGCCTGTTTATCAAAACAAAACCCTTACGGCGATGTTAATGGCTGTGCATTTGGATCGGGAAATTCCTTCGGAATTATATCAGGCTGTGGCTGAAGTATTGGCGTATGTTTACCGCGTAGACCAGCGTTTGGGAAGAAAGCGGGCTTAAGATGGCCCGGCATCTGGTTTTTGGCTTATCCGGTGAAGAATGTGCGGCCAACTGGCTTGTCAAGGAAGGTTACGATATTTTAGAGCGACGCTTTCGTTGTCAGATGGGAGAAATCGATATTATTGCCAAGCACGGAAAAGTCATTGTTTTTGTGGAAGTGAAAGCAAGGCATAGCGCCGGTTATGGCAGCCCGGCGGAGGCGGTTACCTGGGGCAAGCAGCGCAAATTGCTGCGCACGGCGCAGCTGTGGCTGCTGCAAAAGGGCTTGACGGAAGCGGCTTGCCGTATGGACGTAATTGAAGTGCTGCAGCAAGAGGAAGCTCCGAAGATTCATCATATACCCAATGCTTTTGGCATGTAGGGGAAATACAGCAAGGCCGGCTCTACGTCAATAGACGGAGAGCCGGCTTCTCGCATGGGGGGATGTGTTTTGTACGCGCAAACGTTTGGTTGCGCCACCTGCGGTATTGAAGGGGTGCCCATTACCGTCGAGGTGGATTTGTCTAATGGACTGCCTGCCTTTGAAATTGTAGGCCTGGCGGATACGGCGGTACGGGAGGCCCGGGAGAGAGTGAGGGCGGCAGTACGAAACGCCGGCTTTGAGTTTCCAGCGCGGCGCATTACGGCCAATTTGGCGCCTGCGGATATGCGCAAAGAAGGGGCTGCGTTGGATTTACCCCTGGCCTTAGGCCTTTTAGCGGGAACAGGGCAGTTGCAACCAGACGATATCCGAGGCGTTGTTTCCATGGGGGAATTGTCCCTTGAGGGCCTGGTACGCCCTGTGCCTGGTGTTTTGGCGATGGTTGACGCCTGCCGCAAAGCCGGAATCCAGACTGTCTATGTGCCGCAGGAAAATTTGCAGGAGGCGGCTCTGGTGAGCGGCGTTCAGGCTTTCGGCGTAGCTTCGCTGCAAGAACTGATGGAGCATTTGCAGAAGAAAAAACTATTGGCGCCAGCAGAGGCAGGCGTTTTGCCTGGAATACTGCCTCCTGTTTTGACAGGAGGGGATTTCGCAGAGGTACAGGGACAGCAGGGCGCGAAACGAGCGTTAGAGATTGCCGCTGCGGGTAAACATAATGTTCTTTTAAGTGGCCCGCCAGGCACCGGCAAAACGATGCTGGCCCAGAGACTTCCTTCTATTTTGCCGACCCTTACGCCAGAAGAAGCGCTTGAAGTTACGCGCATTTACAGTGTGGCAGGTCTTTTGCCCCGCGATGCGGGCTTGATTCAACAAAGACCGTTTCGGCGGCCGCACCACACGATCTCTTGTGCCGGCTTGGTAGGCGGCGGCTCGGTACCGCGACCGGGGGAAATTACCTTAAGCCATCGGGGTGTATTATTTCTTGATGAACTGCCTGAGTTTTCGCGTCAGGTCCTGGAGGTATTGCGCCAACCCTTGGAAGAAGGGCGTGTATCCATCGCCAGAGCCCAAGGAAACTATACCTATCCAGCCTCGGTTTTGCTAGTGGCGGCTAGAAATCCATGCCCTT
>CAZKCR010000044.1:0-13336 GCA_964551055.1 uncultured Anaeromusa sp. | reverse complement strand
AAATAAAAAAGCTTCCACTAAAATGGAAGCTTTTTACTGCATGTTTCTTCAATACAAAACTGCGTTGGCAATGACCAAGCGCTGAATCTGGTTAGTCCCCTCATAAATCTGCATAATCTTCGCATCGCGCATGTATTTTTCCGCAGGGTACTCTTTCGAGTAACCATAGCCGCCCATTACTTGCACGGCATCAACGGTCACCTTCATAGCTACATCAGAAGCAAAGCACTTGGCCATTGCCGCTTCCTTGGAATAAGACATTCCTTGATCTTTGAGCCAGCAAGCCTTATGCACTAACAGCCGCGCCGCCTCAATTTGCATGGCCATATCGGCTACCATGGCCTGTACCAGTTGAAAAGAAGCCACTGGCTTACTGAACTGCTGACGCTCTTTGGCGTATTTCACTGCGCAATCCAACGCCGCCTGAGATATGCCAACAGATACAGCTCCTACCAAAGGCCGAGCCGCATCCAGCGTTTTCATAGCAATTTTAAATCCTTCGCCTTCCCGACCGATGCGATGTTCTTCCGGCACTCGCACGCCATCAAGAATCAACTCGCAAGTATCTGAGGCGCAAATACCCATTTTTTCTTCTTTTTTCCCCACTGAAAAGCCTGGAGTTCCTTTTTCCAGAATGAAAGCAGTCAGGCCGCGAATACCGGCCGCTTTGCGCGTATTGGCAAAAACAACAAATATCTCGGCACTAGAAGCATTGGTAATAAAACATTTGTTACCGTTTAAAACATACTCATTGCCGTCCTTTACTGCAGACGTAACAACGCCCCCTGCATCAGAGCCTGCGTTCGGCTCTGTCAACGCAAAAGCCGCCAGTTTTCCCTCGTTCAATTTATCAAAAAAAAACTTCTTTTGCTCTTCTGTCCCTAACAATAATACCGGATACGCAGCTAACGCATTCGCGGCAATACTGGTGGCCACGCCGGCGCAGCCTTTGCCTATTTCCTCATAAAGCAGCGCTATCGTCAGCGCGTCGAGACCAGGACCGCCGTACTCTTCGGGAACGATCAAGTTCAACAGGCCCATTTCATGGAACTTATCCTGCAATCCTAGACGCAACCCGCCAGCAGCATCCATCTCTCCAGCGTATGGCGCAACCTCTTTGGCAATGAATTCTTGGGTCATGTTTTTCAAGTCAACTTGGTCCTGGGTCCATTGAAAATCCATACATACCCTCCTTGCCTGCCCGGCACGGCGCTCGCTTTAGCAAGATTCCGAACTGTCACTTTCAGCAATTGCCGCAATAGTATCTTTTTTCTTACAGTATACATGAACTGGATATTTTTGTATACCACGGCTCCAGCCACGCCGTAACTGCTGCTGCGCTTTCCCTAAAATGTTCGCTAAATCGATGATCCGCCCCTTCCAAAAGCACTACTTCACACGGCCCCAGGGCAGCATTCGCATAAATCCGCGCCTGTTCTACCGGCACTAATTCGTCCTCCGTACCATGTAAAATGAGCAAAGGCAACGGCCCCAACGCGACCAACTTCGCCGGCAGACTCAACATTGCAAAATCACTAATAAAATCCGGCTCCAAATAAAGACGTCCCCATTCATCCTGCAATTCCATACTGTTTCCATGTTCTAATTGTCTATACGCTTCCCGTCCCAAAGCATTTTGAAAGGTCGCCTGTAAATCCCCAGGAGTCGCCCATAAGCAGAGCCCTTTTACTCGCCGCCCCAGTTGACCGGCTGCCAGAAGAGACGCACAACCGCCCATACTGCGGCCTAAAAGGACCAACGACCTCCATCCTTGAAGCTGCATCCACTCGGTCACGCAAAGAAGTTCTTCTACCTGCCTGTCTAAGGACTCACATGGCGTAAAATCAAACCTAACTACGCCCATGCCTTTGGCGCTTACCTGCTCAGCTAATTCCACAGCCCGGCCATGTCCGTCCTTAGAACCGCGAAAGCCATGACTCATTACCAACCAAGACGCCTCTTGCGCGGCTACGCCCTGCGGATAATGCACCACCGCCTGCAGCTCATTCCGTGGTCCGGCAATACAGACTTCTTCCAATAACCTGTTTTTCATAGTACACCTCTCAATTTAAGAAAATGCCAAAAGACAGAGTACGGTTCACACAGAGCAACAGAGAAAGTCCGAAGATTGAACAAAAGTCGCGGGAGTCATGTAGGGTTCGACTGAGGCTACGGTGGCCGTGATCGTATTTGAGGCTTTTTGGAGCAAGACGGTCCGCAGGACGCAAAAACGGGAGACGACGGAGAAAAGTTCCGTATGTCTGAGCGCCAGCGAGTTCGCGGAACTGCCGTCGACTCCCATTTTTGCGAGTCGTGCGGAAATCTTGTCTCAAATGCAATTATGCCACCGTTTATACAGAAGCTCCTAGCCCTTGATGACCCTAGATTTTTTCATCCGTAAAAACTTATAAGTTCTTGTATGTACAAAAAGGCAGGCCTAAGCCTGCCTTTATTAGGTACTTCTTATAAAATGTACACCGTAATATGTCTGACGCCAAAATTGATAGCTTCTTGATGGCTGTCAAAAGCCAAATCAATTACATGGCCTTTAATAGCGCCGCCAGTGTCATCGGCTATGGCAAAGCCGTATCCTGGAATATACAGTCTAGTTCCCAAGGGAATTACATTGGGATCCACAGCCACTAAGCCTTTATGCAACAAATTACCGCGAGCCGTATAACTTCCGCAGCCAGGGTCAAATCGCGAATACGCTGTAGCTTTCATATTTATGGACCGACCAAAACGACTTGGCTGCTCTTGAGCCCTTTCAAGCGCGCTTAGCGTACCTGCGTCAACTACGCCGGTCACGCCCAGACCGCTCATGCTTTGAAAATCAGCGACAGCCTGCCAAGTTTGCGGACCAAATACGCCATCTACGGAACCGGCATAAAAGCCTTGATTGGCTAAAAGATGCTGTACCCGCATGACATTTTCCCCGCGCATCCCTTGCTGCACAACCGTGTGTTCTTGACGCGCCACAGACGGCGCGGCCGTTGCCGCAAATACCGCCGGTAGTGTGCAGAACAAGCCGCAACATGCGAAAACAATGATTTTCTTTAAGCATCTCAAATAGAATCACCTCTCTTTAAACTCCTGCCTCCGAGGTTAGCTGTCGGGTTCGGGTTGAAAAAGAGAGAGAAAATACCCTTCCGCCGAAGCGGATTCACCCCATAAGTTGGTTCCCCCGTACCATACAATGGATTCGGCAGTACATTGTTATCTTACTCCATTTCTTATTGCTCCGTCAAGGAATACCACTAGACACCCCCGCTGCCCGACAATACCTTCCGTTCTCAGGCAAGCAGTCGACGCAGCATAGCCGTAAGCACCTGCACCCCAGCTTCGATGTCTTCTGGAGCCGCATATTCATCAGGGTGATGACTGACACCGTCACGGGAACGCACAAAAATCATCCCGGCCGGTGTAATCTTGGCCATATTCATGGCGTCATGTCCGGCGCCGCTTACAGCCCGCATCCACTCAACGCCCACTTCCTCCGCCGCTTTTTCCGCTAACGAAACCAACTCCTCGTCCATCGACACTGGCTTGTCCGCCGAAAGCATTTCAATAGTCACTGGAGTTTCATAATCTTCTGCGATGGAAAGAGCGGCATCTTTTATTTCCTGAAGGCTTTCCACAATATATTCGTGGTCGGTTCCGCGCAGGTCTACCCACAATTCCGCCTTGCCCGGCACTACATTCATTGCCCCGGGATATACTTTGAGATTTCCGACAGTAGCCACAATATCATCTTCCGCATGATCATTAGCAATATTGCGAATAGCCAGCACCAACTCTGACGCACTGACCAATGCATCATATCGATCATGCATAGGCGTAGTGCCAGAATGTCCGGCTATACCGGTCACTGTCATTTTAAAACGTGTCGGTGCAGCAATAGCTTCCACAACGCCTACAGCCGCGCCGCGTTCCTCAAGCTGCTTGCTTTGATCAATATGCAACTCCAAATAGGCTTGATAGGTTTGCTCCGCCACAACGCATTGCCTCAAACTTTCAAAAGAAAGACCTTCCGCCGCCAATGCCTCTGGAAATGCAATCCCTTGGCTGTCGACAGCTCGTTCCCAAGCGTTCAAATTGGCGCTGCCTGTCATCGCTTTGCTGCCCATCGTGGAATGAGAAAACCGGCTCGATTCTTCCGCAACAAAGACAATAACCTCCACTGTGCGTCGCAGCGGCTCTGTCGCCTTCAACCGTCCTACAGCAGCAAGCGCGCCCACTACGCCGACAACACCGTCATAGTGCCCTCCATGCGGTACTGTATCCACATGTGAGCCCATCGCCACCGGCGAAAGTTGCGGCTCCGTTCCCTCTAAACGGCCAATTACGTTACCAATAGCGTCAATGCGCACTGTCATGCCCAAAGACTCCATAATAGAAGCAACATAACTCCGCGCTTCCTTATCGGCAACCGTAAAAGCCAGACGATTAGCCGCGCCCGACTCATCCGCCCCCATGGAGGCGATAGCATTAATGGTTTCCACAATCCACTGCTGGTCCATTGGAAAGCCTCCTTCTCTTAAATTACAAGATTGCCCCTTGCACCGTCTCCAAGCCCAGACGATCAATCATGCGTCCTAATCGTTCGTTTTTATTGGCATTTGTTTTATAATACGCCACAATGCGATCAACTAAAGCAAGTACTTCTTCTTGATTTAAGCCTTGGGCCACTTCGTTGCCTAAACGAGGTTTCACGCCCCCATTACCGCCCATCAGTACCGTAAAGCCCTTCGGCAAGCCAATGATGCCAATATCCTTCAGCACAGGCTCTGTACATGCATTCACGCAGCCAGAAACTGCAATTTTAAATTTTGAAGGCAACTCCATACCATGATACCGTTCATCTAAAGCCAAGCCTAAGGTTACTCCATCTTGCTGCGCTCTCTTGCAAAAATGCGTAGCCGGACAAATTTTTACGCTGCGCACGCAAAGACCAATAGCATGCCCTTTGTCCATGCCTAATTCATCCCAAACCTTGTCGATATCCTCTTCTTTGATCCCAACAATGGCAATACGCTGGGCCATTGTTAGCTTTAGCGCCTGAGCCTGATATTTCTTCGCTACATCCGCAATTTTGTGCAATACATCAGGATCTAAAATAATACCTCCGGGAATATGCGGTGCAACCGCATAGGTATTGCGATCCCGTTGTACAATAGCGCCTTTTTCCAACATGTCCATTTTTTGTGTTGTCATAGCAACCTCCGCGAATTAATATTATTTAAGAAAAAACTTCTTTTAAATTATACCTTGCTTGTCACAATTTGACCAGCACCTTCTTAAAATAAAGCCGATCCGATCATGAGCAGCAAGAGAATCATCGCCACCGCACCACCGACGTACATAGCTACACGCCCCATTTTTCGGCTTTCTTCCCGATGCATCACCTTGCGGCTAATTCCTTTTGTGCGCATGTTTCTCCCTCCCGCTTTATCTTATTTTATATAGTAATTATTTTCGCTATTGTTTTTTAAACCCCTTCTCTTTTACTCTTTTCTTCCCTGCTTAACAACAAAAATCATTCATCTTTTCCATGCGACCCTTTACATACTGACCTTCCACATAATTAAGAATAATTATTGTTGACATTTCCAGTCAGTTTGGTAGAATATAAATGTAGTCGAAAAAGATTATCAGATAGCTTCAATTATCGTTTATAAACATAAAATAAAAGGAGGCATTTACATGGAAAAGCGAACTGGTTACTTAAAAATGAAAGGAACTCCCTTGACTCTTTTGGGACGGGAATTGAAAGTTGGTGAAAAAGCGCCTGATTTCCAAGCGCTCACGCAGGATTTGCAACCCTTCTCACTGTCTAACACAGCTGGCAAACTCCGCGTCATCAGCGTAGTACCGTCTATTGATACTCCTGTTTGTGATGCGCAGACTCGGTTTTTCAATCAAGATGCATCCAAATTTCCGGATGTCGCCATTCTTTCCATCAGTGTGGATTTACCCTTTGCCATCAAGCGTTATTGCGCGGCCCAGGGCATCGAAAATCTTACCACCCTTTCGGATCACAAAGCACTGGATTTCGGTTCTAAATACGGCTTTGTCATTGAAGAGCTGCGCCTGCTCTCCCGCGGCGTCATCGTCGTCGACAAGGACGATGTCATTCGCTACATCCAATATGTTCCTAACGTAGAAGATGCGCCTGATTTCGACAGCGCCTTAGCTTCTGTAAAAGCGCTTTCTTAAAGCAACTATTGTACTTAAGACTTTTATTGAAACAAGGGGCAGTCTGCAGGATAAAAAATCGGCTGATACAGCTCTAGTTACATGATCAAAAAAGCTCCCGAAACCTATGGTTTCGGGAGCTTTTTTAGTTAACGTCAGCCAAATAACATCAACTGATTACTTTCCGGCAAGCCTTCCAAACAGCCATGGTTGCGCAGCGCTTCAATAACGGCGCTGGAAACACGAGACCGTGACTTCAAGTCTTCTTGCGACGTAAAGGGCCTGTCCGGACAGCGACTTGCAACCAAATTTAGTGCCGCCGAACCGCCAACACCCTGCAAGGCGCCTAATGGAGGCAGCAGCGCGCCATCAACAATGCGAAACTTAGAAGCATCCGACTCATACAAATCAATTCGTTTAAAAGCAAAACCTCGCAAATACATTTCCATCGCCATTTCCATGATCGTAAACAGCGCTTTATCCTTGGTGGAAGCCTCTTTTCCCTGCGCTTCAATGACGTCCATCTCTTTTTTCAGACTTTCTTTCGCGCCAACAATGCGGGCCGCATCAAATTCCGTGGCGCGTACTGTAAAATAAGCGGCATAAAAAGCCAAGGGATGGTGCACTTTGAACCAGGCAATGCGGAAAGCCATCATCACATATGCTACCGCATGGGCTTTCGGAAACATGTATTTTATCTTCTGACAAGACTCTACATACCAGTCTGGAACATTTTTTTCTTTCATTTTGGCCACGTTTTCGGGAGTAATGCCTTTCCCTTTACGCACGCCTTCCATGATTTTAAAGGCCACCGAAGGCTCTACGCCTTTGTGAATCAAGTAAATCATGATGTCATCTCGCGCCGAAATCGCTTCCGACAATTTGGCGGTGCCGTCCTTAATTAAGTCCTGGGCATTATTCAGCCAAACGTCAGTACCATGGGAAAATCCCGAAATACGCACCAATTCACTAAAGGTTGTCGGCAGCGTGTCCTCTAACATCTGTCGTACAAACTTCGTGCCAAACTCCGGTATGCCAAAAGTCGCCACAGGGCTGCCCATCAACTCCTTAGGAGTCAAACCGACTGCATCCGTGCTGGAAAAAAGACTCATCGTCACCGGATCGTCAAAGGGAATGGTTTTTGCGTCAATACCGGTCAAATCCTCCAGCATACGAATTACCGTCGGATCGTCGTGTCCCAGAATATCCAGCTTAACCAAGCAGGCGTCAATGGAGTGATAATCAAAATGCGTCGTAATCGTTCCGGAATTCTTATCATCCGCCGGTCGCTGGATAGGCGTAAACTGGTGTACGTCCATATCCCGGGGTACAACTGTTATGCCTCCCGGATGCTGTCCTGTGGTGCGCCGTACGCCGGTGCAGCCGCTGACAAGGCAATTGATATGTGCATTGCGCGGATTCTGCCCCCGCTCGTTAAAATAGTTTTTTACAAAACCATAGGCGGTCTTATCCGCTACCGTAGCGATGGTACCGGCGCGAAATACGTTGTCCTTGCCGAAAAGCTCTTCCGTGTACTTATGGGCCACCGGTTGATAATCTCCGGAAAAATTCAAGTCAATATCAGGCACCTTGTCGCCATTGAAGCCCATGAAGACAGCAAATGGAATATCTTGTCCGTCTTTGCGCAGCCGCTTGCCGCATTGCGGGCAGTCTTTATCAGGCAGGTCAAACCCGCCGCCATAGCTGCCGTCGGTAACAAATTCACTATATAAACAGTGCTCGCACCGCCAATGCGGCGGCAAAGGGTTGACTTCCGTGATGCCGCTCATGGTCGCCACAAACGAAGAACCTACTGAACCACGGGACCCTACCAAATAACCATCATCCAGTGATTTTTTCACCAGTTTATGCGCAATCAGATACAATACAGCAAAGCCGTTGCCAATAATGGATTTCAGTTCAAACTCCAAGCGTTCTTCTACTAACTTCGGCAGTTCCTCGCCATACCATTCCCGAGCCTTGTCATAGGACATGGAGCGGATGCTTTCTTCCGCTCCCGGAATTTCCGGTGCAAACAGACGGTTAGGAATGGGCTTGAAATCCTCAATCCACGAAGAGACCTGCTGCGGCGCTTCAATAACCACTTCCTTAGCTTTGGCCTTCCCTAAGTAAGAAAATTCATGCAGCATCTCTGCTGTAGTATGCATATAAAGAGGCGGTTGATGATCCGCATCGGAAAATCCTTTACCAGCCATCAAAATACGCCGGTATACTTCATCCTCCGGGTTTAAAAAATGCACATCTCCCGTAGCTACGACAGGCTTACCCACTTTTTTAGCCAATTCGCACACTTTACGGTTAATATTGCGCAGCCCTTCCTCGTCCGCCACTATGCCTTCTCGTACTAAAAATGCATTATTGCCGATAGGCTGAATCTCCAGGTAATCGTAGAATTCGGCAATTCTGAGCAACTCGCTTTCCGGCGCCTGATGCACTATCGCCTGAATCAACTCGCCAGCTTCACAGGCTGAACCCAAAATAAGCCCTTCCCGATGCTCCGCTAGGACGGCACGCGGAATACGTGGTGTGCGATGCAAGTATTTCAAATGCGAAATGGAAACCAACCGATACAAATTGCGCAGTCCCACTTGATTTTTAGCCAAAATTACAATATGCCGCGCCTGGTTAATATCATGCTCAAACAGATATCCTTCCATACCATAAATCACTTTTATCCCGCAATCTCCCGCCATTTTCTGCGCTTCCGGGAAAGACTGTACAACGCCATGATCGGTAATCGCAATCGCCGGATGCCCCCAGCGCGCCGCCGTTTTGATCAGCTCTTTCGCCGATACTAGGCCGTCCATATTGCTCATACGCGTATGCGCATGCAGCTCAATCCGTTTTTCTTCACTTTCATCTTGACGCAATTCTTTATCTGCGCGATTCATGCTGTCAGCGAACAAAACGAGGTCATTACTGAATTTGTCATACTGTACTTTGCCCCGCAGACGAACTCGCAGGCCGTCTTTCACATCTCCTACCGCTTTGCGACAGCTTTCTCCATCGTCAAAAAACACCTTGCCGGCAATACCGCCTAACGGATCTCCCACGTCAAAGGTCATCAAAAATCGTCCGGTCCTCAATTCGCGAATATCGACCTGACTCAATTCTCCTTCGACGATAACGGATTTCTCCTCGTCTTGTATCAGCGATAAAGGCTGTACCTTTTCTTTGGACAGCGATCGTCCAAAAAAGATATTGCTCTTTTTTCCAGTTCCTTCGCCACCGTTTTTTTGCTGATCCTGCACCATTTCTAACGCAGCTAGATATTCTGGGGTCAAGGCTTCTTCCGGTTGCGCCGCAATCGGCTCCGCCTGGGTAATATTACAAAAGACCCGGCACTGACGTTGAAAGCTTTCTTGTATCCAGCGCTGCAGTTTTGCGGCTACGTTTTGGCTCTCTACCAATTCCGCCGCCAAAGACCCCTGCAGGTTCAGCGTCAAGCACTCATCCTTCCAGGCCCAGCCGGAAGAAGTCAGCAGCCTTTTTAAAGCCGGCTGCGGTCCGGAAACCAGTTCGCAAACCTCTGCCCAATGCAACTGCAGATAATCCTCCAGGCGTCCGGGACGCTGCACAAAACGAACTGTTTTTAAGCCGCACCCCTGACAAAGACTTTTCGCTAACTGTTGCAAAGTCTGCGTTGCCAACAAGCGTTCTACATTCAAATGCACCACCCAGGATAACGCCTCTGTATCAATATCCACTTTGGCGATTTGAGCCGAACAAAGTCGGGTCTTTTCTTCTTGTGGTAAGACCAGGGGCTGCACAAACTGTAAAAACGAGTCTTGGCTTTCCGGTATAATACAATACTGATGCATGAAAATCCCTTCCTTAGGAAAGTGATTGCTTAGCTTACCGCCAGTACATATGGTACGGCGCAGCCAGCCTCACGGCTTTTGCGCACATCCAAAATTCGTTGATTGCGCGAACCGCGATATGGCAAGGTCAAATCCCTTTCACTTTGCACAAAAGGGCCGTCAACCAGCACATCAACCCAACGCAAAGCGGGCAAATGACTGATCTCCTCATATACGTAGCCCGTATAAAGCCAGATGTCCACATCCGAATGTCGCATCCGCAGCTCAGCTAGTACAATTTCCAGCTCTTCCGCCTGCAACAAGGGATCGCCGCCGCTAAACGTGATCCCCTTATGCAAAGGGGTCAGCCGCTTCAAAATTTCTTGGACCAATTGACTCTCATCCCACTCCGTACCGCCGTCAACTGGAAGCAATGCCGGATTATGACAGCCCTCGCAGCGTCTTGGACAACCTTGCAGAAATACCGTAAGTCGGATTCCTTCACCATCCACAATGGATTCATCTATAATATCCGCACACCGAATCATAGTCGATTACACTTCCCTTGTTTGAACAATCATTTTCGAAAATGACTGACACGTTCATTGAGTTCCTGTTGTTTGGAATCATTAAAGCGCTCCGTAGTGCTCAAATAACCGGTAATCCGGCGCACGCGCCGTACCGAGGTGGCACTGCAGGACGGGCAGGACTCCGTCTCAATAACTCCTAGATAACCGCACTTTTGGCAAAAATCCACAGGAAAATTAATGCCTGCATAGCCAAAATCATTCTCTTTCATATGCCGCAATACGGCTTCCACCGCAGCTAAATTATTAACAGGCGGCGAACTGAATTCCACATAACTGATATGGCCAGCATTGGTCATTCTATGATAAGGACCTTCAATGCGCACCTTTTCAAAGGCATTAATCGGATAATAAACCGGTACGTGGAACGAATTGGTATAATAATCGCGATCCGTTACACCGGGAATAATACCGTATTCCTTACGGTCCATCCTCAAAAAACGACCTGACAGACCTTCTGCAGGCGTAGCCAACAGCGAATAATTCAGGCCGTATTTATCCATGGCCTTGTCAACCTTATCACGCATAAACGAAACGATTTCTTCCCCTAATGCCCTTGCTTCTTCGTCCTCGCCATGATGAGCGCCGGTAAGAGCAATTAAGGTTTCCGCCAGACCGATAAAGCCTACCGACAACGTGCCATGTTTAATAACCGATTCAATGGTATCATTAGGTTTAAGGTTATCTGATTCCAAATACAAGTGCTGCCCCATCAAAAACGGCATATCCTTGACTTTTAAGCTCGCCTGCACCTGATAACGATGGTACAACTGCTCGCAGGTCAAATCAATCAAATCGGACAAGCTTTGATAGAACTTCATCAAATCTCGCTCCGCCTTAATCCCCAGACGCGGCAAGTTAATCGTAGTAAAGCTAAGATTGCCTCTGCCGTCGGTTACCTCCGGCCCGCAGCAATTAGCCATCACCCTGGTGCGACATCCCATATAACCCACCTGATCTCCATAAGGTGCATTAAAAGAAGAATCCATAAAGCTAAAAGTAGGATTTAATCTCTGGGAAGCTACGCGCATAGCTAATTGAAACAAATCATAGTTGGGGTCGCCGGAATTGAAATTGACACCCTCTTGAACTCGGAAAATAATATTCGGGAAAATCGGATTTTCGCCTCGTCCCAAGCCTTTTTCATAAGCCAAGAGAATATTTTTAATTACACTGCGACCAGCTGGCGATGTATCGGTGCCGATATTCAAACTAGAAAAAGGAACCTGCGCCCCAGCGCGGCTGTGCATGGAATTGAGATTGTAAATCAAAGCCTCCATAGCTTGATAGACTTCTTCTTCACTGGCCTGCTCCATAAACGGCGCCATATCGCGATCAAAAAAAGCAAAACTCTGTCCGCCATGCATGTCATTTTGACTGCTTTGCAAAATAATCGCCGCCAATGCCGTCGCACTAGCCGGACGTTTCGGAGAGCGAATAAAGCCATGGCCATTATTAAAACCGGAATGCAGTAACTTTCCCAAAGGAATTTGTACGCAGGTCAACGTTTTACCGTAAAAATCCAGATCATGAATATGGATATCTCCACGCCGATGTGCTTGGGCCATTTCTTCAGGAATTAAACGGTTCAGATAATATGCTTTGCTCGCCGCCGAAGCAATCTGCAACATTTTAGCCGAAGGCGAGTTAGAAACATTGGCGTTTTCACGGCTTGTCTCCACTAAAATATCTGCTACAGCATCCATCAGCTCTGACTGGGACTCACGCATCCGAGTCCGTTGATATCGATACAAAATATACGCTTTTGCCGTTTTAGCGTGACCTTTTTCAATCAGAATTTTTTCAACAGTATCCTGAACATCTTCTACCGTAAAACTGCCGCCATTATATTTTTGCTTTAAAAAGCGTAGCACATCCAACGTTAGTTCCATTGCCATTTGCCGGTCCGCGCCGCCTACAGCTTTCGCCGCCTTAAAAATAGCATCGGTAATTTTCGTCTCATCAAAGGAAACTTCCCGGCCATCCCGTTTACGAATCATTGTGAACATATAGTTAACCGCCTCGCTTATTTCAAAATAGGAGCAGGAGTAGGCCTAGCCTTTTTTGCGCCCTTTGCTCTTACCAGGCCCTTGCTGCCGCCGCAAAAGCAAAGATTCCAATTCATCTTTAAAATTATGCAAATCCGTAAACTGCCGATATACGGAGGCAAAACGCACATAAGCCACCGGATCCACATCCTGCAGCAAATTCATGACTCTCTCGCCAATTTCCCGCGAAGAAATCTCTCGCTCCATCGTATTATAGATATCTCGTTCCACCTGGTTAGCCAATTCTTCAATTTCCTGCAGAGACACTGGTCTTTTTTCACAAGCCCGCATAAGACCCGCTTGCAGCTTAGCCTTATCAAACATTTCTCGCCGGCCGTCTTTTTTCACGACCATCACAGGTACTTTTTCTACTACTTCGTATGTAGTAAAACGTCGTTGACAATGCAGGCATTCGCGGCGCCTGCGAATGGACACCCCTTCTTCAGCCGCCCGGGAATCAATAACCTTGCTTTCCGGAAATGCACAAAACGGACAGCGCACAAGCGTCTCCTCCTACTATATATGGTATTTACCTTCTTATTATAAGCCACATCTTGTAAAATTGCCAAGCGACGAAAGGCCTATTGAAAAAAATTATACTCTCTTAAACCATAAAAAAAACTCCGCTGCGCGGAGTTTTGATTTTTGGTGCGGGTGGTCGGACTCGAACCGACACGGAGTTGCC
>CAZKCR010000043.1:0-13444 GCA_964551055.1 uncultured Anaeromusa sp. | reverse complement strand
TAGAGATTCCAGTTCATTAAGGAGACGGGAGAATTTTTGCAGTGTAATTTCCAGCGGTAAGGGAGTAGCCATGTCTACGCCAGCTTTACGCAATAATTGCAAAGGATCTTCAGAGGAGCCGCTTTTCAAGAACTGCAAATATTTTTGGCGCGCCGGCTCGCCGCCTGTGAGGATTTGTTCGCTTAAAGCCGTTGCGGCTGCATAACCGGTAGCGTACTGGTAAACATAGAAGTTGCGATAAAAATGTGGAATCCGGGACCAACCGACATCGCTTACTTTGTCGACTACAGCATCAGGACCCCAATACTGCACATTCAAATCATGCCAGATGGCGTCAAAATCGTCGGCGCTAAGAGCATCGCCCTTGGCACTGCGTTCGTGAACAATTCTTTCAAACTCGGCAAATTGAGTTTGCCGGTATACGCTGCCCAAGATCGTATCCAGGTACTGTTCTAACAGGTGCTTGCGCACGGCTGAATCCTGCGTATGTTTCAGCATGTATTCAACGAGCAGAATCTCATTAGTTTGAGAAGCAACTTCTGCGCAGAAGAGAGAATAGTCGGAGGTTGTAAAGGGTTGGTTGGCATAGCTGTAATAGGTGTGCATGGAATGCCCCAGCTCGTGAGCCAGCGTAGATACGCTGTCATACGTGCCTTCGTAGTTTAGCAGTACAAAGGGATGGGTGCCGTAGGCGCCCCACGAGTAGGCGCCGGACTGTTTGCCCTGATTTTCGTAGACGTCAACCCAGCCGGAGCCAAGACCTTGCTTTAGTACCGTGTTATATTCCGAGCCCAATGGTTCTAGCGCGGCCAGGACGAGTTGGCAGGCTTCTTCGTAGGAGTAGTGCGTCTGTACATTGGCTGTCACCGGAGCTGCGGCATCATATAGATGAAATTCGTCAAGCCCCAAGGTCGCTTTCTTGAAAGCCGCGTAGCGGTGAAGCGGGGCCAGATTTTGCTTGACTGTCGTGATGACATTGTCATAGACGGCAACTGGGATGTTATCGTTATCTAAAGACGCCGTCAACGTGGAGGGGTATTTCCGCGCTGCGGCGAAAAAATGACTGCTTTTGATATTGCCGTTCAAGGTAGAAGCAAGAGTATTGCGATATTGTGCATAAGTTTGATATAGAGACAAGTATGCATTTTGGCGCAACTGCCGATCGGCAAAAGACATGTAAGCGCGGTATTTTCCTTCACTCAGAGGAAACGTGCGTCCCTGGCTGTCAACAATGTCTGGGAAACGCATATCGGCGCTAGTCAGCATGTCGAAGGTGTTGGACGGCATCTGGGCTATTTCGGCCGCCTGAGACAGAAGCGATTCTTCCGCTGGCGCAAGAATGTGCTGACGCTGGCGTAAAAGATTTTGCAGGTAGTGAGAGTATTCCTTAAGCGCTTGTTCCTGCCGGAGAAAAGCAGGGAGCGTTTCCGCAGGGAGCGCCAGCAGCTCCGGCTCAATAAAGGAAGCTGACGTCATGTAGGCGCTGCCTAGGGCTGCGGCTTTGTCTGTAAGGGACTGATAGTTGGCATTTGTTGTGTTTTCATCGCGGTGCATTTTGGCGTAGCTGTACAGTCGGCCCATGATAATGCTCATTTGGTCCCGCTGCTTCAGGCAGTGTAAGAGTGTTTGCGGTGATGTGCCAAGTTTTCCTTGGTATGTTGCAAGCTGGGGCAGTTGGCTTTTTAGCTTGTCATAGTCCTGCTGCCATTGCGCATCACTGGCATAGATATCCTGCAAATGCCATTGGTATTGAGGCGCGATGTCTTGTCTGGCGGGAGTCTTTTCAGCAGCCCAAAGTGTGGCCGGGGCGGTTAAAAACAAGATGGCTGCCAAGCCAATGGTGAAACAATACTTTTTCATCATGCAATCTTCCTTTACGCGATAGTGTAGAAATGACTTGCTTATATGTAGGATACATTCTGGAAAAGGTGGTAAAATCCTTTCCGTAAAAGCGGCTGGCGGTAGAAGGAGTTTTGGTGCTTGTGATATGATACATATAGAAATGGCAGCTCTTCGAAGGCCGCGAAGAAAGGTGTAAGCATATGCGTAAATTACTTGCGGATATACAATCGCAAAATCAATTGATTGTGAATACCGTGCTGGTAGTCAGTATAACCAGTGTTATGTTTGTATATCCTTTTGATAATTATTTTCGACTGACTTTTGGCGTAGTGACGATTTCCCTATCTCTTTTGTATTTTAGGCAGCTGCCAATCATACCTACGGCTATTTTTAGCGCGTTAGGTATTTTCTTCACACGCATGGCCATTGATATTGGTTTTTCTGACAGCACGGTGTGGACGTCCATGGCGCACGCCTTTCCCGCCCTTGTTTACTATATCTGTTTTGGCTGTTTATTTTTTCTTTTGGATCTGCGTTCCAGCAGCAGCAATCCGCATGCGTTGGCGGGGAAATTAAGCTTGATTGACTTAGTAAGCAATATGCTGGAGCTGGCGATTCGTGATGATTTTTTTAGCGGTTCAGCGACTATGATGCCGGAACTGGCGGCAGCAGCTGTAATTCGAGCTTTGTTGACGCTATACGGCTATTATTTGTTGAAACGATATAAAGCTTTCGTTTTAGCGGAGGAGCATTTTAATCGTTACAGCCAATTGATTTTGATTTTTGCAGAATTGAAAACAGAATTGTATTATCTCAAAAAATCCTCCAGAGATATTGAAGAGGTAATGGCGCGCAGCTATCGGCTGTATCAAGCGTTGGCGCCGGAACAGAAGCCTGCGGAGACTCAAGAAAGCTTGCGCGTGGAGGCGCTGACCATCGCGAAGGACATTCATGAAATTAAACATGATTATTACCGGGTTGCCGGTGGGATGGATCAGATTATTAACGCTTCTCACCAAGAACAGGGTATGCCGATTCAAGAAATATTTCGCATTATTGAGCAAAACACCAAGCGATTTTTGGAAGATAATCCACAACGGCTCATTTTGCGATTTCATTGCCAAGATGACTGGGTGACAAGCAAGCATTATAGTTTGGTTTCCATTTTGAACAATTTAATTATCAATGCCATTGAGGCGGCAAAATATGGCGGTATTATAACGATTAGTGAAAAAAGCAAGGATGAGAGCATTTTTTTTGCAGTAGAAGATGATGGTTGCGGGATTGAAGAAGACGATCATGAGGTGATTTTTAAACCTGGTTACTCCACTAAATATTCGGAAGCGACCGGAACTTTGTCTACCGGCTTGGGTCTAACGCATACGAAAGCGTTGGTGGAATTGTTGGGCGGGAGAATTCGGATGGAATCTTTGCCTGACGTGTATACGGCTTTTCATTTGGAATTTAATCGTCGGAGTTTAGTAGAAGAACGCTGAAAGCCGCCGGTTTATTCGCAAAATGCGTTAAACTGGCGGCTTTTTTCTTAAGGGCATTACAATAAAAGAAGCTATTGGGCGGAAATAAAAGACAAACCTTCAAGAAACTTCTTAATGTTGACCTTGCCATGATAGGCTGATTTTTTATGGATATAGTCAATTTCAATGCGGATTTCCGGGAAATCAAACAAGGCGGAACTGTATTTCTGGAAGATTTCATTATAATAATCGTCGGCGCCTAAGCCGGCGGTATTGCTCATGGCTTTGCCAACGGCGCGGCGGATGCGCTGCTTAATGGTATTGGAATCTTCATTTTGTTCCTGGGCGACGGTTTTATATAATTCCAGTAGTTGATAACTGTCTTGTAAAGTAGTCTGACGCTGAGCGGTAATAAGTTGCACAAAACGAATAATTTCCTTGGTTCCCAGCTCGCCAATGATGCCTAATTCGGCAAAGATTTGGTAGAGCTTTTCTTTTTGCAGTCCTTGATTATGTTGGACCGGTTCCAGCGGAAAATATTTTGAAGCCGTCTGGTTAATGACGGACATTAGTTGCTTCAAATTGCGTTTTTCTTGGACCGTGTTGATGACAGACACCATTTCGAAGATATTAATGGGCTTGTGGATAAAAAATTCGATACCGTTGCTGTAGGCTTCGGAAATAAGGGACTCTGTATTCACTTTGGATATAATAATGATCGAAGTTTCCTGGCCGGTAGAGCGTCTGACGTTTTTCAGGATTTGCATGCCGTCTTGTTGCGGAAGCAGAAAATCGACAAGCGCGACGTCTGGTCGCAGTTCCTTAATGAGTCGTTCACCGTCCAGGCCATTGTCGCTTTCATCGATGACCACACCTAAAGCGTGCTGTTTAATGACATTTTTTAAGACCTTACGGACCCCTTCATCGTCTTCGACAATGACAAAACGCGTTTGCATCAACCATCATTTCCTTTCCGGTGTATGAAGACTGGAATTAAAAAACGAGGCATTTCAAGACTTCCCGCCGAAGATCGGGTTGGGATGCTGCTGAAATGCCTCATTTTACAAGCAAGCAGGCCAGAAACCAAATCAGTCGAAGGTTGCTGCATACCCTTCTTGCAGGCTGTCCTCTGGCAGCTGATGCTCCCAATGGGCAATGACTAGTGCGGCGGCGCAGTTTCCAATCAGGTTGCAGCCAGTGCGGGCCATATCCAAAATACGATCTACACCCATCAAGAGAGCTACTCCTTCCATCGGCAACCCTAAGGAGGCGGCTGTGCCGGCTACAACAATAAAGGAACCTCCGGGAACGGCGGCAATGCCTTTGGTGGCCAGCATGAGTGTAAGCATAATCATGATTTCCTCAACTAAAGTATATTCAATATTATACAACTGGGCAATGAAAAATAAAGCGACAGCACTGTAAAGAGTACCGCCATCCAGATTGAAGGTGTACCCTGTCGGCAGAACGAAGGTGGCTATGTTTTTAGGAATGCCGAAACGTTCCAGATTGCGCAGGGCTACAGGCAGAGCGGCGTCGCTGGTGGTTGTTGTGAAAGCCAGCATAGCCGGTTCTTTAATACACCGAAAAAAGTGTCTTAGATTGACGCGTGTAAAAAGATAGACAAAGGTAAATAAAACAACTAGGAATAAGAACAGGGCGCCATAAAGGGTGAAGATCAGCTTGCTCAGAGGAATCAACATGGTCAAGCCGAACTTGCCGACGGCATAGGCGCACATGGCGAAAACTCCGATAGGAGCCAACCGCATTACATAATACGTAAATTTGAACATGGTTTCCGCGATGTCTGTGGCCAAGGTGACAACTCGTTGGCCTCGTTCGCCGATAGAGGCTACCGCTACGCCGAAGAAAGTGGAGAAAAAGACGATTTGCAGCATGTCACCGCGGGCCATGCCGTCAATGATGTTGGTGGGTACGATATTTAAGATGGTTTGCATCATATCAATGCTCTTAGAAGCCATTTGCTGGGCGTTGGAGGAGTCAATAGCGCCGGACATAACGACGCCAGAGCCAGGCTTGAAGAAGTTGGCAAAAAATAAGCCGATGGCTAAGGCAATGGTAGTTGCTACTTCAAACCAAATTAAGGTTTTTCCTCCCAGACGGCCCAATTTTTTAAAATCTCCAGTACCGGCGATTCCCATGATGAGGGAGCTAAAAATCAAAGGAACAATAATCATTTTGACCATGCGAATGAATAGATCACCGAGCACTTTAAGCGACACGCTGAAGGCCGGGAAAAAGTGGCCAAAAATAAAGCCTAAGATCATGCCCAACATAATCTGCGTACCAAGGCCGATGCCTTTTTGTTTTTCAGCAAACGACATGAACAAGTCCCCCTTTTGATTCATTTTTTAATAATGCCTCAGGAAGCTGGGCGGAAGCTATGTCGGCCTTTCCCTGAAGATGAACTTGGCGGAGTAGCAGCAAGCCGCTTTGGGTATTTCCGGAGAAAAATAACTTGTCATATCCTTGACCTTGGCGGTTGCTTAACTGTTGTTTTTGCAGAGCCAACTGCAACTGAGCGGCGGTTTCTTTCGCCGGATCGAGAAAATAGGCGTTAGGCAATGCTTTTTGCAGCAGATCTTTTAAAAAAGGATAATGAGTGCAGGCTAAAATGACTACGTCTACTTGCGCCGCTCGTAGCGGGCGCACATATTCTTCGACGGCTTCCTCCGCCAAGGAGCCAGTGAAGGAGCCGGCTTCTACCAACGGTGCGAACCGCGGACAGGCAATAGGATAAACCTTGAGGGACGGAGCAATATGGCGCAGGGCCTGCAAGTGCTTACCGCTATGGATGGTGGCATTAGTGCCCAGAACCGCGATGTTCCCTGTTTGACTAAGGGCGGCAGCTTGACTTGCGCCTTGGCTCATGCCGAGAATTGGAAAAGAAAACTCGCTAGGCAAAGAAGCCAGGTTTACAGTGATGGTATTGCAGGCAGCCACGGCGGCTTTCACTTGGTTTTGCTCTAGAAATTGCAAGATTTCACGCGTGAAGTCCTGGATTTGCGCTACTGAACGTACACCGTAAGGAGCGCGCTTGGTATCGCCGAAGTACAATAGATTTTCATGGGGCAGCAATTTGCGGATCTCTCGGTAGACGCTTAGCCCGCCTACGCCGGAATCGAAAATGCCGATAGGGGCTCTGGAATCCATGACACGTACCTCCTGCTTTGGAAGTGAACACAAAAGTGTTCCTTGCCTTGATCATAGTGAGGTCGGTACAGTATGGTACAAAAAGGTAATGGGAAGTGCCTGTGTATACTGAAAAAGCCAAGAAGCATGTCGGCTTGTTAAAATGCCGGCATGCTTCTTGGCTTTCTGTTTTGCTTAAATCGTTTAATGACGCAGCTTTTGTCCAATACAGGCCCCTAAGGCTAACCCCAGCGGGTAGAGCATAAACCAGCCTGAAAATAAGAATACAAGGCCGGCTAAGGCGGCGCTGAGCAGAGCGAGCGTTTTTCCAGCGCGGCTGGGAAGAACGCGGTAAGATGCGACCATGCCTAGCGCATAAACGGCCAAGAAATTAGCGCAAGGAAATTGAATTAGGGTTTGCAACTGCAGTTCCAGAAGATAGCTGACTCCAAGAACGAGGCCCAAAATGGGAAGAAAAGACAATAAAGCGTAGTGCGGCGTCTGAAAGCGGGGGTGCAGACGGGAAAAAACAGGAGGTAAGGCGCCGTCGCGGGCTTGAGCGTAAACCAGCCGGGAGAAGCCGGCGATAAATGTGTGGACAGGACAGTAGCAAGCGATTAGGCCCAGAAAAGAAACCAACAGACTGGCCTGTTCGCCCCAACCGTAGGCTACTAACGTAATCATAGCGGTGAGCGGCGTAGCGGATTGATAAGCCAAAGTTCCGATGGTGACGAAGGCGATGAGCAAATATAGAACATTGATGATCAAAGCGGCAAGTCCTAGGCTTAAAGGGATATCCTTGAGGGGGCGGCGAAATTCTTCCGCTAGATGGCCGATCATTTCCCAGCCGATGAAGGCGAAAAAGAGCAGAGACATGGTCTGCCCTACCGGCAGCCAGCCGTGCGGCAAGAAGGGTGAAAAGGCTATCGGACGGACCTGGGGAAGGGCGGCTGTGATGGCTAAAATCAGAATGCCAAGAATGGAGGAGACGACCAGGACTTGTACGCGGCCGGATAGATCAATGCCCCTGTAGTTCAGAACTACGGCTATGAGCAGCATGACAGCCGCTACACCGTAAATGGCCGCAGCGGACCACCCCAGCACATCGCCCAGGTAATGCGCGCCGATTAAGGCGGTAACAGGCATTCCAAAGGGCATGGCTCCTAAAATCCACAAGCCGACGATACGGCTGGTTTTCCCTCCCAGGCCTTGGCGGACATAGGTGGCGATGCCGCCGGAATCGGGATGCCGTGAAGACATCATGCTGATGACGGCCACCATGGGTAAAGAAAGCAGGCCCATGAAGACCCAGCTGAGTAAAGACGCTGGTCCGGCTATGGCGGCGGCCAGGGAGGGGAGTACTAAAATGCCGGCGCCTAGAACCGCCCCGATGGTTAAGGCGGTTCCTTGGAGCCAGGTAATGCTTTTTTTGAGTTGAATGGCTTCTTTCATGGCGGTGTTGTTTCTCCTCTGCAATTGCACTAACAGTTTAAAAGAATCGTATCATGAAAAAAGAGATTTGATAAGACGATAATATAGTGTAAAATGATCGGAAAAACCGATGGAAGTGACGAAATGCAGAGCAAGTATTTGGCAACCTTTTTGGCAGTAGCGCGGACTTTGAATTTTGGGCAGGCGGCGAGAGAACTAAACTATTCACAGTCTACCGTTTCCGAACATGTTCGCCTAGTAGAATTGGAGTTGGGAATACGGTTGTTTGAGCGTCTGGGGCGAAAAATATTTTTGACATCTCAAGGAGAACGCCTGGTAAGTCTGGGGGCTAGGCTGCTGCAGGCGGAAGACGAGGTGCGCCAAGCTTTTTGCGGCAAAGAAACGCTGGAAGGAATGATTCGCATTGGCGCTTCCGAATCTTTATGCGCTTTTTGGCTGCCGCCGCTATTGAAGGAATACCGGACGCTATATCCACAGGTGCAGCTGTATCTGAAAGTAGGCCACTGCAGCGATTTTGGGCAATGGCTGCAACAAAATCTGGTGGATGTAGCCTTTGGCTTTCAAGATGAATCCGGCCAGTCGCAGTTACGGCAAGAAACCTTATTTCATGGAAAAACCGTATTGGTATCCGAGCCGCAGCATCCGTTAGCAAGCTTGCCGCAAGTAGAGACACAGCAATTGGCCGGACAAACTTTTATTTTTTCCGAAGGTCACAGCGGCTATCCGGCGGAGATGAAAGAACTGTTGGCGCAAGCTAAAGTTCCGGTGACAACGTTCTGGGAATTTGAAAGCTTGGAAGCCATTAAACAGTGTGTAAAAAATGGCTTAGGTCTGTCGTTGCTGCCGGAAATTGTGGTGGCCGAAGAGTTGAAGCAGGGAACGCTGGTAAGGATGCCATGGGATAGCAGTCGTATTTCGGTAGTGGCGCAAATGGTATGGCATCGGGAAAAGTGGCTGTCGCCTCCTTTGGCAGCGTTGGAAAAACTGGTCAAAGGCTCTTTACGGTCATTGACATAAGGAGAGTTAGCGCGGCGAAAAAACGCAGCAGAGAGTTATTGTACAAAAAAGCGCCTCGTTAGAGACGCTTTACTAGTTGGGCGAAAAAAATACAGTTTAAGTGGCAGCTTCGGGCTTGAGCGTTATAAAGAGCTGCTTGCGCAGCGGGCAACGGCTCCAATTATAGCTGGAACCATTCTCATAGACTACTCGCACATCCCAAAAAGAGGCAGGTTCATTGCGGTGAAAGGGAAGGGTCGCCTGATCGGCAATCCCTAATATAGTTTGTTCAAGCAAGTTGTCTTGCCAGTCATTTGTATTGGATGGTGCGATGTATAGTGCACAAATATTGTGGCCGGTATTGTTAATAATAATGAACTCTTGAGGGCTGGCTAAGGCGTTTTCTGAAGAATAGAGGATCGAAATAAGCGACAGGATACAGATCAAAAGAACACGGTTCATGAAAGAGCCTCCTTGCCTAAAACGCTATAAACATAGCATACCATGTTTTACTTGCAATGGACAGAAAGGAAATGGAAAGTTGCCAATTTCGAGAGAGTTCAAAAAAATATCGCGAAAAACAAAAAAATATGTGAAAAATTTTACAAAGCGTACGATACTATAAATAAGGAGCTTTACAGGTTATGTGAAGCAAAAAAATATAGGAGCTGAGGTTGGTGAAAATTGATTCTAGTACCGTAGAATTTAGCAGCAGCCATTTTTTAGGCACGAAAGAAAGAGAAAGCGTATATGCTTCCAGTACGGCAGCGGCGACAACCTTGGAGCAAGAGAGCAGCCATACGGAAATTCAGACGGATCGGGCTTACGAGGTGCAATTGAGCGAAGGGGCCTTGCGGACAGTTACAGCGGCTGGCAAAGATACGGCGGTGAACAAAGGTGTTGATTTTTCTAAGCTTTCCCAGAAAGAGCAGGATGAGCTTAAAAATGTAACAGCCTTTATGGGAGTGGACAGCGGCATAATTTCGGAAGAAGTTTCAGCCGAAAGCCACACCAAGCTTGTAGTGGATCAAACCAGCAGCAGCGCTACGATCGGAAAACCGCCGCAAAGCAGCGGTAATTGGCGGCAAGTCGGCGTTATTACGGAAGCGTCGCAGCAGGTGACTGTGGGACAAGGCGCGGTTATTGTAGGGCAAAGCCAAGGTGAGGCGGTGACGCGTCAGGAGAACGCCCAGTTGCAAGGAACTACTACCGCGGTGGGAGAGTCAACGGTGTTTGTGGCGACGACTAATGCCAACGGCGCTGCGACAGGTCTGCGAATCGGCGCGGTGGAGACAAGGACGCAGACTCTGAGTGAAGCGGAGTATACGGCTTGGTCAGCGCAAGGGCGGGTGACTACGGAAGATGGCAGGACGCTGCAAATTGATCAGACCTCGTTGATGCTGCGCACGGCGGAAATGGTTCAGACGCAAAGTACGGCTACCTTGGAAGACCCCTTGGTCATTCAGTATGGTAAAGGTTCTGCCGCTGTGGGCTTGACAGAAGAAAAATACGCTTTTGATTTGGATGCGGACGGTCAAAAAGACAGTATGTCCTTTGTTAAACCCGGCGCTGGCTTTTTAGCGTTAGATCAAAATGGAGACGGTAAAATCAATGACGGCAGCGAGCTTTTTGGCGCTAAAAGCGGCGATGCATTTGGTGATTTGTCGAAATTCGATGCAGACGGCAATGGTTGGATTGATGAAAATGACGCTGTTTATGGCAAACTGCGCATTTGGGCCAAAGACGATCAAGGGAAAGATCAATTACTGTCGTTGAAGGAAGCAGATGTAGGCGCTATTTATTTGGGCAGCGTAGCTACGGAATTTTCCATAAAGGATAGCCGCAATGAGCTGCAGGGCCAGGTACGACAAAGCGGCTTATTCCTACGGGATTCAGGCGAAGTAGGCACGGTGCAGCGCCTTGACTTGGCAACTACTGAGGCAAAGGCTCAGGAATCTTTGCCGGCGTCGCTAGGTCAGGATGGTGTTTATACAAGCAAGCAGTCGCGAGTGAATTATGAGGGGGAAACGGCGCGCGTTAGCGTGGAGCAAACGGAAAATGGCCTTGCTATTACGAATAATAATACGCCGCGTCTTGTTTCGGTACCGTTGCAGTCCCTGGCGGACGTCAGACTGGAAGTAGGAAGGACGGCTGTTGTCAGCAGTTCGCTTTCAGCAGCTAATGGGTCTGCTGCAGCGGTGACTGGCGGCGTACAAGAAGCGGAGGTTTCCTTTGCGTCGCAGGATACTAGGGTGCATGTGACAACGGCCGACTCGATTGTGTCCAAAGATGCAGCCAAGGTATATGTAGTCTCTGCCGCAGAGAGCGATACGAAAAGCTTTTCCGTATGGTTGGAAGGCAAAGAAGTTGCGCGAATATCACCTTTAATGGATATTTTGAAGCAGCTTATGGAGAAAGAAGAACAAGAGCGGGCAAAAGAAAAAGAGGCGTCTACTGATGGAAAACCAGCTCCAGTAGGAAAACGCTACTATCTTTCAGGGCGGCATCTGCAGGTGGAATGGGAGCAACGGGCGATATCCCTGTTGGATTACAAATTTTAACTTAGCATGTCACAAAGAACCAGTGTTTTTAATTAAACGCTGGTTCTTTTATTAATAGTAGTGAATAAAATTTCTTTTCTGTGTATTCAGGCAGGATATTTAATGTAAATCAAGAAGTCAAAGAATAACCAAAAAAAGTCAGTAAAGTAATAGAGAAAAGGAATTTTGTTTGTTGCAGTGTATGAGGGAAAGGGAAGGCAGAAAGCGGCATGCGTTTACAAGGCAAGAAAAAAGGGATTACGGTGTTAGGAGTTCCTACCTGGTTGGGACAAGAGATGTTCGGAACGCAGCTGGGGCCGGACGCTATGCGTGCAGCAGGATTGGTACGGCTGCTGCGCTCCGCAGGACTGGACATTATTGATGAGGGGAATCTCAATCTCAAAAATCAAGCGATTAGCTCCTTTGCTAGCGGAAGTGTGTATAACCTGCGGGCGGTTCGAGACTGTTTGGAATTGGTGGCGATCAAGGTTTCTGAGATTGTCTGTAGCGGACGCATTCCGTTAGTTTTGGGAGGAGATCATAGTGTAGCGATTGGTTCTATTGCGGGTATTTCCAGGCATTATCGCTCTCTAGGACTTCTTTGGTACGATGCGCACGGCGACAGCAATACGCCGGAGTCGTCGCCAAGCGGTTATATACAAGGCATGCCGGTGGCGGCAAGCTTGGGCGCAGGACATCCGGAACTGGTTGCTGTAGGCGGTTATAAGCATAAAATTCGTCCGGAGCATGTGGTGTTGTTTGGAGTGCGGGATTTGGATGCAGGAGAAAGAACCTTTTTGCGGGAAAAGAACATAAAAATTTATACCTCCGAGGATATGTACCGCCGCGGTAGCGCGGTCATCATGGAAGAGGCGGTTGCCTATTTGACTTCTCGTTGCGACGGTATTCATTTGAGCTGCGATTTAGATGTTCTGGATCCCCAAGAAGCCAGCGGCGTGGGAACGCCGGTGGCGGGAGGCGTGCCACTGTCGCAGCATTTGGAAGCCATGCGTTGCCTAGCGTCCCATAAAGTAGTTACTTCGGCGGAGTTTATGGAGCTCAATCCGCTGCTAGATAAAGACGGCAAGACCATCGAGGCGGCCGTTGCCATGATTCGCGCTTTTTTAGGGGAACGCGCTCTAGAAGCTTGTCAGGCCTGAAAGACTGACTGTCTTGGGGTAGAATAAAACCTGCTTTCTTTCTGGTAAGAAAGGAAGCAGGTTTTTATTGTTTAGCCACGAAATGTACCAAAGAAACGATATTTTGCTAGGGGGAATGGCATTGCGAAAAGTAGGGCTGGTGTTGCTGCTGGTATGCTGCAGTTGGTATTTTAGCGCTCTGGCTGCAGTAGAAGCAAAGGAGAAGCGAACCGCAGACGAGTATATTGCAGCGTTGCAATTAGTTGGGCATGTAGAAGGCGGCTATTTTAGAGAACTTTACAAGAATCAGCGAAAAGCGGGAGCGCCAATGCTGCCGGATGCCTATGCCGGAGAGCGGCCGCTAGCGTCTACGATTTATTACCTTTTGAGGTCCGGTGGAGTTTCACAGTTTCATCAGCTTTTGTCCGATGAAATTTGGTTTTATCATGATGGTTCTCCCTTGGTACTGCACATGATTAGCCCGGCAGGAGAATTGACTAGTGTAAGATTGGGGCTGGATGTGGCGCGAGGAGAACAGCCGCAGGTTTTAGTACCGGCGCAGACGATTTTTGGAGCAGAGGTCGCGGAAAAATGCTCCTTCGCCTTGGTCAGTTGCATGGTCTCGCCTGGTTTTGACTATCGGGATTTTCGCCTTTGCTCGTATGAAGAACTAATGCGGCAATATCCGGCCTATGCGGGCGTTATTGAACGCTTAAACGGGAAAAGACAGTAGTGTAAAAGCGATTTTGTGAGGAGGACGGCGGATGACTAGAGAAATGCGGAGGAAAGACCGGCAGTTGGGAGAGAAGGATATAAAGGAGCTTTTGCATAAAGCCGCCTATGGCGT
>CAZKCR010000042.1:0-13467 GCA_964551055.1 uncultured Anaeromusa sp. | reverse complement strand
GAAAAAAATGCTGGATATCCGGGCGTTTAGCGATAAGAACTAAGCCGGAAGTATTGCGGTCTAGGCGATGCACAGGATGGTATTCGTAATCCCAGCCACAAGCTTGATAATGGGTAAGAACCGCATCAGCTAAGGTTGCTTCCGGCGGGCCGGCATGGGGATGGGCTAAAAGTCCGGCAGGTTTGTTGACGACGAGAAGGACTTCATCCTCATAGGCTATGTCAATGGGCAAGGGAGCAACAATTACCGCAGGATGTTTGGGCCAGGAGAGGCTGAGTATATCTCCCTGTTGCAGCCAATAACCAGGAGGGGGCGCTTGATCATTACAGAGGACGCAGCCTTCTCTTTGTATACGACGCCACAGACTTTGGGACAGTCCGCAATGAAGACGGATAAAGTCGCGGATGGAAGTGGGCTTGGATAGAGCAGGAATATGATAGACAAGCATAGCAGGCCTCCCGAGTGATTAGCTGGCATTAAGAAGAAAAAAGCCGTCTGACATTGCGCAGCAGCAGTAGTATATCATGAATTGCCTAATGTGGCATAGAGCCTTAGTGGGAAAGCTTTTATTTTTATGGCAACCATGATAAAATTGATAATATTTTGGACGCCAAAGCAGATAGTTTCAATAAGTTACCGATTTCTAAAAGCAATGGCGGAGATGAGGATAGTTAATGAAAAAGACGACCGTATACTGGTTATTGGTAGTAACAGCATTGTTTTGGGGGGCCAATATTGTTGCCGTTAAGCAAATTGTAGGTGAGTTGCCACCGGTGGCAGCGGTAGGCATGCGTTTTTTCTGGGTTAGTTTGGTTCTGACCGCTTGGGTTCTTTTTCGCGAAGGAAAAAAAGCGTGGCCAAGAGGGCGACAGTGGATAGGCCTTTTTTTATTGGGGATTACCGGAATTTACGGAAACAATGTTCTCGTATTTAAGGGGGTTGCTTTGACAACCGCATCCAACGCCAGTTTGTTAATGGCTACGTCGCCGGTTTTGACTACGATTTTTGCTTGGCTTTTTTGGAAAGAACGACTGCGTCTGCTGCAATGGATCGGAGTAATTCTTTCGTTTTTAGGGTCGCTGCTGGTAATTACGCGAGGGTCTTGGGCGGTCTTGACGTCAATGTCTTTACAGCAGGGAGATTTATTGATCTTTGGGGGCGCTTTTTTCTGGACTCTGTATACGCTGCTGGGGAAACGGGTGATGGGAAGCGGCGGCTTGTCTGCATTGGCGACGACCGCTTGGTCTAGCTGTATTGGAACCGCATTCTTATTATGTATGACCTACTGGGAAGGATATAGAGGAGCGCTGGATCTGACGGCTTGGGGCTGGGTGAGCATGATCTATATGGTTTTTTGCAGCGGCATCTTGGCTTTTTCTTTTTGGAACTACGGAGTGCAGCAAATTGGGCCGCAACGAGCTGCGATTTTTTCCAATATTATTCCTTTAGCAGGAGTATTTTCCGCCTGGCTTTTATTAAACGAAGAGATTTTGTTGTCCCATGGACTTGGAGCATTATGTATTCTGTGCGGTGTTTGGCTGACTACGCAGCAATAACGAAAGCAGGAAATTGACGGCAAATCGCGAATTTAATAATTCTATGGTCTTGGGAAGGAGCAGTAAATGGAATTTTCAAAGTACTTTTTGGTTGTAGCTTATGGATTTGTCGTTTGGACTTTAATTGCACCTCGCTTTGGAAGTCCGCGTTTTGGTGAACTATTTTTAGCCTATATGGCGGCCTTGCTCTTTTCTTTGCAAGCAACCAGTGAGTTGATACTCATCAAACCCGTAGCGTTCTTTTTTACGGTGGGAGGGGTATTCGCCTTTTTTTTTACGGTATTGCGCCGTACAGTTCATATTAGTGTGCGACATAAATAAAGAGAGGACTTGATAAATATGGCAAAAGAGTGTTCCTTTGATGTGGTTTCCGACTTAGATATGCAGGAAGTGGATAATGCTGTTAATCAGTGTGTGAAAGAAATTAAACAGCGCTTTGATTTTCGTGGCAGTAAATCAACGATTTCCTTAGAAGGAGATATGGAGATTCGTATCTTAGCGGATGATGAATACAAATTGAAAAGCGTGATTGATATCTTACAAACGAAAGCAATAAAACGCGGTGTTTCTCTCAAGAGTTTTGATTATGGCAAGATGGAAGATGCATCACAAGGTATGGTGCGACAATCTATTACACTGAAGAAAGGCATTCAAAAAGATAAAGCCAAGGAAATTGTGGCAGCCATCAAAAATATGAAATTAAAAGTGCAAGGACAAATCATGGATGATCAAGTCCGAGTCGTGGGAAAAGACAAAGATGATTTGCAACGGGTTATTGGAGAATTAAAGATGAAAGATTTTGGCGTTGATTTGCAGTTCGTCAATTTCCGGTCATAATAACAAAACACCCTATGTGAAGAACGGTTGTGTTGTTCACATAGGGTGTTTTGCTGTTGGGGTTATTCTTCGGTTTCGCTGTCGTTGCTCCAACCCAGTTGGTCGAAGATCTTAAAGGTGAGGCTGGCGACAATGGCTACCACCGTTGCCAAGGCCATTCCTTTTAAATTGATGCTGCCAAACTGCAAGCTGGCGCCGCTAATGCCGATGATTAATACGAGTGAAGTTAGGATGAGGTTCCGGGCTCGGCTGTAATCTACTTTGCTTTCTACCAGCATGCGTACGCCGGAAGCGGCGATAACGCCGAAGAGCAATAAGGAAACACCGCCCATGACCGGTACGGGTATGCTTTGAATGGCGGCGGACAGTTTGCCGATGAAGGAAAGAATAATCGCCAAGATGGCGGCGCCGCCCATAACCCAGGTGCTGTATACTTTCGTGATCGCTAACACGCCGATGTTTTCACCGTAAGTGGTATTGGGAGTAGAACCAAATAAAGAGGAGAGCATAGTGGAAAGGCCATTTCCTAGAAGCGAGCGGTCAAGGCCAGGGTCTTTTGTTAAATCTTTACCGACAATGTTGCCTGTTACGACCAAATGACCGATATGTTCAGCTACTACAACCAGAGCTGCCGGCAGGATGACGGCAATGGCGCCCAGATGAAATTCTGGGGAATAGAGAGTGGGGAAGGAGAACCACGGGGCTTTTTCGATATTGCTCAAATTTACCATCCCCATGGAAAAGGATAGGCCATAACCGGCTAAAACACCTATTAAAATGGGAATAATAGCGAGAAAACCACGGAAGAGCACAGAACCAAGAATTGTGACAGTCAAAGTAAACAAGGAAACGATAATGGCGTTGGAATCAATTGTTTTGGCGGTTAAACCGGCCATATCAGCTGCTACCGGAGCTAATTCTAAACCGATAACAGCGACAATGGCTCCCATGGCTGCTGGCGGGAAGACGATGTCAATCCAGCGAATGCCGACAAGACGAATTAACAAAGCCACAAGTGTAAAAACTAGGCCTGCAGCGAAGAATCCTCCTAGTACGGAACCATAACCAAATTGCGGCAAGACTACAAAAACAGGAGAAATGAAAGCAAAACTAGAACCTAAGTAGGCAGGGATTTTGCCTTTGCAAATGAATAAATATAGCAAGGTTCCAATTCCGTTGAAGAGAAGAATAGTTGCAGGGTCTACTTTGAATAAAATAGGCACAAGGACCGTAGCGCCAAACATGGCAAAAAGATGCTGCAGGCTTAAAGGTAAGGTTTGCAAAAAGGGAAGCCGTTCATCAACCGGGATCATACGTTTGCTCATTCGAAACATCCTCCTTAAATAGGCGTTCATAAAAAGACAAAACCTCCTGCCGGCGCAAGAGGTCATAAAATGCAGCGTATGAGTGCATGCCTTTTTAGTCTCGCCGGACTAATTTAAAGGTTTTTTTAAATGTACCATGTACATTTCGGTTTGTCTATGGGTTTAGAAAAAAAGCACTGTACTTTTCAGCGTGATTTTCGTTACAATAATAGAAACTACATAAGTGATGAACGCAGAAGCAGCGGTAAGATAGAGAAAGGTGGCTTATTCTAGATGGCGAAAGAAACAAAAAAGGAACAACAACAGGTGTTTGCAGGACAATCGCCTGCGTTTCGCTATGTCGATCAGGTGGATCGCTGGCGTCAAGAATATGAGCGGGCTAAAGCGGTAGAAGAGACGCTGAATAAACTTAGTATTTTAGATTATCGAGAAGTAGATTATTATTCGCAGCTTGAAATGGTGTTGTTTCAAGAGAAGCCGGTTCCCAACTTTGATGATTTACTGGAAGAAAATCGTTTGATGGCACAGGGGAAATTCTTTATGCCCATTGCTTATCGAGCTGGGATTATTGCTTTTTTGCTGCTGATTTTGGTATTGAGTCCTAGTACCTTCCTCATGTGGATTATAGCCTCTTTACTTTTGACAGTATTTGCATCCTTGTTCTTTACGGTACAGGACCGGCAGCAGACAATTCAGAAGGTAGTGGTGGAAACTAAAGAGGAAATCAAGCGGCGGATTGAATACCATCATAAAACCCAGGAAGAAGCGCGTAAGAAGCATGAAATGGCGGAACAGGAGCGTATTGCCGCTGTGGAGCGTCTTTTAAACGGTGATGTTGGCGCTATGCTGCTGAAAATGGATGTGGCTCTGTCTTCTTTGGAGGTTGGATTTTCAGCTGAAGTTAATATTGACTTATTGGAGGGGGTTCCTCTTTTTCACGTTTGGCTGCCGCCAAAGGGAATTGTGCCGACTCAGATATGTACACTGTCTCCAGGAGGACGTCCTGCTTATGAAGAAAAAGACATTCGGACGGTGAACAAGCAGTATGTCGAGCTGTGTGCGTCGTTGATTATGCAGGTTTTATCTCATGTATATGAGGTGGTGCCTACGTTAGACCGCAGTTATGTCATGGGGATGTCGAAAAGCGCTATAAATAATGAGTGTTACCTCCACTTAACGTGTACAAAAAATGAAGTTATTCAGGCTTGCCAAGCTGCCAAGGGGCTTTTGGCCATTCAGCAACTGCAGGCTGTCTATAATGCGGATCCCATGTTGAACTTATTGCCGATCGAGGAGATTCAGCCGGAAGAATGGGGCGAAGAAATAAATCTTCAAGCATTGCGTAGTTTGCACGTTATGTTGAAAACACCGCAATTTTTTAATAAAGTACCCTTGAATGCGAGTAAACAAGAATAAGCTACAGTAGAAACGTTGGCGATGAGCATAACAGCTTGGCACCAACGTTTTTTCTTATCAGAAAAGAAGTGTCTTCTTGCAAGAGGGAAATGTATTCTGAGAGAGAATAGTATAACTTGATTACTGTTTAACCTAAACAGAAGAGGAGGAGAATCATGGCTTTTCTTGTAAAAAAATTTGGCGGCAGTTCTGTAGCGACAGCGGAAAAAATTCAGGCAGTGGCGGAACGCATTATACGGACTAAAGAAGAACAAGATCGTGTAGTTATTGTCGTATCAGCCATGGGGGATACGACGGATGAGCTGATTGGGTTGGCGCAAAAAGTGTGCGGTGCGCCGTATTCGCACGCCAGAGAGCTTGATCAGCTTTTAACGACAGGAGAGCAAGTATCGATTGCTCTCCTGGCAATGGCGTTGCGCAGCAAAGGCTGTCCTGCTATTTCACTTACAGGACCGCAAGCAGGCATTACGACAACACCGGTATCTTTAAAGGGGAAAATTCGTCGGATTGAACCCAAGCGGGTGCTTGCAGAACTGGATAAAGGCAAGGTTGTAGTGGTTGCCGGTTTTCAGGGAGTGGCTGAGACTGGGGATATCACTACGCTGGGACGAGGCGGCTCGGACACATCGGCAGTGGCCTTGGCTGGAGCTTTGCAAGCAGACGTATGCGAGATCTTGACCGATGTAGATGGTGTGTATTCGGCGGACCCTCGTATTGTGCCTTCGGCAAGAAAAATGAAAGAAATTACTTATAATGAGATGCTGGAAATGGCCCGTCTTGGGGCGGTAGTAATGCAGCCGCGAGCCGTGGAAATGGGTAAAAATTACGGCATTCCTATTCATGTGCGCTCTACTTTTACGGAAATTGCGGGAACGATTATTAGGGAGGCATATACAATGGAAGAAAAAGAATGTGCCGTTCGCGGTGTAACACATGATACTCATGTAGCCAAAGTGGCGGTATTAGGCGTACCAGATCAGCCGGGAATTGCCCATTTGATTTTTTCGGCGCTGGCTCAGGCCAATATTGATGTGGATATGATTGTGCAGAGCATACGGGCCAATGAAAAAGGAATTATTGACATGGTATTTACGATCGGACAGGATGATGCGGCTCAGACACGGACGCTAATGGAAGAACTTGCGCTTGCGCAGAATTTTGGCGGCGTGGAAATTGATGAGGCAGTGGCGAAAGTATCCATTGTCGGTGCTGGGATGTATGGCAGCCCGGGGGTAGCGGCTAAAATGTTTGGCGCATTGGGAAGTATGGGGATCAATCTAGAGGTAATCAGTACTTCGGAAATCAGCATTTCTTGTTTGATTCGAGAAAAAAGAACGAAAGAAGCGGTTAATGCAGTGCATGCGCTGTTTTTTCCAGAAAAGTAAGAGATATTTTATGCCTATAACGGGCCGCTTATGCGGCCTCTTTTTCTATTTCATTGCCTTCAGTACTTCTCCTTCGTACCCTTTCGTGACGTTGGCTCTCTTGTTCGGTTCTTGGTCTTGGTTTTTTACTTGGGAGCTTACTTCATGTGCCTTGCCTGTGTTACACTAGAAAAGATAAATGGAATGAGGGGGAACCACTATGTCATTTTCTTTGGCCGCATCTCATGCGAAAGGCAAGTTTGCCACTGATAATATTTTTGGCGCCAACGCGGCGGCTGTACAAGCGGAAGCTAAAGTTGGCAAGGAAAAAGTAGTCAATGCGACGATTGGCGCAATTCTTGATGATGAAGGAGCTTTGGCTTGTCTTCCTACTGTGGAAAAGGTTTTTCGCGCTTTGCCTACGGTGGATTTGGTTCGTTATTCGCCCATCCCGGGACAGCCGGCCTTTTTACAAGCGGCTATTGATATGACCTTTGGGGAGCATAAGCCGGACGCTTACATAGATGCAGTGGCGACTGCCGGAGGCTGTGGTGTGATTCATCATGCTATTTGGAACTATACAGAATTGGGAGATACTGTGCTCACGTCCGATTGGTACTGGGGGCCCTACAACGTGCTTTGTCATGATGCGTTGCGAAAATTGGATACGTTTCAGCTTTTTGATGAAAAGCAAAATTTTAATCTTCAAGCATTTCAAGCCAAAGTTGTGGATGTATTGACCAAGCAAGACAGTGTATTGATTATTCTCAATACGCCGGCGCATAATCCTACTGGTTATAGCTTGAGCGATGCGGAGTGGGACGGTGTACTGCAGATAGCAAAGGCATGCGCACAAAATCCGGACAAGCGCATTATTTTGCTGGTGGATGCGGCTTACTTGGAATTTGCTGGGGAGGACAACGAGTGCCGTGCATTTTTTAGCAAATTTGGACACTTGCCGCAGAATCTGTTGACCATTGTTGCTTTTAGCATGTCTAAGGCCTTTACGATGTATGGGCAGCGAGTCGGGGCTATGATCGGCATTTCTTCCAATAAAGATGTCATTCAGGAGTTTGCGGATATTAATCAATATACCAGCCGGGCTACCTGGTCTAATATTAATACACCGGCGATGTCTACGATGGCTGCGATTTATCATGATGCCCGGCTAAAAGCGGCGGTAGATGCGGAGCGGCAAAGCTTTTATCATTTAATCCGGGAGCGTGCGGATCTTTTTGTCAATGAAGCTGCTGAGGTTTCTTTACACATGCTGCCATACCGGGCCGGTTTCTTTTTATCCATTCCTGCTCAAAATCCGGAGGCTGTCTGTGAACAGTTGCAGAAAGATTATATTTTTGCAGTACCTCTTACCCAAGGTATCCGTGTCGCTGTTTGCGCGGTTCCCGCTTATAAGATTAAAGGCATGGCGACAAAATTCAAGCAAGCCATAGCCAAGACGGAATAAGAGAACCGTCTTTTGAAGCATGCCTAGCTAAAAAATGAGTGCGATTTTAACAACCGAGCAAAATTTGTTCGGTTGTTTCTTATTGCGGTTAAACAAGGGATTATTGTCTAGGGTGAACTAAGTATGGTATAGTAAGAAATGGTGTTATTCATATAAAATAGAAGCCTTGAAGAAAAACGGAGGTCTTTTTCTATGTTTTCCCTGAAACCGAAGGAAGATGAGTTTTTCAAGTTGTTTGTGGAAAGTTCTCAATTATTGAGAGAAGGCGCTTTAACGCTGAAGCGTGTTACAGAAGATCCCTCTCAGCTATCCGAGAGTATGCGGCAAATCTATGAATTGGAGCATCAGGCGGATGAGGTTAACGATGCCATTTTAGATCGCTTAAATCAAACCTTTATTACACCGCTGGATCGAGAAGATATTTACGCATTGGCCAATATGCTGGACAGCGGCGTGGACTTTATTCACGGTATTATTGAAAGAATGACATTATATGGCGTTACGACCCATAAAGCGGGCGCTGAAGAATTAGGACGGCTGCTTGCGGAATGTACGGAAGAAATTGCCAGCGCTAGCGCTTTATTAGGCAATATCAAAAAAAATCAAGAAAAAATATTAAGTCATGTGCGTATGATTAGTGTCCTTGAAAGCGAAGGCGATCGATTTTATCGGCAGGAAGTGGCGCGCCTGTTTGAATGCACTCCAGATCCCATTGAAGTGATTAAATGGAAAGATATTTTAGAATATCTGGAGAACGCCTTGGATCATTCCGAAGCCATTGCAGATTTGCTAAGAGGGATGGCCATGAAATATGCCTGATACATTGCTGATTGCAGTTGTGGTTCTTGCTCTAGTCTTTGATTATATTAATGGCTTTCACGACACGGCCAATGCGATTGCAACCTCGGTTTCAACGCGGGCGTTGCCGCCGCGAGTGGCCGTATATATGGCGGCATGTTTGAATTTTGCCGGCGCCATGTACAGCACCGGCGTGGCTAAGACCATTGGCAGTGATATTGTCACTGCGGCCAGTATGGTAAACGAACCTATTATTATCGCTGCTATGGTAGGAGCTATTTTTTGGAATTTAGTGACCTGGTGGCTGGGCATTCCCAGCAGTTCCTCTCATGCCCTAATTGGCGGTGTTATGGGAGCTGTTATTATTGCTAAGGGAATGGTTGCGTTAAAAATTTCAGGAATTGTAAAAATTGTTTTATCATTAGTTCTTTCACCGCTGTTAGCTATTGTTTGCGGATTTTTGGTCATGAATGCATTGTTTTGGGCTTTTCGCAAACAAGCTCCTACGCGGGTAAATCATAAGTTTAAAAAGCTGCAAATTTTGGCAGCTGCAATGATGTCTTTTGCGCATGGTTCCAATGACGCGCAAAAAGCAATGGGCATTATCACGTTGGCTTTGGTGAGCGCTGGCTATTTAGATGTGTTTGATGTACCTTTTTGGGTGAAAATAGCAGCGGCTTTGGCCATGGGATTTGGTACGGCTTTTGGCGGTTGGCGTATCATCAAGACGATGGGGGCTAAAATTTTCAAGTTGGAGCCTATTAATGGTTTTTCAGCGGATATTAATTCCTCCTTGGTTATTTTTTCGGCAACGCTGCTGCATCTGCCTGTTAGCACTACCCATGTAGTTTCCGGCTCGATTATGGGCGTTGGGGCGGCTAAACGCATTAATGCGGTGCGATGGGGTGTCGCGCAGCAGATGGTTATGGCTTGGGTGCTAACGATTCCTTCTACTGCGCTGGTAAGCGCAGTAACGTACAAATTTATTGAGGTATTGTTCCTTTAATACCCTCCTGAAGGGAGCTTTTCATGATACGCGTGCAACTTACTGATCTAGGAAAAGAAATACCCTGTCCTAAAAATAGGGCAGTGCGTGATTTGCTTGTGCATTATCCGGGAGATGCAGACAAGGTTTTGGCAGTGCGAATTAACCACGAAGTCAAGGACTTGAATACGCTGTTGACTGAAGACGCAAGCGTTGAATTTCTGGATGTATCAACGATAGACGGAAACCGCATTTATCAGCGTACTTTATCGATGGTACTTGTGGTAGCTGTAAAGGAACTTTTTTTACAAGACGGCGATGTGAGTGTAGAGCATTCGCTAGATGGCGGCTTGTATTGCAAGTTATCGATCAACCAAGAAGTGGATGCGCAAATTGTAGCGCGACTAGAGGCGAGAATGCGGGAGATCGTGGCGCAAAAGCGGCCTATTGTGAAGAAAGTATTGCCTCGCACGGAGGCAATTGAATTATTTGCTGCGGAAAAACTATATGGCAAGGTATTGCTGCTGGAATCTCTGGAGCGGGAATTTGTTAGTTTGTATTACTGCGGCGATACTCATAATTATTTTTATGGGGCCATGGCTATTAACACGGCACAGGTTCCTCTTTTTGCGTTGGAGCCGTATCAAGATGGTTTTGTCATGCTCTTTCCGTCACGGGAAGAACCTCAGCAAGTGGCTGGCTTTCGTGATCGTCCTAAACTAGCGAAAGTATTCCAGGAAGCGGAATCTTGGGGCGGCATTCTAGAATGTACGGATGTAGGTTCTTTAAATAGTCATTTGGAGCAAGGAGAGACTGCCTCCTTGGTGCGGATTGCTGAAGCCTTGCATGAAAAGAAAATTGCCCAAATAGCTGATTATATTGCGGAGCATCGGAAAGAAGTGGCTTTGGTGCTGATTGCAGGACCGACTTCATCTGGAAAGACTACCTTCGCGCAGCGTCTTATGATTCAACTGCGCGTCAATGCCTTGCGGCCATTGGCTATCTCGTTGGATGATTATTTTGTTGATCGGGCGCATACGCCGATTGACGAAGAAGGCAAGCCGGATTTTGAGGCTATTGAAGCCATTGATTTGGAACTGTTTAATCACCACTTAGAGATGCTGTTAGCAGGTGAAGAAGTGGAAATTCCTCGTTTTGATTTCCGCACGGGACAGCGAGAATTAAGCGGCCGACGGATACGAATTACCGACAATCAGCCTTTAATTATTGAAGGCATTCACGGCTTGAATGAACGCTTGACCGAAGTCGTGCCAAGAGATCGAAAGGTGAAAATTTACATTAGTGCACTAACCCAATTGTCTCTTGATCAACATAATCGCATTCCAACTACTGATGCGCGGTTGGTGCGGCGTATTGTGCGGGATCATCAATTTCGTTCGCACGATGCGTTGGCTACTTTGCGGATTTGGCCGTCGGTGCGCAGGGGCGAACATCGTAATATTTTTCCTTATCAGGAAGATGCGGATATCATGTTTAACTCCGCGTTGATTTACGAACTGGGCATGCTGCGGAAACATGCACAACCGCTTCTGGAAGCCATTGGCCCAGAGCATTCAGAATATAGCGAAGCCAAACGCTTGTTGAGCTTTTTGGCCTATTTTCATGAAGTTGAAGACAATTTGGTACCGGCAAATTCTATTTTGCGTGAATTTATTGGCGGGTCTTGCTTCCATTGAACAGCTGAACAACAGAAGATATGTAAAAGTGCGTTCCCTGAGAAATCTTGGCGGAACGCACTTTTTTATTATGTAAGATGACTTTTGAGCAATAAAAAAGAAGAACTCGCTAAAGCGAGCTCTTCTTTGAGTTGCAATCGTAATTACATCCGGCCGTTAGCTTTGAAGAAGTTGACAGCTACTTCCGGGAAGACGGCATAAGAGAGAACGTCTTCAATCGGAGGATTAGCATAGCCAAGCTCTTGCAATTTAGCTTTCAGTTCGTCCATCTGCGGAGGAATCTGATCGGCAGGGCGGCAAGTGATGATTTCTTCGCCGCCGATGATTTTATCAGCCACTTCGGGGTTAACAGGGCGGATGGTTTTGCCGTATTTACCACGAGCCAAGTCTTTTACTTCGCGAGGAACCTGAGAATAGCGTTCCTGACCGAAGCTTTGCATCATGACATTGAAGGTTGCCATGGAGCCAACGATCTGGCTGGTAGGAGTAACAAGCGGAGGATAGCCAAGGTCAGCGCGGACGCGAGGCATTTCTTCAAGCAACTCATCGTATTTATCTTCCATACCCTGCTCTTTGAGCTGGTTACGCAGATTGGAGAGCATGCCGCCAGGTACCTGGAAGGTCAACACTTTCGTGGAGACGTCGAAGGCAGTGTTCAAGTTAAAGTCATTAGCCAAGGATTTTTTAACGCCGGAGAAATAATCAGCAACCGGATACAGGTCTTCTTTTTTCAGGCCGGTATCGCGTTCGTGACCTTCAAAGGTGGCGATGAGGGACTCGGTGCAAGGCTGCGAAGTGCCCATTGCAAACGGCGAAAGAGCGCAGTCGACAATGTCAACACCAGCTTCAGCAGCTTTCAGGTAAGCCATGGAAGCCATGCCGCTGGTATAATGGCAATGCAGATGAATCGGTACACCGATTTTCGGGTCTTCTTTCATAGCTTTAACCAGATTGTAAGCATCATAAGGAGCAATCAAGCCGGCCATGTCTTTGATACAGATAGAATCAACACCGCGTTCTACAAGGCTGCGAGCCAATTCCAGGTAGCTTTCGGTGGTATGATAAGGGCTGATGGTATATACGCATACGCCTTGGACATGAGCACCGGCTTTTTTACCAGCGCGGATACCGGTTTCCAAATTGCGGATGTCGTTAAGAGCGTCAAAAATACGAATAACGCCAATACCATGTTCAACCATTTTAGCTACGAAAGCTTCCACAACATCATCGGCATAATGATTGTAGCCCAAGATGTTTTGGCCGCGAAGCAGCATCGAAATCGGAGTTTTGGTAATGTGCTTGCGAAGCGTTCTTAAACGCTCCCAGGGATCTTCGTTTAAGAAACGAAGGCAGGTGTCGAAGGTAGCGCCGCCCCAAGCTTCTAAAGCCCAGTAGCCTACGTTGTCAAGGATTTCCAACTGGGGAAGCATATCGGTAATACGCATCCGGGTAGCTGCGAGCGACTGATGGCCGTCACGCAACACAGTTTCCATAATTCTCAGTGGTTTTTTCGCCATGAACTGTTACCTCCTCCAAATTATCTGTGCAATGTATGTTTTATCACTGCAGAATAACCACATTTACCAATGCTGTGTACACAACTGAAATGAGTTATGTAAAAGCGCCAGGCACATTTAAACGTTAATAAATTAAAATGTCTGTGGGTACGCAACAACGATATAACACATTTTTAATTATAGTTTATTTTCATTAAGGTTGTCAATCTTTTCACAAGTGCATAAGTACGCCGTGTAAGTACCTGCAATTCTCGAAAATTACAAAAAGAAAACATATTGATTTCAGTTTAAAGCAAAAACGATTTGTTTCTTGAGTTGCTTTGACCCAAGGGAAAAGAGGGAATATTGTATACATGAGGTGCTCTGAGATAATTGCAAACAAATAATAAGTTGTTTAGGGTGATTTGTAATGTTGAATGTTTTTTTAATGAAAAAAGCCTGGCTAGGCCAAGCTTTAGAAAAATTATCTATTTATTGTTTAAATTAGGCGCGGGAATGCGGTGTAAT